>NZ_JBHYJA010000018.1:77148-144315 GCF_042740355.1 Streptomyces sp. NPDC059010
CCCGCCGGGAGCTCGTCCGTGTCCAGGAAGCGCAGCGCCTCCACCGCCGCGTCGCGGGGGGGGGCCCCCCGCGGCCCCGCGCCCGCGGCCCGCCCCGCCGGCCGCGCGCCTGCGCACCGACGCGAACAGGACCGCCGAACCGAGCGCCAGGGTGGCCGCGCCGCCCATCGCGAGATACGGCGTGTTGCCGTCCCCGCCGGTCTCCGCGAGGTTCTCGCTCGCACCGGCCGCCTTCGGCCGGTTGGCCGGTGCGGCGGGCTGAGCCTCAGCGGCCGCCGCGGCCGGCTCCGCCGACGTACTGGCGTCCTGGTCGCCATGGCCGTGGTGCTCGATCGTCGACTGGTCGGCACCGGCCTCGATCTGCTCCTCGGAGGGCGCGGAGGCGCTCGGGGCGGGCGCGGCCCCGCCGCCGGAGTGACCGGAGTCGCCGGCGCTGCCGGAGTCGCCTGTGTCGGAGCCGCCGCCGTTTCCGCCGCTGCCGCCGCCGAAGGTGACGTCCGAGCAGGAGTAGAAGGCCTCCGGGCTGTCCGAGCGCTGCCAGACCGCGTACAGCAGCTGCTTGCCCGAACGCTGGGGCAGGGTGCCGGAGAACGTGTAGAAGCCGCCCGAGGCCGCCGGGTCCGTGGCCGTCGCCACCGGGTTCGCCAGATCCAGGTCGTTCCAGGCCAGCGGCTTGGCGGGGTCGTAGCCCGGCTTGGTGACGTAGACCTTGAAGGTGCCCTTGTGCGGGGCGGTCACGCGGTACTTGAAGGTGTACGACCCGCTGCTCACACGCGTCGCCGGCCAGTCGGCGCGGGCCTGGTCGAGGCCCTTGAACTCCTCGCTGTTCGCGCTGCACAGCTTGCCGTCCGGGATGAGCTCCTGGTGCCGGCCGGCCGCGTCGCCGATGCGTATGCCGTTCCAGTCGTACAGGGCCTGCGCCCCGCCCGCCGAGACCGCCGCCTTGCACGCGTCGGACTTCGGGCTCTCCGGACCCTCCGCGTAGCACTGCGAGACCCGGCTCACCGGGTCGCCCATCGAACCGTGCGCCGCGGCGGGGGTGGTGGCGAGGGCGGTCAGGGCGAGCGGGGTCAGGCCGAGCGTGGCGACGGCGGCGGCCTTGCGGCGTGCGGGCATGGAAGATCTCCTCAGGGGGGTTCTGCGTTCTGATACGTGGGGTGAATCCCGTGGGGGCGATCAGAAGCTAGCCCGAGGAAACCGTGAAATCGCCTGCTGAAGGCGGGTGATGGCGATCTTTAGGGTCGCCTTAAGGGAGTGTTCGGACTGGGATCAGGTAGCTAGCGTTCATGTCATGACTAGCGAGGAGATCCGGCCCGCGACGGACGCCGACGTACCCGCGGTGAAGGACGTGACCGACGCGGCCTACACGCCCTACATCGAGCGCATCGGCCTGGTGCCCGTGCCCATGGAGGCGGACCACGCGGCGGACGTGGCCGCGGGGAAGGTGTTCGTGACGGGTGATCCGGTGATCGGCCTCGTGGTGATCGAGGCGTACGCGGACCACCTGTACCTCGACAGCATCGCCGTCCACCCCGACGCGCACGGCACGGGCGTGGGGCGACGGCTGCTGCACTTCGTGGACGCACGCGCGCGTGCGCTCGGCCTGCCCGAGGTCAGGCTTCTGACGAACGCGAAGATGTGGGAGAACCAGAAGATCTACCCGAAGTACGGCTATGAGGTCGTCGAACGTCGGGTGGACGGCCGGTACGACCGCATCCACTACCGCAAGCGGCTGACCTGACGCGTTTTCGTTGTCTGCGTTTTCGTTGTCCGGGGCCGGCAGGGCGTCTCAGCCGTCCGGCCACCAGGTGCGTGCGATGTCCTTGCGGACCTCCGCTCGTCCCGAGGGGCGCTCGTCGGCCTCCTCCCGGACCCGGCGGGCGTCCGTCTTCCTCTTCAGGGGCTTCTGCACGGTCACACGGCGCATGGCTGCCTCCTTCGGGGTCCACCGAGTTCCTCGTTCATATGGAGGTAGACCCTTTCGGGGAGAGTTGCTCATCGCCGCTGGTCCTGTCAGTGGCGGCTGTCACCATTCGACTGTCAGTGGCGGGTGTCACTCTTGGCCCATGACCGACATGACGAACGGTGAGCCCGCCCTCACAGGCGCGGACCTGGACTGGGACGCCGCCGCCCCCTCCTTCGACGACGAGCCGGACCACGGCCTGCGCGACCCCGACGTGCGCCAGGCCTGGGCCTCCCGGCTGCGCTCGTGGCTGCCCGGGCGCGCGTGTGACGTGCTGGACCTCGGCTGCGGCACCGGAAGCCTGTCGCTGCTCGCGGCCGAACAGGGACACCGGGTCACGGGCGTGGACCGGTCCCCGGCGATGGTGGACCTCGCCCGCGCCAAGCTCGCCGGGCGTGACGCGGCGTTCCTGGTCGGTGACGCGGCGGCGCCGCCGGTCGGAGAGGAGCGGTACGACGTCGTCCTCGTACGGCATGTCCTGTGGACGCTGCCCGACCCCGCGCGCGTGCTGCGGCACTGGGCGGGGCTGCTGCGACCCGGGGGACGGCTGGTGCTGGTCGAGGGCGTGTGGGGGACGGTCAGCCCCGTCGGCATACCGGCGGATCGGCTCACCGGCCTGCTCGCCCCGCTCGCCGCACACGTGCGCGTGGAGCGGCTGTCGGACGACGAGCTGCTCTGGGGGAAGGCCGTGGACGACGAGCGGTATGCCGTGGTGGCGGGAGTCTGACGACAGGGCCTGGGCCGGGGCGCTACGCGAGCAGGGACTCCAGGCCGCCCTCCGCGCCGGCGAACGCCTCCAGCTCGTCCAGGGCCGCCAACGCCGCGGCGGCGGCCTCGGGGTCCGACTCCGCCAGGCCGCTCTCGGCGAACTCGTCCTCGTCGAGACGGCGTACGTCCGTGCCGTCGGCGGACCGCCACAGGTCCAGGTCGAGGTCCTCGACGACCAGCTCGGCGCCGGACAGCGTGGCCGGGCGGGTGATGTCGCAGTACCAGCCCTTGAGGGCGCCCGCGCTGTCGCGGACCTCCTTCACGGCGTACCAGCGGTCGCGCCAGTAGTACTCGGTGAAGACATCGCCCGGCTCGAACCGCACGAAGCCGAAGTCACGGACCCCGGCGCCGGACCAGGGGGCCCGGACGGCGATACGGGTGCCGTCGTCGGCGACCAGCTCGGCCGCGTAACGGATCTTCGTACGGCCGCCCTTGACGAGGACCACGTCCAGCGGGCGCGGCCGCTCAGCCGAGTTCGCGGACATGGCGGACCTCCGTCGCGCAGATCTCGTAGCCGAACCACTTGTTGATCGCGAGCATGGGGGCGTTGCCGGTGTCGTTGCCCGTGAACGCCTCCGTGAGACCGGCGGCGCGTGCGCGGTGCAGGGAGTCGTTCTTGGCGAGTTTGGCCAGGCCGCGGCCGCGGAAGGCGCGGGCGGTGCCGGTCATGGCGTTGGTGTACCGGGTGCCGCCGTCCGTGCGGGCCAGGCTGAAGGCCGCGGGACGGCCGTCGACCACCGCGACGGAGGTCAGCTCATGGCTGAGGAGCGGATGGTTCCAGGTCTCCTCCAGCCAGGCCTCGTAGTCCGTGAACTCGTAGGTGACGTCGCTCGGTTCGTCCGACGCCGTCTCCGCGTCCAGTTCGAACAGCGGGCGCGGATCGTCCGCGAAGTCGGCTGCCGTGCGCAACTCGACGCCCGGGGGCGGGGTCTGGAGCGGGGGCAGCGTGCCGCCCGCCAGATCCAGCCGGAGGAAGTGCGCCGAGCGGCCCGCGCGGTAGCCGTGCCGCTCGGCGAAGGCGCGGTTGCCCGGTGCGTCGAGGATCCACGCGAACAGCCTGGTCGCTCCTTGCCCGGCGAGGTACTCCTCGGCGGTGCGGACCAGCAGCGTGCCGGCGCCGCGCCGGGTGCGCTCCGGGTGGACGTACACGTTGATGAAGCCCTGGCCGGGCTCCGGGCTGTCGTGGACGAGCCCGACCTGGGCGGTGCCGATCACCTCGCCGTCCTCCTCCGCGACGAGGGGCCGGTACCGGGCGTCGGGGTGGATGTGTGTGACGTCGTAGGCGAGGGCGTCCGGGGTCCCCACCATGAAGGGCAGCGCGAGGTGGCGGACATGGGAGAAGCCCTCGACGTCGGCGCGGACGTCGGGACGCAGGGGGCGCACGGTAATAGTCATCGCGGCGCACGCTACGGGGGAGATGCGCCACGGTGCCTCTCATTTTCCGCGGGGTACGGGACAATCGCCGCGTGACTTTGAAGATCCGCATCGACGACAGTGCCGCACCGTACGAGCAGGTACGGGCGCAGATCTCCGAGCAGGCGCGATCGGGGGTGCTGCCGGTGGGCTACCGGCTGCCGACCGTGCGGGGGCTGGCCGAGTCGCTGGGGCTGGCGGCCAACACGGTCGCCAAGGCGTACCGGGCGCTGGAGAGCGACGGGGTGATCGAGACGCGGGGCCGCAACGGCACGTTCGTCGCCGCGGCGGGCTCCGCGGCGGAACGGGAGCTGGCGTCGGCCGCGCAGGTGTACGCGGAGCGGGCCCGGCGGCTGGGTCAGGACGAGAAGGCGGCACTCGCCGCCGTCCGGGATGCCCTGCGGGCGGCTTACGGGGAGCGCTGAGTGAGGAGGGCGGAGCGGGAGGGCTGAGGTGAGGAGGGCTGAGCGGGAGCGCGGCGTTGCGGAACGACCGGCCCTAGGCGTGCGCCAGGCGCTTCGGGGTGCGAGTCGGTTGCAGGCCCACCGCCCTCGCCGCCCTGGCGAACGTCATCGCGTCCTCCACGGCCGCCCCCGTCGGATCGTTGTTGAAGTACGCGTACACGTCCTCGCCGGCGGACCACGTGTCGGCGATGCGGTGTGCCCAGGTGTCCAGGGCCTGGCGGCCGTAGTGCGGCCAGCGCTGGGCGCGGCCCTCGTGGAAGCGGACGTAGCCCCAGTCGGCGGTGCGCCACAGCGGGGTCACGGGGCGGGACCCGGCGTCGGCCCAGCACAGGGCGGCGCCCCGGGACTCCAGGACCCCGCGGATCTCCGACGTCCACCAGCTGTCGTGCCGGGGTTCGACCGCGACCCGTGTCGACGCCGGGAAACAGGCGAGGCAGGCGTCCAGCAGACCGGCATCCGCCCGCAGCGTCGGCGGAAGTTGCAGCAGGACCGGGCCCAGCCGGGCGCCCAGCCCCTCCGCGTGGGTCATCAGACGTGTCACCGGCTCCTCGGGATCCCGTAGCCGCTTGATATGGGTCAGGTAGCGGCTCGCCTTCACCGCGACCACGAAGTCACCCGGCACCCGGTCCCGCCACGCCTCGAAGTTCTCCCGCGTCGGCAGGCGGTAGAAGGCGTTGTTGATCTCGACCGTGGCGAAGTGCGCCGTGTACTCCTCAAGCCACAGCCGCAGGGGGACGTCCGGCGGGTACAACACCTCCCGCCAGTCCCGGTACTGCCACCCCGACGTGCCGACGAACAGGGTCATACGTCCATCAAAGCACTACAGATACAGCCCCGCGTCCGCCCCTTCCCGAGGCTCCGGCAGCGACGTCGGAGACGTCCCCCGCTTCAGCGCGTACAGCTCCGCCAGGGTCGCCCCCTCCCGGCCGACGCCCTCCTCGGTGCCCAGCCAGCCCACGGCCTCCCGGCGCGTCAGCGGCCCCACCTCGATACGGGCCAGACAGCGGCCGGGGCGGACGACGGCGGGGTGGAGGCGCTCCAGGTCCTCGTTGGTCGTCACCCCGACCAGGACGTTGCGGCCCTGGCCGAGCAGTCCGTCCGTCAGGTTGAGCAGCCGGGACAGCGCCTGTCCGGCCGTGTGCTTCGCCTCGCCGCGGATCAGTTCGTCGCAGTCCTCCAGGAGCAGCAGCCGCCAGCGGCCCTTGCCGGTCGAGTCCTCCTCGCCGATCGCGATGTCCATGAGATAGCCGACGTCGCTGAACAGGCGCTCCGGGTCCAGGACACAGTCCACCTGGCACCAGTCCCGCCAGGAGCGGGCCAGGGTGCGCAGCGCCGACGTCTTGCCGGTGCCGGGCGGGCCGTGCAGCAGGAGCAGACGGCCCGCGATGTCCTCCGGGGTCGTCTTCATCAGCCGGTCCATCGCGTCCGCGACCGGCGCGGTGTAGTTGTCCCGCACCTCGTCCCAGGTGCCCGCCGAGATCTGCCGGGTCGTACGGTGCGGGCCGCGCCTGGGGGAGACGTACCAGAAGCCCATGGTCACGTTCTCCGGCTGCGGCTCGGGCTCGTCCACCGCGCCGTCCGTCGCCTCGCCCAGCACTTGCGCCGCAAGCTCCTCGCTGGTCGCGGTCACCGTGACGTCGGCGCCGCGGTTCCAGCGGGAGATCAGCAGGGTCCAGCCGTCGCCCTCCGCCAGCGTCGCACTGCGGTCGTCGTCGCGGGCGGCGCGCAGCACCCGGGCGCCCGGCGGCAGCAGCGTCGCCCCGGACCGTACGCGGTCGATGTTCGCCGCGTGCGAGTACGGTTGCTCGCCCGTCGCGAAGCGGCCGAGGAACAGCGCGTCGACGACGTCGGACGGCGAGTCGCTGTCGTCGACGTTGAGCCGGATCGGCAGAGCGTCGTGTGGGTTCGCAGACATGCGGCCATGATCCGGCACGAAAGCGCCGTGTGCACCCGGTTTCCAGGTGACGACGCCCGGTGGTGGCAGTGCCGTGTGCTTCCGCCGCGCCCCTCCGTTCTGTTACCGGACCGTGTAGGACGAAAGCCGCCCGAGCCGCCGACGCCCCCGTTACCGTTGTCCTTGATGGGACGTCATGGGTGGAATTCGGGGCCACGGCGGTGGCGGCTCACCGCACTGCTCGGCGTGGGTGCGGCGGCTCTGGCGCTGGTCGTGACCCTCCTCAACACGCTTCCGGGGAACGGCGTGAACACCGACGGCACCTCACGGGACGGGGACCGGCCGCACGGCACCCCGAGCTCGACGCCGGACGCGAGGAATCCGGATGTGGGCTGGGGGTTCACACACACGCAGAACAGCGCGGACGAGGGCGCCCCGGCCGCGGTCGAGCGCGTCGAGGGACGCCTCGCGGACGCCGGCGGGATGCCGCAGATCCAGCACATCATGGGGTGGGGCGCCGACAACCCCGAGCCGGTCAGGGGGCGTTACGACTTCGAGGACTTGGACCGCCGTATCGACTTCATCCGCGCCTCCGGCAGCACCCCGGTCGTCACCCTGTGCTGCGCCCCCGACTGGATGAAGGGCGGCGAGGCCGGTGTCGACAACACCGACTGGAGCCAGGCCGCCCTGGAGACGGCACCCGACCCCGAGCACTTCGAGGACTTCGCCGCGCTCGCGGTGACCGTCGCCAAGCGCTACCCGGACGTACGGCACTTCATCGTCTGGAACGAGGCCAAGGGCTTCTGGAACGACGCCGAGGGCCGCTGGGACTACGAGGGCTACACCAAGCTGTACAACCTCGTCTACAAGGCGTTGAAGAAGGTCAACCCGGAGATCATGGTCGGCGGGCCGTACATCGTGATGGACAGCGTCGACCCGCGCGCGGAGGAGGCCTCGGCGGCGCTGAAGGGCCCCTGGGGCGCCCTGGACCGGCGCACCGTCGACGCCTTCGAGTACTGGAACGAGCACAAGGCCGGCGCCGACTTCGTCGTCGTGGACGGCTCCAGCTACACCCGTGACGACGAGCTCCTGCCCGACGAGTTCACGGCCACCGACAAGTTCACGGCCGTCAGCCGGTGGGTGCGCGAGCAGACCGGCGATCTGCCGCTGTGGTGGGCGGAGTACTACGTCGAGCCCGCCGACGGCAACGACGACCGCAAGGGCTGGTCCGAGACCCGCCGCGTCGCCGTCCAGGCCGCCGGGATGATGGCGCTGGCCAAGGGCGGCGCCTCCTCCGCCTTCTACTGGAACCCGGAGGAGGAGAAGGGCACCGAGTGCGCCGGCTGTCTGTGGACGCCGACCGACAGCGCGAGCGGCGGGAAGAAGCTGCCGATGTACGACCTGGTCTCCCGGTTCGGCAGGGAGTTCGGGCCTGGCACCCAGTACAAGGAGGTGCCCGTGGACAGTCCCGACGTCCGGGTCCTGGCCACGGACAAGGTGATCCTCGCGGTGAACACCCTGGACCGGCAGACCAGCACGAAGATCGACGGCGAGAAGGTCGTGCTGCAGGCGTACGAGGTGAAGTGGCTCAAGCGCTGAGCCACTTCACCTCCGCCGTCCCCACCTCCGCCGTCCCTTGCTTGACCGTCACTTGATCGTCAGGAACCGCTGCACCAGCGAGGCCAGCAGCACCGCCAGCAGCGGCAGCGAGAACCAGAAGCTGCTCTGCAGCCACCGCAGTTGCCGCACGCTGGGCGCTGTCGCCACCCGGACGATCTCGCGGGCCATCAGCAGCACGATCAGCGCGACGGCCGCGAACCCGCCGACCACCGACCACGGCGTCCAGGTCACCTGCGGCCCGATCGGACCGGGGTCGGCCTCGGGGATCCCACCGGCCGGCTGCTTCTTCAGCGCGTACATCGTCACGTCGGCGTTGACGAAGACCTTCTTCAGCTCCCGCCGCTCGTCGAGGTTCTCGATCAGCCGCGACTCCCAGGTCGCGGAGTAGCCCAGGTCCAGGCGGAGATAGGTGACCTGACCCCGGTTGATCATCAGATACGAGTTCGGGCCCGCGTCCTTCAGCGCCTTCACCAGGCCCGACACCAGCACCGGGTCGACCGGCGCCTGCGTCGGCACATACGCGACCTTCTCCATGTCCCGCGAGCCCCACGGCATCGCCGGTGTCACGTCGTTCACCGGATCGCTGCTCAGCCACAGCAGCCTGAGGCTCGGATCGTCGTGGGCGTACACGTACTCCATGGCGGCGACCTCGCCGGGCCGCACCCGCTCGAACGGCTCGTTGCCCCAACGGGCCACCAGGAACCCGCCCATCAGCACCAGGCCCGCCATGAGCGCGGCCAGCGGCGCCAGGCTCACCCGGTCCTTGTCGCGCTCCTTGGTGGTGACGCCGGTGCGCGGGAAGAAGGCGAGACCGGTGAGCAGGGCGGCGCCGGGCAGGGCGAACATGAAGACGCGCAGCGCCATCTCACCGCCGTACGACTGCATGCCGAAGCCCAGGAACGGTACGAAGGTGAGGACGAGCAGCGAGCGCTCCCGATAGTGGTGGAAGCGGCGGCGCCACCAGCCCCAGCAGGCGAAGGCCATCACCGAGCCGGCCAGCAGCACGCGCGCGTAGAGCACGAGTTTGTGGGTGGAGCTGCCGCCCTCGATACGGCCGGAGACCGACGACGACACATTGCCGCCCACGCCGCCGACCCCGCCGAAGAGTTCGTCGAAGTGCCCGGACCAGTACGGCTCGGCCATGAAGCCGATCCAGACCGTCACCATGACACCGAACAGGATGGGCAGGCCCCGCAGTTCGGACTTGCCGATCAGGACGAGCGCCGTCAGCACGCCCAGCATCACGAACGGCGTGAGCTGGTGGGCCGGGACGCTCGCCGCGAACAGCCCGGTCACGACCAGCAGCAGCACGCCCCGCTGCCGCCGGTCCGTCGGCTCGACCTCGACCTCGCCGGGCCGCCGCTTCGTCCAGATCACGTGCGGGGCGCGGAACCAGACCAGCAGGATCGCCGCGAAGACGAGGTACAGCAGATACGTGAAGCCCTGCGGGGAGAAGTAGTCCTGGCCGACCCAGCCGCTGAGCACGAACACCCAGATGCCGGTCCACTTGGCCCGCCAGCTCGCCCGCATATGGCGCACCAGCAGGAACATCGGCACCAGGTACAGCAGTTGCATGGTGAGCGGCCACCAGCGGATGACCTCGGTGAGGTCACCGAGCCCGCACGCCTTCGCGACGAACGCCGCCGCCGCGAAGAAGCCCGGCCAGCTCCAGCGCGCGTCCAGGTCGGGCACGGCCGACCCGGTGCGGTCGATGTAGTCCAGGAAGCCGAGGTGCTGCCAGGCCGTCGCGAACCGCGGCTCGGTCTCGATCAGCGCCGGCAGGGCGTGCAGCGAAACGACCGTCGCCAGCAGGGTGACCAGCAGCAACGCCCGGTGCTCGCGGCCCAGCCACAGCAGCGAGGCGAACGTCACCGCCAGCAGCGCGGCCCCGACCAGTGTCGGCAGCGGCAGCACCGAGATCAGTCCGAGCCCGCCCATCCCGTCCAGGTCGGCCTCGCCGAGCCGCAGCGCGGGCACCCAGTACAGCAGCAGCGCGGCGACCAGCAGACAGCCGAGGACCACCCCGAGACGGGTCGGCAGCAGCCGCTCGCGCCAGGTGGGCTCGGGTGCGGCGGGCTGTCGTACGGGCTCCTCGGGCAGGGGAGGCTCTCCCCGTACGGCGTTCTCCGGCTGTACGGCGGCCTCCTCCGGTACGGCGGCCTCCGCGCGCTCCTCCGCCGTGGCCTCCTCGCCCTTGCCCGCGTCGAACTCCGACTCGAACGGGGCGTCCACCTCGGCGGGCCCCATCGAGGCCTCCGCCCCCGGCGCGCGCTCTTCGACCGGCAGCCCGAGTTCGGGCCCCCGCGCCCAGGTCGGCCGGTGTTCCGGGCGGACCGACGGAGTGCCCGTGGGCGGCGTGCCCGGGCCCGGGCGGACATCGGGCCGGCGTTCCAGGTGGTCGAAGTCGACATGGACGCCCAGGGCGAGGGTGTCGGTGTCCAGCGCCCAGGCGGGCATGCGCTTGCGGGCCCCCTCGGGCACCTCGCGCGCCCCCAGGTCGGCGAGGTCACCGTCGGGGGCCGCGTCCTCGGGGACCTCGGCCGAGGTCGCCCGCACGGTCCGGTACAGCTTGGGCGCGGCGACCGCCACGATCACCGAGAGGGACGCGATCTCGGCGACACCGGCGCCGGTCAGGCCCATCCGGGGGAGCAGCAGCAGCGTCAGGCCCAGCACCAGGACGCACAGCACTCCCTGCAGCCACGCCAGTCCCGCCGTACGGCTCTGGGCGCGCAGCACCGCGAAGTACGTCTCCATGACGACCCGCAGCAGCGCGCCCACCGCGAACCAGCGCAGCAGCGGCGTCGCCGCGTCCGCGTAGCCCGAGCCGAAGACGCCCAGGATCCAGGGCGCCCCGAAGAACAGGATCGCGGCGACCGGCACCATGATCCGCGCCATGCGCCTCAGCGCCGCCCGGGTGTTGGCGGCCAGCCGCCCCGGGTCGTGCGAGCCCTCGACCGTGAGGGAGGCGCCCATGTTGATGGCGAGCAGATTGACGGTGCCGCCGATCGTGGCCGTGATGTAGAAGTACGCGTTGTCCTCGGAGGAGACCTGAGCGGCCACGATCACCGGGATGAGATAGACCACGGCGAGCGAGAACAGCGAGCCGGTGTAGTCGCCCGCCAGGAATCTCCCGACCTCCCGCAGGGACGGCGGGGCGGCGTGGTCCTCGGTCGCCGCCACATGGCGCGGCACCAGGCGCCGGAACACCAGCCAGCCCAGCGGCAGCACCGACACCGCGATCGCCGCGACCCACGACACGAACACACCGGCGGTGGGGATCGCCACCGCGAACGCCACCAGCAGCCCCAGCTTCACCGCGGAGAACACGGTATTGCCGACCGGCACCCACACCGCGCTGCGCAGCCCGGTCAGGACGCCGTCCTGGAGCGTGAGCAGGTTCCAGGCGATGACGGCCACGACGAAGAAGAGCCCGCCCGCCGCCCCGTTCAGGAACCGGTACGACGGCCCCCACAGGTCCAGCGTCAGCAGGAAGACGCCCGCGGCCAGCGCCACGATCACACAACTGCCCGCGTACGTCCGGAAGATGAGCCGGGCGCTGCTGCGTCCCGCCACCGGGATGAACCGGGCCAGCGCGCCCGTCAGCGTCACCGCGGTGAGCCCCGCGAGGAACTTCATCGCGGCGATCGCGGCGGAGCCCTGGCCGACCGCGGAATCGGAGTAGTAGCGGGCGGCGGCCAGCCAGAAGCCCAGCCCCAGCACGGCGGAGATGCCGGTGTTGATCATCAGGGCGTAGGCGTTGCGGAACAGCTGACTGCCCCCGGAGGGCCCGCCCATGCCGGGCAGGCGAAGCCGGCGCCCCGACCGCTCGGGCGCCGTCGCGTTCGTCGAGGCGGGCTCGGTCGTGGTCGTCGTGTCAGACACGGGAACGGCTGGCCTTCCGGCGGATCTGTCGGGCTCTGCGAACCACGGCGTACCCCTTGGTGAGGGCACGGTCGCGGGCGAAGGCGCGGGCAACGGCACGGCCCTCGACCAGCCGCCCGAACTCCTCGATACCGGTGGTGCGGCGCACGGTGAGCCGGGTGAGGGCGTACGGCCCCTGCCGGCGCCGCGCCAGGCCGTTGTTGACCGCCAGCGCCTGCGCGTACCCGGTCTCCCGCACCGCCTCGCGCACCCGGCGGCTGGAGTAGCCGTACGGATAGGCGAACGAGGCCGGGACGGTGCCCAGCAGGTCCGAGACGATCTCCTTGCACAGGATCAGCTCGGAGCGCAGCCGGGCGTCCGGGAGCTGGTCGAGCTGGGGGTGCGTGTGGCTGTGGCCGCCGATCTCGATGTCCGCCTCGGCGAGTTCGCGGACCTGGTCCCAGTCGAGCATGGTGTCCAGGCCGCCGCCCATGTCGTGCGGGCCCTTCAGCCAGCCCGTGGAGACGAACACCGTGGCCGCGAAGCCGTGCTTGGCGAGCACGGGCAGGGCGTGCCGGTGCACGCCCTCGTAGCCGTCGTCGAAGGTGATCAGCACCGGCCGCTCGGGCAGCGGCTTGCCGGAACGCCAGCGCGCCGCGAGATCGGCCGTCCTGACGGGCGTGAGGCCCAGATCGCCGATCAGCGCCATCTGTTCCGCGAACGCCTCCGGCGCCACCGAAAGCTCACGGGTGGCGTCGTTCGGCGAGGTGGAGACGGCGTGGTACATCAGGATCGGCACAGGCGCGTCGGTCATCTCGTTCCCCCCTCGATGCCCGGTTCCTCCTCGCTGCCCGTTTCCCCGGCGAGCCCCGCCACCGAGTACGTGGCGCCTCCCCGGCGCGCCCGGACACTCCCCACCACGTACCCACCGGCCGCCGTCAGCACCCCCGCGACGATCGCACCCGCCCGCCCCGCACCGCCCGGCCGGGCCAGTACGGCATCCCGGACGCCGCGCGCCACCCCGGCCGGCAGCACCCGGGTGGCGTACCTGCGCTCGGACTCAAGTCCCTTGTCGGCGCCCACACTTCGGGCCACCAGCGCCTTCGACAGGCCCTCGGCGTAGGTGCGGGTGCGGAAGTACCGGAAGTGCTCGCGCGCTCCCGGAACCCGGTGGTGGATCACCGCGCGGTCGTCGATCAGCAGGACCGCGTCGGGCCGGGCCCGGGTGAGCCGGATGCACAGCTCCGTCTCCTCGCAGCCCAGCGGCAGCCGGTCGCCGTCGCGGCCGATGCCGGTGGCGAAACCGCCCGCGAAGTCGAACGCGGTGCGCCGGAAGGAGGCGTTGCCGCCGAGGACGTTGCGCACCTCGACCAGCCCCTGCGGCAGGCCCCGGTAGGTGCAGCCGACGACCCAGTCGAACTCCTCCGGGAACCAGTCCGGCCGCCGCCCCGACGCCCAGATCGGCTCGGTACGCCCGCCGACGGCCATCACGCTCGGGTCGGCGTACCCGGCGGCGAAGTGCCTGAGCCAGTCCCGCTCGGCCACGGCGTCGTCGTCGAGGAACGCGATGACCTCGCCGTACGAGGCGGCGATGCCGGTGTTGCGGCCGGCGGACAGGCCGCGGGGGCCCGCGTTGGCCAGCACCCGCACATCGGTCGCGCCTTCCGCGGACTCCTTGTACTCCTTGGTCAGCCGGTCCAGGAGCGCCTCGTTGTGGTCGACGACCAGCAGCGTCTCCAGCGCCGGATACGCCTGCGCCCGCACCGAGGCGACCGCCGCGAGGATGTCCTCCCAGCGGTCCTCGGTGTACACGCAGATCACGACGGAGATGTCGGGACCGCTCAAGACGCCTCTCCCCGCACCGAGCTGAGCACCTGGGCGTGGTTCCGGCGGCGGCGCAGATCACGCCGGTTGGAGCGCTCCGTGAGGATCACCTTGAGCACCCGCAGTCCGTCCCGCACGGCGCGCAGATTGCTCGTGCCGTGGATGCGGAGGTACTCGTGGCTGGGTATCTCCTGCACCTTCAGGCCCGCCTTGACGACCCGGATGTTCATCAGGGTCTCCACCTCGAAGCCGGTGCAGTCGAGTTCGATCTTGTCCAGGCAGTGCCGCCAGAACGCGTTGTATCCGTAGCAGAGATCGGTGTAGCGGGCGCCGAACTTGCGGTTGACGGCCGTGCACAGCGCCCAGTTGCCCAGTTTGCGGATCGGCGTCATGTCGTCGGTGCCGCCGCCGTTGGCGAAACGGGACCCCTTGGCGAAGTCCGCGCCCGAGAGCAGCGCGGAGACGTACGACAGGATCTCGTTGCCGTCGGCCGAGCCGTCCGCGTCGACCATCACGATGATGTCGCCGGTGGCCGCCTCGAACCCGGTGGTCAGGGCATCCCCCTTGCCCTTGCCGCGCTGCCGCACGACCTTCACCTCGGGCCACAGCTCCCGGGCCACCGCCACGGTGTCGTCGGTGGAGTTGCCGTCCACCAGAACCACTTCGTGTATCCAGTCCGGCAGGGTCTTGAAGACGTACGGCAGGTTCTCCGCCTCGTTCATGGCCGGGATCACCACGCTCACCGGCGGCGCGATGGCCAGGTGCGTGGAGACAGGCCGGTACTTGCCGGCGGTGCTCGGACCTTGGTCCGCGACCGCCGGGCGCAGAACTGAGCTCATGAGTCTGGTCCCTCTCGTCCGGTGGACCGCCCGCCCCTGGGCGGCCCGGTTTTGTGTCCGGTTCGAAAGGGGGGTTCCTCACTCACGGCACGGCGGAGTGGATCTCCGCACGCGTGTGGTGAGCTGGCATTTCTGGCCGACCACCCGAAAAGCGGCAGCCGGTCGCGCGGCATGACCCGGTCGCAAGTGCGGACACCTTCACCGAGCACCCCCCTACCACGCCCCGCGTCGGGACCGTCGCGGTCCTTGAGCCCTCCCCTAGAGCCGCGGCCGACCGTCCGATGCGAGTGAGATATACGACGGTATTGACGATTGCGCCTGTATGGCAAGAGCTGGAACGAGCCCTCACGTTTTTGTTGGTTTGACCGGAGTTAGCTACGTCCGGAACGGATCTTCCCCATACGTTTGAGGAGCCGGTCCGCCGGTTCGAACAGCTCCGGCCGTGCCTGCACGGTGTTGCGCAGCGCCCGGACCGGGGCACGGCGTGCCCGATGCCCGAACGCGACCGGGTGACGCCTGGTCACCCACCCCTCCGACACCGTCAGCTCACGTGTCTTCAGGGAGTCCTTGTACTCCTTCTGGCCCCGGCCCAGGTCGAGATGGCCGATGCCGTCGGCGGCGGCCGCCTCGGCCATCCGCAGATGCAGCACCAGACCCGGCGAGTACTTCGAGAACGCCGGGTCGTACGCCGGGAACCAGCAGGCCAGCACCCGCTCGGTACGCAGCCCGAAGTGCCCGGCGATCGGCCTGCCGTCCGCGTACAGCACCGACAGGATCCCCGCGAACGGCTCGGAACGGGTGTGGAACAGCTGCTGCACCAGCCGGGTGATCCACTCGTGCGCGAACCGGTCGCTGCGCCCCGTCCTGCGGTACTGCGCGGACTTCCACGCCATGAGCGTGCGCAGGGCCGCCGGATCGCGCTCGTCGTGCACATAGCGCACCCCGTCGTGGTCCCGGCCCAGCTTGCGCTCCTTGGCCAGCGTGGTCCGGGTGAACTTCGGTGACTGCGCCCGGAGTTGGGCCAGATAGGCGTCGTAGCCCTGGTCGACGTCCATGACCGGGGACGGGTAGCTGCCGGAGGCCCCCGCCGCGAACGCCGTCTGTCCCTCCACCAGGTGGTCGAACTCCCACACGGCGAGCCCGCACGCCTTCAGCAGCTCCTGGGCGTCCCAGCCGAACCCGGGCCGGTGCACGACGCCCTGCGCGTCCGAGACGCCGAGGCCGATGGCCCGGCCGACACCGGCCGCCGTCCGCTGGAACGGGAAGAAGGCGGCCGGCTCGCCGCCCTCCCGGACGACCGCGATCCGCACCCCGCGCCGGCAGCGGCCGACGGCGAGCGCGAACTCGGGCGACAGGAAGGGGTTGGCGAGCTCGGGTGAGCCCTGCAGATGGGCCTTGGACTGCATCGATGTCCACGCCGCCCGGTCGGCGGAGCTGAGCTCCCCGGGGCGGTACACGCTGATGTCCACGTCAGGGAGTCCGCCTTCGCGTCGTACGGCCGCGCAGCCGCCGCACCAGAACCAGCAGGAGAATGAGAGCGCTGATCGCGGTCACCGCCACGATCCCGCCGCGTACCGACCACTGGTGCACGGCCAGCATGCCCTGGGTCACCAGCATGTTGACGACGACCGCGCCCGCAACCGCGGCGATGGCCCGACCGAAGGGTTCCAGCCCGCGCAGCGCCGCGGCGATCGCCGCCGCCGGTGCCGCGAGCAGGAAGAACAGAGTGAAGGGACCGCGCAGCGGCGAGTCCGAGTCGACGAGCGCGAGCACCGCGCCGATCGCCCCCACAGCCGTCGCGGCACCCGCGAGCAGCGGCGTCAGGTCCCTCCCCGGTCCTGGTCGCGCGCCCTCGGTGTCCTGAGACGAAGCTGTCTTGATGCGTATGGTCTGCATTGGCGACTTTGCCCCCCGAAGCGCCGGATGCCGGGTTTCAATGTGGCTCAGCGCCGCATCGGCCGTCAAGATGCGAAAGGCCCCTTGACATCTGTTCGTTTCACGCCCGCGCACAGCCGGTCCCCGCGGGCGCGTGGCCTGCGGGGACCGGTGGTTCAGATGGTGCGCGGGTGCGTCACGGCACGAGCTTCAGCAGCCGGTTCGGGGAACCGCTGCCGGGGCTGGTGACCACGTTTGCGGTGGCACCGGAGGTCAGCGCCGAGGCCACCGCGGCCGGGGTGGCCGAGGTGTGGCCCGCCAGATAGACGGCGGCGGCGCCCGCGACGTGCGGCGTCGCCATCGACGTACCGGAGATGGTGTTCGTCGCGGTGTCGCTGGTGTTCCAGCCGGCCGTGATCGAGGAGCCGGGCGCGAAGACGTCCAGGACCGAGCCGTAGTTCGAGTAGCTGGCCCGGGCGTCCGAGCTGGTGGTGGCGCCGACGGTGATCGCCTCACCGACCCGGGCCGGAGAGGACGAGGAGGCGTTGGTGTTGCTGTTGCCGGCCGCGATCGCGTAGGTCACGCCGCTGGCGATGGAGTTGCGGACGGCCGTGTCCAGCGAGGACGAGGCGCCGCCGCCGAGCGACATGTTGGCGACCGAGGGACCCGAGTGGTTGTCGGTCACCCAGTCGATGCCCGCGATCACGCCCGCGGTGGTGCCGGAGCCCGCGTTGTCGAGCACCCGCACCGCCACGATCTTCGCCTTCTTGGCGACGCCGTAGGTCGAGCCCGCGATGGTGGTGGCCACATGGGTGCCGTGGCCGTTTCCGTCGGAGGCGGTGGTGTCGCCGTCGACGGCGTCGTAGCCGTAGGTGGCCCGACCGCTGATCTGCTGGTGCGTGATGCGTACGCCGGTGTCGATGACGTACGCCGTCACACCGCTGCCCGCGCTGTCCGGGTAGGTGTAGGTGCCGGACAGCGGAAGGGCGGCCTGGTCGATGCGGTCCAGGCCCCAGGGGGCGTTGGACTGCGTGGTGTCGGCCAGGTGGACCTTCTGGTTCTGCTCGACGGAGGCCACCGCCGGGTCGGCCGCGAGTCTCTCGGCCTCGGCCGCGGAAAGGGTGGCGGAGTATCCGTTCAGCGCCTTGGTGAAGGTCTTCTTCACCGTGCCGCCGTACTCCTCGACGACGTCCCTGCCCGCGGCCGAGGCGGACTTGAGGCCCGCGCTCTTCTTGAGCGTGACGATGTAGCTGTCCTTGATCGCCGTGGGGGAGCCGGCGGCCAGGACCTTGCCCTCGGCCGGAGCGGCCTGGGCGGGGAGGGAGGTGAGCCCGCCCACGAGGGCGGCGGTCGCCAGGCCGGTCATCGCGGCGAACCGTATTTTCCTGCTACGCAGTTGTGCCATTACGAGGGAGTCCTCCTCTTGGCGGCGCGCGCCTGGGTGGGGCGCACGTCTGTGGGGGGTGCGCGCGTGATCGCGGGCACGGCCTCGGAACGTCGCGTTCCCGTTTCCAAAGCCGAGGTAAAGGATCTGTGGTCCTGCGGTGACCGACAAGGGAGTTGACGACCTGTCAACGGACCTGTCATGAACACGCAACAAATCACACAGCAAACCGACAGGAACCGACCCCGCAATGCCCGGAAAGGTCTTGGCATGGACACTTCCGGTCAACACGCGTAGTTGGTACGACGGTTATTGCAGTGATCCTGCTATAGGGAGGTTCCATGAGACGTTCCCGACTTTCCGTATACGTCGCCTCGCTCCTCCTCGCCGTCGGCACCGCCCTCACGGGGGCCGCGTCCGCACAGGCCGCCGACACCGCCGCCGCCGGCGGCTACGTGGCCCTCGGCGACTCGTACTCCTCCGGCCTCGGCGCCGGCAGCTACATCGCCTCAAGCGGCGACTGCTCGCGCAGCACCAGGGCCTACCCCTACCTGTGGGCCGCCGCGAACTCACCCTCGTCGTTCGACTTCACAGCGTGCTCGGGCGCTCGAACGGGTGATGTGACCGCCAGTCAGCTCGGCCCGCTCAGCGCCTCCACCGCCCTCGTGTCCATCACGATCGGCGGCAACGACGCGGGGTTCGCCGACATCATGCAGACCTGCGTCCTGCAGTCCGACAGCGCCTGCGTCTCCCGCATCAACACCGCCAAGGCGTTCGTCGACTCGACGCTCCCCGGCCGGCTCGACACCGTCTACTCGGCCATCCGCACCAAGGCCCCCTCCGCCCATGTGGTCGTGCTCGGCTACCCGCGCTTCTACAAGCTGGGTGCCTCCGGCTGCCTGGGCCTGTCCGAGACCAAGCGCAGGGCGCTCAACGAGGCCGCCGACCACATCGACGCGGCGACCGAGAAGCGCGCCCTGGACCACGGGTTCACCTTCGGCGACGTGCGACCCACCTTCACCGGGCACGAGATCTGCTCCGGCAGCTCGTGGATGCACGCCGTGAGCTGGCTCAACATCCCGGAGTCGTACCACCCGACGGCCGCGGGCCAGTCGGGTGGTTATCTGCCGGTGCTGAACAGCGCGGCCTGACCGCCCGCCGCTCTCCTACGAGCTGGGCGACCCGGTAGGCGTTGGTGAGACCCCGCCCGTCGGGGTCTCCGTCTCACAGGTCACCGAGAACGGCACCGAGTTCGACTTCGTCTCCACCGGGTCGCGCACCTCGACACTGATCTCGCTCTCGAAGGTCCCGCTCTCGTCGTACGTCGTCAGGAACACCCGGTCCTGCTTGGTGCGATCCCCGCCCTCCGGGAACGACAGGGTCTTCCAGCCCTGGTCCATGACGTCGCCGTCCCGGGACACCCAGCGATAGCTGACCTGCGCCGGCAGCCGCCCCACCGTGAACGTCGCCGTGAAGGCGGGCGCCTGGCCGCTCGACGGCGGACAGGCGCCGGAGTACTCGGTGTTGGCCCCCGCCAGCGACACCCGCACGGACTGCGGCGCCGGAGCGGTCGTAGGGCTGCCGCTCTTGCTCGGCGCCGGGCTCCCGGCTCCGCCCGCGGCGTTCTCGTCCTCGTCCTTGGTCCTGGTCGGCGAAGTCCCGCCACCCACCTGGCTGTTGGTGCTCTCACCGCCCGAGCCACGGTTCCCGTCGCCCCCACGGTTGAGAAGCGCATACGTCAGCCCCGCCACGGCCAGCGCCAGGACGGCGATGCCGGCGATCAGAGTGACGGCGGCGCGCCGGTCGCGGTCGGGGCGGACCGGAGCCGTGGTGGCGGCGGGGGTGACGGGCCGGGTCGGCGTGGGCGCCGGGACCGGGGCCGTCGGGGCGGTCCGCTCCGGCGCCGGGAACGCCGCCACCGTCGGGGTGTACGGGCTCGCCTGCACGGTGTCCGCGCGCGGCGTGCCTCCCGCGGCGACGATCCGCAGGTCCTGCTCGGCCCGCTCGGCCGACAGCCGCTCGGCCGGGTCCTTGCGCAGCAGCCCCTCGATGACCGGGGTGAGCGGACCGGCCCGGTGCGGCGGCGGCAACTCGTCGTCGACGATCGCGCGCAGAGTGCTCAGCGGGGTGTTCTGGCGGAACGGGGAGTTGCCCTCCACCGCCGCGTAGAGGAGCACCCCGAGGGACCACAGGTCGGACTCCGGGCCCGGCGTACGGCCCAGCGCCCGTTCCGGGGCCAGGAACTCCGGGGAGCCGATGACCTCACCGGTCATCGTCAGCGCCGAACTGCCCTCGACCATCGCGATCCCGAAGTCGGTGAGCACCACCCGGCCGTCGTTCGACATCAGCACATTGGCCGGCTTCACATCCCGGTGCAGCACCCCGGCGTCATGCGCGGCCCGCAGCGCCGCCAGCACCTCGGCACCGATGTGCCCGGCGCGCTGCGGGCTCAACGGGCCCTCGGCGTCCAGCAGTTCGGCCAGCGAGATACCGCGGACCAGCTCCATCACGATCCAGGGCCGACCGTCCTGTGCGGCCACGTCGTACACCGTGACGACATTGCGGTTGGCGACCCGCGCCGCCGCCCACGCCTCCCGCTCCAGCCGGGCGTACATCCGCTCGACCTCCGCCGCCGGCAACCCGTGCGGCGCGCGCACCTCCTTGACGGCCACCTCGCGGTACAGCACCTCGTCACGGGCCCGCCACACGGTGCCCATGCCGCCCTCGCCGAGCGGGGACAGGAGGCGGTAGCGGCCCGCGATCACACGTTCACTGCCGTGGTCTTCGGACACGGACGTCCCCCATTCGCATGCGTGCGAAATCTCCACTCCGTGCTATTTCTTCCCAAAAGTAGCTCAGCCGAGTACGGATGCCGCCCCCTGGAACACCAATCCGGCCCCGAGCAGGACGACGAGACACGCGGACGCCAGCGGGGCGGTCCTGCGCAGGAAGGTCGTGGCCGGGTGGGTGGTCCAGCGCGGACGCCTGTCCAGCACCCGGGTCACCCCCGAACCCAGCTTGACGACCGCGAAGCCCGCCGCCGTGAGGGTCAGGGCGAGCCCGACGCCGTACGCCACGACGAGCAGCAGCCCGAACCACGCCTTGCCGAGCGCCGCCGCGCCGACCAGCACGACGACCGCGGAGGGACTGGGCACGAGACCACCGGCGAAGCCGAGGAGGATCGTGCCGCGGAGGGTGGGGGCGGTGGGGTGGGTGTGCGTCAAGCCGCCGTGGGTGTGGGTGAGCAGGCCGTGCTTGTGGGTGTGGCCGTGCGTATGGCGATCGTGGTCATGGTCGTGGTCGTGCTGGTGGCTGTGGTCGTGGTGTGCGGGTGAGTGGGTGGTGGCCGTTGCGGGTGCGGTGGGTTCCGTCGCGGTGTGGGTGTGGGCGGCGACCAGGACCGGTTGGCGTTCGTGGGTGTGGTCGGCCTCGTGGGTGTGATCGTGGGGATGGGGGTGCGGGTGGTCGTCGTGAGCGTGTGAGTGCCCGTGCGGGGCGTCGTGATCGTGATCGTGATCGTGGTCGTGCGAGTGGTCGTGTCCGTGTCCGTGTCCGTGCCCGAGGCCGTGCTTGCGCATGTGCCAGGCCCGGCGTACGAGGTTGGCGCCCGCGGCGATCACCAGGGCACCGCTGGCGATGCCCAGCCAGGTGATCACCGAGGGCGCCGCCGCCGAGCCGGCCGTGACCAGGAGGCCCAGGGCGACCACGCCGAGCGTGTGGGTGACCGTCACCGAGGCGGCCAGCGGCATGACGTCCTTCATGCGTGCCCGGCCGCCGCGAGCCGTCGCGACCGCGGCCATGATGGTCTTGCCGTGGCCGGGGGCGAGCGCGTGCATCGCGCCCAGGAAGACCGAGATGACCAGGGCGAGCGCGGCGAAGCCGAGGGTGAGGTCCTGGCGCGAGACCAGGCTGTCGAGCGCGCGCGTCCAGCGGTCGGCGCCGCGCGGCAGGACGGAGGAGGCCGGGGTGTCCTGCTCGGACTCCGCGAGGGCGGGTCCGCCGGGGCGCACCCGCAGCGACGCGGACTTGGTGTCGGCGGGGGAGGAGAGCAACTCCTCCGGGTACTTGGTCAGTTCCCCGGAGACCGACTCCTTCGGTACGTCCGAGGCGGTGAGCGTCATACGGTCGCCCCGCGCCGTGACCTCCCGCCAGCCGGGGCCGGACTGGGCGCCCGCGCCGCGGAAGCCGACGGCGATGGCGTCGGTGGCGCCCTCGGGGAGCTGCGCCGCCATCCGGCACTCCACGCGCAGGGTGTCCAGACCCGCCTGACCGGGTCGCACGCGCGCGTGGCTGCCGTTCAGCTTCAGATCGACGGTACGGCCGTCCACCGTTACCTCGCTGCCCCGCGCCGCCTTCTCGCAGCGCTGCCGGGCCCACTCCGTCATGCCCGCCTTCTCGATGTCGGGCTCGGCCTGGGTGGCCGGGATCTCGGCGAGGTCCTCGACATGGTGGACGCGCAGTTCACCGGGGGCGGCGACGAGGCCGTCGTAGCGGTTGACGGTGAAGTTGCCGAGGGGGTGCGCGCTCGCGGGCGGGGAGGGGACCAGCGCGAGCGCGCAGGCCGCCGTGAGGACGGCCGCGGTGGAGGCGAACAGCCGACGGAGCGTCACTTGGCCGCCTCCAGGTCCTTCAGTGCGGTACGGGCTTCCCGGGCGCCCAGCGGCGAGAAGCCGGGGTTCAGCTTCAGCGCGGCACGCAGATGCTCGCGGGCGTCCTCGGCGTGGCCCGTGGCGCGCTCGATGACGCCCCGGTGGTAGAGGAACGCGGCGCTGCGGTAGCCGGTCGCGGTGGCCCTGCGCGCGTAGGACAGGGCCTCGTCGTCCTTGCCGTTGACGTGCAGAGCCCAGGCGAGGGCGTCCGCGGTGTGCACGGTCTCGCGGCGCTTCCACTCGGCGCGGGCGGCGCGCAGCGCGGAGGCCTTGTCGCCGTGGTCCGCGGCCGCGAGGGCGGTGTCGAGGTCGGCGTTGACGCCGTTGGCGCGGGCGAGGGCGGTCCAGGCGTCGACCAGGGCGTACTGGTCGTCGGCCTTGACCTTGTCGCCGGCCGCCTCGTACAGCTCGCCGAGTTCCACGAGCGGGCCGGGCAGCGGGTAGCGGGAGACGACGTCGCGCAGTCCGTTCAGGGCGCCGGTCCGGTCGCCGCTAGCGGCCTGGGCACGGGCGCGGCCCTCCAGGGCCGGGAGGTAGTTCTCGTCGGCGGCGAGGGCTCGGGCGTAGTGGGTGAGGGCCGCCTCGTAGTCGCCCTGGTTCCAGGCGAGTTGGCCGAGCTGGGTGGCGACGTAGGCGGTGTCGCCGGGCGCGACGGCGGAGGAGAGCGCCCGGTTCAGGACGCGCTCGGCCGTGCGGACGTCGCCGCGCAGCTCGTGCACGTAGGCGTACCGGGTGAAGACCGGGATGCCCGGGCGGCGGTCGTCGGCGGTGTCGGCGGCCTTGGACGCGTCGGCGTAGCGGCCGAGTTCGACCAGGGCGTCGACGCGGGAGCACAGGGCGCGTTCGCTGTACGGGTTCACCTTCAGTGCCTGGTCGGCGTACTTCAGGGCGTCCTCGAAGTCGTGCCGGGCGGCGGCCAGGGCGGCGCGGCCGGCGAGGGCCTGGTCGTTGTCGGCTCGCAGCGCCAGCGATCGCTTGAAGGCCTGGTCGGCCTGGGGGTAGCGGGAGGGGTCGCCCTTGGTGCGGGCCTGTTCGACGTAGGCCAGGCCCAGGGTGGCCCAGCTGCCGAAGTCCCTCGGCTGGTCGCGGAGGTGGGACTGGAGGGAGGCGATGCCGGAGTCGAGGTCACCACTGGCGAGGAGGCCCGGTGAGAGTGCGGCGCTCGCCGGGGCGACGCTCTGGCCCGCGTTGCCGCGTGCCGCGTCGAGGGCGATGGAGCCGGCGGTGAGGGCCACGGCCAGGAGGGTGACACAGCCGGCGAGGTGAAGGGCGCGTCGGCGGCGGCCGGCCGCGGCGGTTCGGCGTACGGCGGCGATGCGCTGGGCGGAGTCTTCCTCGCCCCCGCCGCCCCCATCCGTCCCGTCCTGAAGGGACTCCGCCCCTTCGACCCCGCTGGGGGCTGCCGCCCCCGGGCCCCCGCTTCGGCCCTTGAGGGGCCCCGTCCTCGATCGCCGGACGGGCTGAACGGCGGCCCTGACCCGCCGAAGGGCGGCGAGCCGCTCATCGGCCCCCGCGGCAGCGGCATCCGCACCGTTGGCCTTGCCGTTCTCCTCGTTCTCCGGTGCGCTGTCGTTCGTACGCGGGGTCATGCCCTCTCCTCGATCGGATGTGCGGGGGCGGTCGTCGGTGCGGCGGGTGGCGGCGCGGCCCGCGCCGTGGGGGATGAGTACATTGCGGGCCGCGCCAGCTGATGGGGCGAGGTGACCTCGCCCGTGGGATGGGCTAGTAAGCCCGGTCCCGCATCCGGCGCCACCACATCAGGGCCCCGCCGATCAGCAGGATGCCCAGGGCGCCGGCGCCCGCTGACCCGGCGATCAGGGTCATGTTGTCCGTGCCGCCGGAGGAACCGGCCGGCTGCAGCGCGTCGCCGAGCTGGCTGCGGACGTCGGTCCCGCCGTCCGTGCCCTTGGCGAGCGGGCCGCGCGAACCCTCGGTCGGCAGGGCGACGTACGGGAAGGCCTTCTCGAAGTCCTTGTCGTTCTTGTCGACCGCGTCACCGAGGTCGTTCTTGGCGCCGACGAGTTCACCCTCGACGACCTGGAGCGAGGCGTCGATCACGTCGTCGCTGAGGCGTCGGCCGTTCGGGAAGCCCTGGTTGTCACCGTCGAGGACACCGAGGCGCTTGGGTTCCGCGGTCGGCTTGATCGAGGTGTTCAGGCGCAGTTCCTCCGCCGGGCGCACGTGCGGCGGCTGGTTGAGGCCCTTGACGCCCTTCAGGAAGACGTCGACCAGGTCGTTGCGCGGCTCCTTGGGCGCCGGGATCTTGTAGATCCCCTCGATGAGCTTGGGCAGCTCGGGGTTGGTGACGTTCTTCAGGAACTGGGCGTCGTCCCAGGGCGCGGACGCGTTGAACTTGTCCTTGTCCTTCAGCGGGTTGACGACCTCGTTCACCAGGGGGCTGCCGAGGCGCGAGACCTGCTCGTAGTAGCCCTTGGCGTTCTGCCGCTGGGTCGTCGACCAGATACCGACGATCGGCTGGTCCGCCGACTCGGTGATCATGTGGGTCGGGACCTGGAGGGCTATGGAGTTGACGTTGTAGCCCTTGAGCGTGTCGTTGCCGACCTCGGAGAGGTTCCCGCCGTACAGCAGGTCGAAGACCCGCAGGTCCAGGAAGAACGGGTCGTCGGCCTGGCCGGCGAACGTCGTCGTACCGCCGTGCAGTTCGTGCACGGCCTGCTCGCGCAGCTTGGCGTAGTCCGGCATCGACGCCTTGCCGACGTTCGACGGAGCCACCGGAACATCGTTGGCGATCTTCGTCTTCGACACCAGCTTCTGGTCCTTGAGCTTGATCAGCTCGATGTCGTACGTCTGCGTGACGTTGAGGTCCTTGTCGTCGAGGCTCTCGACCGGACCCGTGTTGTACAGGAACGTCTTCTTGTTCTTGACGTGTGTGTCGAAGGTGAACCGGTACAGCAGCTCGCCCTGCGCGTCACCGTTGTTGTCGATGTGGAGGTCGTACTGCGCGTCCTCGGCGAACGGGAAGAAGTTCGGTCCGCCGGCCGGTTCCTCGAACGGGATCCAGTTCGCGACGATCGTCGTCGTGTCCGGCTTGTCCGGGCTGACGAACGCGTACACGTCCGTGTTGTCGTACTGCGGCGTCCCCGAGATCAGCGGGGCCTCCCGGTGGCTGGAGGCGGAGGCCGCCCCCGGTGCCAGCGCGGCGACGCCGGCGGCTGCGAGCCCCCCGGCGGCCAGCGCACCACATACGAGGGTCGCGAGGCCCTTGCGTCCCGCACCGCTCCTGGAAATAGGTGTCATGCCGTCCGTCCTCAGTGCCAACTTGCCTGACGAACACGATTCGGAGCGGTCGCCAGGGTGGATTGGTCGAATCTCAAGCGTTCTTACGGCTGAACTGAAAACTTGTTTCATCGGTGGACCACCCGCGTTTTCGGCCCGCTGATCCGTAACCCCATCCGGAGGTGGGTCGGTTGCGAATGCCTCGTGGGACTAGACGGCCGCGCTGCGGTCTGGCCGGAGGGGGAGACGAGTTGGAGGCGGACGAGCTGTTGGTGCTCGTGGCTGGCGGAGACCAGAAGGCGTTCGAGGAGTTGTACGGGCTGGTCTCCGGGCCGGTGTACGGGCTGGTGAGGCGTGTGGTGCGCGACATCGCGCAGTCGGAGGAGGTGACCCAGGAAGTGCTGCTCGAACTGTGGCGGTCGGCCGCGAGGTTCGACCCGGGCCGGGGAAGCGCCCTGTCCTGGGTCCTCACCCTCGCCCACCGCCGTGCCGTCGACCGGGTGCGCAGCGCCCGCGCGGCCGGCGAACGCGAGCAGCGCGAGGCGCTCCGCGCGAACCACCCGGCCTTCGACCATGTCGCCGAGGAGGTCGAGGCCGGCCTCGAACGCGAGTGGGTACGCCGCTGCCTGGACCGCCTGACCGCGCTTCAGCGCCAGTCCGTCACCCTCGCCTACTACGACGGCTACACCTACCGTGAAGTGGCCGAGCGGCTCTCCCTGCCGCTGGGCACGGTCAAGACCCGGATGCGCGACGGACTCACCCAGCTGCGCAAGTGCCTCGGAGGCGTCGCGTGAGCTTCATGGACCGACTGCTCCGCCGCGCGGACCTGCACTCCCTCGCCGCGCCCTACGCCCTCGACGCCCTGGAACCCGGCGAGCGGGTCCGCTTCGAGAAGCATCTGAGGGCCTGTGACAGCTGCGCCGCCGAGGTGCGCGCCCTGTCCGAGGACGCCGTCCGCCTCGCCTGGTCCACGGCCGCCCCGGCCCCCGCCGCCCTGCGCGACCGGGTCCTGGCCGCCGTACGGACGACCCCGCAGGAGTCCACCGGGCGGGAGCC
Source organism: Streptomyces sp. NPDC059010 (assembly GCF_042740355.1). Classification (NCBI taxonomy): domain Bacteria; kingdom Bacillati; phylum Actinomycetota; class Actinomycetes; order Kitasatosporales; family Streptomycetaceae; genus Streptomyces; species Streptomyces sp. NPDC059010. The sequence continues at coordinate 103,996 of NZ_JBHYJA010000018.1, forward strand.
GGCACACGCGCGTGCCACTCAGCTGCCGCCGCATGTGTGGGGCACCCAGCCGCCGCCGCGCACCCGTGCGCCCAGGACGCGCCTCCTGCTCGTGCCGTTCGCCACGGCCACGGCCGCCGCGGCCCTCGTCGTCGCCTCCCTCTTCGCCGTCCAGGCCAACCGGACGCAGGACGAGCTGGATGCCCAGCAGGCCCGGGCAAGTGAGATCGCTAACGTTCTCGGGGCGCCCGACGCCCGGGCGGCCGCCGACGAGGACGCGCAGGGCCGGACGATCGGAGTGGTCGCCTCCGCATCGGAGGGGCGTGCCGTCGTCACTCTGAGCGGATATGGCGAGTTGCCGAGCGGCCGGGTGCACCAGCTCTGGCAGATGCGCCCCGACGTGCAACCGCGCTCCCTGGGGCTTTTCGACGGCGACACGCCCTTGGTCGCGACCGGTCTCGACAAATCGGCGACGTCACTGGCTGTGACCGTCGAGCCTGACGGAGGCTCACCGCAACCCACCAGCCAGCCCGTTGTCCAACTCGCCCTGAAATCGGTTGGATTCGGAGAGTAATCAGAAACGGGTTGTCAACACCCTTATGGGGAAGGTGAATCCTGTGACCGCGATACACGAGTGCCCCACCGGGGCGATAGGGTTAACCTGCCCGGGCCGGGTGGACTCGTACGGGTGGGGAGTGACATGGATCAGATAACAGTGCGCAGCAGGGCCAGGGTCCCTGCGATCACCTGCGGGAGCAGCGCGACCAGTTCGCGCCTCGACCGCCATCTCTCGGTACTGGCGGGTCCCGCCGTGCCGCAGCGGGAGGCAGCCGAGGCGACTTCGCTGATGCGTGAGCTGACCACACGTGACAAGACGCACGAGCGCAGCGACCGCAGTACACGCGTCCGCCGCGTCTCGCTCTTCGCCCCGCTGCGTCGGCTCCGCCGTTCGCTGTTCGGCGGGCGCTGACTCCCACCGGCGCTCTCCGAACGACTTCCAGGCCCGCGCCCGGCAGATCACACCGTCTCCGGCGCCGTACCGCGCTGTCGTCCGCCGTCATCCCCACGGCACCCGGCGGCGCCTCGGAGTCCCATCCGGGCGCGGGTACGTCCCCCGATCTTCACCCACCCCGCTCATCGGCCCCGTTCCATCCGTAACCGCCTTGGCGCGTACGGATGTTGACGGGGCCGACTGCGTGAGCACCGCGATGAGTGCCGCTCTTCACCGCTCGCCGCGTGCGTACCGGCGTACGGCGAGCGGTGCGAACACCGCGAGCAGTACCGCGCACCACGCCAGCGAACCGGCGACGGGATGCGCGACCGGCCAGGCGGCCCCGTCCGGCACCGGAGCGTTGCCGAAGAGGTCCCGCAGGGCCGTGGTGACCGCGCTGATCGGGTTCCACTCGGCGAGCGTGCGCAGCCAGCCCGGCAGGCCCTCGGTCGGGATGTACGCGTTGGACAGCAGCGGCAGCATGAAGGTCGCGCCGCCCAGCTGACCGGCGGCCTCCTCGTTCCGGGTGAGCATCCCGAGGAAGATCCCGACCCACGTCGTCGCGAACCGGAACAGCAGCAACAGCCCCACGGCGCCCGCCGCTTCGAGCACGGACCCCTCCATGCGCCAGCCCACCGCGAGCCCGACCAGCAGGAACGGCACCGTCCCGGCGGCCGTCAGGACGAGGTCGGCGGCCGCCTGCCCGAGCGGAACGGCGGCCCGGCTCATCGGCAGCGTGCGGAAGCGGTCCATCACGCCCCGGTGGGTGTCCTGGGCGGCCTGGAACATCCCGGTCATGATGCCGTTGGCCGCCGTCGCCACCAGCAGCCCCGGCACCAGGAAGGAGCGGTACTGCTCGCCGGGCATCGCCAGCGCGCTGCCGAAGACGTAGCCGAAGAACAGCAGCATGGTGATCGGCATCGTCTGGGTCAGGACCAGCAGCCCCGGGTTGTTGCGGATCCGCCGCAGCTGACGGCCCAGCATCGCGCCGCCGTCGTAGGTCAGGGTGCTCATGCCGCACGCTCCTCTTCCTGGGATTCCCGGGCTTCCTGGGTGAGCCGCAGGAACACGTCGTCGAGAGTCGGTGGTTCGATCCGCGCGTCGAGCAACGGCACGCCCGCCGCGTCCAGTTCGCGCACCAGCCGGGGGAGGGTGAGCGTGGCGTCCCGGGTGACCGCGCCGACGGCGCGCCGCTCGTGGTCGAACGACGGCTCCGCGCCGGTGAGTTGATCCAGTACGGCGGCCGCCTTGACCATCACGTCGGCCTCGGTGACGACGACCTCGACATGCGCGCCGATGGTCGCCTTGAACTGGGCCGGTGAGCCCGTGTGCGCGACCCGTCCCCGGTCCATCAGGGCTATGTCGTCGGCGAGTTGGTCGGCCTCCTCCAGATACTGCGTGGTCAGCAGCACCGTCGTGCCGTCGGCGGTCAGCTCCCGGACGGCCTCCCAGATCCGGTTGCGGCTCGCAGGGTCGAGGCCGGTCGTGGGCTCGTCCAGGAAGAGCACGTCGGGGCGGCGTACGAGGCTCGCGGCGAGGTCGAGGCGGCGGCGCATCCCGCCCGAGTACGTGGACGCGTGGCGGTCGGCCGCCTCGGTCAGGCCGAAGCGGTCCAGGAGGTCGGCGGCCCGCTCGGCCGGGCCGCGCACCCGGTGCAGCCGGGCGAACAACTGGAGGTTCTGGCGGCCGGTGAGGTCGCCGTCGACCGAGGCGTACTGGCCGGTGACGCCGATGCTGCGGCGGACGGCCGCCGGGTCCCGCAGCAGGTCGTGCCCGGCGACCCGGGCCGAGCCTGCGTCCGGGCGCAGCAGCGTGGTGAGGAGGCGTACGGCCGTCGTCTTGCCCGCGCCGTTCGGGCCGAGGAGGCCGCAGACGGTGCCCTGCGCGACGGCCAGATCGAGTCCGCGCAGGGCGTGGACCTCTGCTCCTTTGGGGCCGAATCGCTTCTCCAGACCCTCACTAAGTACAGCGTACGTAGAAGTCATGGGTTGACCATAGCGCACTACGTACGCTGTACGTAACTAGGATGGTGGCCGAGGTGATGATCGATGGCGGGCCGAGCTGCCGTACCCGAAGTGATCTGGGCGCGTCCCGAGCGGACCGGACGCGGTCCCAGGCCCGCGTTCACGCGTGCGGACATCGCGGCCGCGGCGGTGCGCATCGCCGACGCCGGCGGGCTGGATGCCGTGACCATGCGCAATGTCGCGGCCGAGCTGGGCTGCGGGACGATGTCGCTGTACAACTACGTCCCCCGCAAGGAGGACCTGTACGAGTTGATGATCGACGCGGTGGGCGGCGAGCACGAGATCCAGGAGCCGTCGGGCGACTGGCGTGCCGACATGGTCCGCAACGCGCAGGAGACCCGCGCCATCATGCGCCGGCACACCTGGGTGCCACGGGTGATGTCAGGGGCGTACGGCTTCAGCCCCAACACCCTGCGGTACCTGGAGCACTGCCTGGCCTGTCTCGAACCGCTCGACGTCGCCTACAGCGTGAAGATGGACCTGGTCTCGCTGCTCAACGGCGTTGTGACGACGTACACCGCGAACGAGCTCGCCACCGCCGAGCGCACCCGTGCCATGCCCTGGACCGAGGACGAGGAGAACGCGGCGCGGATGGCCTACCTCGGCAGTCAGGTCGCCACCGGCCGGTATCCGCTGCTGGCCGCGGCCTTCATGGAGGGCGGTGAGCCGGTCGATATGGAGGTGGTGTTCCGCCGGACCCTCGACCGGATCCTGGACGCCTACGACCCCGACGCGCGCTAGATCAGCGCGAGTTGCCCCTCCGGGCCCTCCTCGTGCCCGTCCAGGACCGACGCCGGTCTGCGAGCCGACTCCGGGACGGGCAGGACTCCGGCCCTGTGGAGGTCGGTCGCGGTGATGGTCGACGTCAACTCCTGGTCGAGCGGCTGGACTTCCGCCAGCAGGGCCAGGACGGTGATCAGCTCCAGCAGCTCCGACGTCCACGCCTGCGGCCAGGTCGCCGGGCGGATCGCCGCCAGGGTGCCCGGCTCGGGCTCCGTGACGCGGGCCGCGAACCACTGCTCCAGCACCTTCACCCCGGCCACCTCGTAGTCCCAGGCCTGCGGCGGGACCGGTGAGATGCGGCCCTCGCCGAGCAGCAGGGCCTCCTCCTCGCGGTCGTACTCCAGCGTCGACGGGCGGGAGGGGAGCGGGGCGCGGACGTACGGGCGGCGGCCGCCGGGCAGCTTCGGGCGGTCGCCGTCGCGCCGCATCAGCCACAGGGTGCGCCGGCCCGACTCCACGCCGCGGGCCCAGAGTCCGGGGTCGCCGGTGAGGGGGACGGTGAGGTCCGGGCGGACGGCCGCCAGCGTCCAGGCGAGGACGTCCGGCGGCTCGACCGGTGCGCCGAGCCGGTCCCGGAGGTGCTCCAGGAGGCCCGGCGCCAGGTTGGGTTCGGTGCCGCCGGGGCGGCGGTACAGCGGGCGGACGCGGCCGGGGCGGAGCAGCGGGAGCAGCGAGGTCGCCAGCAGGCCGGACTCCGGGGTCTCCAGGACGAAGACCTGCTGCTCGTCCGCCACCCGCCACAGCTCGGGGCGGGCCGCGTCGATCAGGCGGTGGTCGGGGATCAGCCACTGCTCGTCGAAGGGCGCGTGCAGGACGCGCACCGGGTCCGGGCAGGGGCCCGAGGCGCGGAACAGTTTCGCCGTGTCGGTCGACTGGCCGGGGAGCTGTCCGACCGCCGAGTGCAGGGTGCGGGAGCGGGTCGGCTCCAGCAGGGCCTCCCGGTCCGGGCCCTCGGCCTTCACAAAAGCGTCCCAGCGGGCCTTCAGGGACGCCGCGTCGGGGCCCGTCGGCCACCCCCGGCCGAGCCGCGGCGGTGCGACGGACCACGGCATGAGGTCCGCCAGCGGCGGAGCGTCGTCGTGCGTCACGCTGGGCATCGTACGGCCTGGCTCGGACAGCGGGGTCAGGTGGCGTCCAGGGTCACCGTGAAGGAGAAGCGGTCCCCCCGGTAGTGGATGACCGCCGCGTCCAGCACCTGCCCCGCCATGTCGTACGTCACACCTGTGTAGTGCAGGATCGGGCTCAGCAAGGGGACTTGGAGCAGTTTCGCCGTCTCCGGGTCGGCCAGGCGGGCCTCCACCGTGTCCGTGATGCGGCTGATGTCCGCCCCGACGGCATCCCGCAGCACCTTGGTCATCGGCCAGCGGACCAGGTCGTCCAGGTCTATGCGCGCGGCCAGTTCGGGGCGGACGTAGTTGCGGGCGTGGTTGGTCGGCTCGCCCGTCTTCTCGTCGCTGCGCAGACGGTGATACGTCGCCACCTCGTCGACGTCCGGGAAGTACTCGGCGAGTTCGGGCGGCACCGGTGCCTTGCCGTGGTCCAGCAGTTCGGTCGCCATGCCGGACTGCTGGGCCACGATCGCGTCCACCGAGCCGAGCAGCCGCACGGGGGAGCCCCGGCGGGCGTCCGGCTCGATGAACGTGCCGCGTCTGCGATGCCGTGTGATCAGGCCCTCGTCCTCCAGCTCCTTCAGCGCCTGCCGCATGGTCAGCACGCTCACGCCGTAGTGCTCGGCCAGCTGCTCCTCGGTGGGCAGGCGCAGCGGGTCCTGCGGGCGGCGGCCCAGTATCGAGGCGCGCAGCGACTGCGACACCTGGTACCAGAGCGGCAGCTTGCGGTTCAGGACGATCGAGTCCGGGGCGAAGGAGGTCACGGGGCCATCCGTACCGGTCGGGGATCTTTACTGCAAGGGGCGGAAGTGGCGCTCCATGCCCTGCCAGACGTCGTCGTAGCGTCGCTGGAGGTGGTCGGCGCCGGCCGCCTGCGGGGTCAGGGTCACCGGCCAGCGGGTCTCGAACATGAACGCCAGACCGTCGTCGATCTTCTGCGGCTTCAGCTCGGCGGCGCTCGCCCTGTCGAACGTCTCCCGGTCCGGGCCGTGCGCCGACATCATGTTGTGCAGCGAACCGCCACCGGGCACGAAGCCCTCCGCCTTCGCGTCGTAGGCGCCCTCGACGAGGCCCATGTACTCGCTCATCACGTTCCGGTGGAAGTACGGCGGCCGGAAGGTGTCCTCGCCCACCAGCCAGCGCGGCGCGAACACCACGAAGTCGACGCCCGCCAGGCCCGGGGTGTCCGACGGGGACGTCAGCACCGTGAAGATCGACGGATCGGGGTGGTCGTAGGAGATGGTGCCGATCACATTGAAACGGCGCAGATCGTAGATGTAGGGCACATGGTTGCCGTGCCAGGCGACCACATCGAGGGGTGTGTGGTCGTAGGTGGCCGTCCAGAGGTTGCCGCAGAACTTGTTCACCACCTCCACCGGGCCCTCGGTGTCGTCGTACGCGGCCACCGGCGCCTTGAAGTCCCGGGCGTTCGCAAGGCCGTTGGCGCCGATCGGGCCGAGGTCGGGGAGGTGGAAGGGCGCACCATAGTTCTCGCACACATAGCCACGGGCGGAGGCATCCAGCAGCTCCACACGGAAGCGCACCCCACGTGGGATCAGCGCCACATGTGCCGGTTCCACATGCAGCAGCCCGAACTCCGTGTGGAGCAGCAGCCCGCCGCGCTCCGGGACGATCAGCAGCTCGCCGTCGGCGTCGCTGAAGACGCGGTCCATGGAGGAGTTGGCGTGGTACAGGTGCACGGCCATGCCGGTGCGCTGGGTCGCGTCGCCGTTGCCGCCGAGGGTCCACAGACCGGCGAGGAAGTCGGTGCCGGGTGCGGGCTCGGGCAGGGGGTTCCAGCGCAGACGGTTCGGGTCGGGCACGGACTCCGTGAAGGGGGCCGTGCGGATCGCACCGTTGTCCATGCGTGTGAAGGCGGGGTGCGCGGCCGACGGGCGGATGCGGTACAGCCAGGAGCGGCGGTTGTGCGCCCTCGGCTCGGTGAACGCCGACCCGCTCAGCTGCTCCGCGTACAGGCCCAGCGGTGCGCGCTGGGGTGAGTTGCGGCCCTCGGGGAGGGCGCCGGGCACCGCCTCCGAGCTGTGCTCATTGCCGAACCCGCAGAGGTAGGTCAGCCCTTCCGCGGTCTTCCGCCTGTCCCCGCTCATGATCGCTCCCTCGAAATCTGATTCCTATGGTTCACCGTAGGATTGCGTTTTCTCGGGCGCAAGAGCGGCGGAGCAGATTCGGCCGGTCCTCCTCAGGAGGTACGACAGGATCGGGACGCCAACCAGACTTCAGGGGGATTCGGCTGTCGGAGGGGTGTTCTAGTCTCCGGACATGTCGTGGACACGGAGCCTTCTCGCCGTGCTCGCGGTCTGTGTCCTGCTGCTGACCGGATCCGTGGGCTGCGCTTCCAGTGATGCGCGGGAACAGGGGCCGGGCGGTGTGTCCCCGGTCGGCAAGGTCCTCGACGACACCGACGGCGAGGGGCGGCACTACCGCGAGGTGGCCAAGGGTGGCGCCCCCGAGGTCGGCATAGAGGTGCAGCCGGATCCGGGCGGCGGTGGCGGCGGTGACGGCGGCTGGGACATACGGCTGACCCTGCGCGACTTCCGCTTCTCGCCCGCCGGCGCCGAGGCGAAGGCGACGGCCGGCCGCGGGCTCGCGTATCTGTACGTGGACGGCCGACTCGTGACCAGGCTCCGCATACCCGAGTACCGTCTGGCCCCCGGCCTGGTCCCGCGCGGCACCCACCAGGTCACCGTCCGGCTGTACGCCGACGACGGCACGGTGTGGGCGGTGGACGGCAAGCCCGTGGAGAACACGGCCGCGATCACGGCATCGGAGGAGGAGGCGACGACGGCACCGACCGCGACACCGACTGCGACACCGGCCGGGACCCCGTAGCCGGCCGTGACGCCGAGGCGACCCCGTCCCCCGCGGCACTGAGCGCGCCGGGTACCGGCTTCCGTACAGGGGGGCGAGGTTCACCGGACCGCGCCGGAAAGGCATCATGAAGACCGTGCCCCATCCCGCATCGCTACGCCGGGCGCCCGTGCAGCGGCGCAGCGCCGAACGGCTCACCCGAATCCTCGACGCGTGCGCCGACCTCCTCGACGAGGTCGGCTACGACGACCTGAGCACCCGGGCCGTGGCCCAGCGCGCCGGTGTCCCCATCGGCTCGGTCTACCGCTTCTTCGGCAACAAGCGCCAGATGGCCGACGCCCTCGCCCAGCGCAACCTGGAGCGCTACACCGCCCGCGTCACCGAGCGCCTCGCGGAGACCGGCGACGGAGGCTGGCGCTCGGCCATGGACGCCGTGCTCGACGAGTACCTCGCCATGAAGCGCACCGCGCCCGGCTTCTCCCTGGTCGACTTCGGCAACCAGATCCCGGTCGGCAACCGCGGCGAACCCAACCACCGGGTCGCCGACCGCCTCACCGAGCTGCTCTCCGGCTACCTCGACCGCGAGCCCGACGACGATCTGCGCCGCACCTTCCTGATCGCCGTCGAGACCGCCGACACCCTGGTCCACCTGGCCTTCCGGATGGCGCCGGAGGGCGACGAGCGGATCATCGAGGAGACCCGGGAGCTGCTGCGGGCGTATCTGGCGCGCGTGCTCGACTGACGTGGATGCCAGGCTGACGTGGACGGCTGACTGACGTGGACGCCCGACTGACGGGAAGCGAATTTCCGACCTCACCCCTCCGAGGCCTCCCCTCCGTGCATACCGGTCGGTATGCTCGGCGGTGAGTCCGTGCGTCATCGCCGCCGCCACCTCGGGAGGACCCGTGTCCCGCACCGCACTGCGTATCTGCCCCCTGTGCGAGGCCACCTGCGGCCTCACCCTCACCATCGAGGGAACCAAGGTCACCGGGGCCCGCGGCGACCGTGACGACGTGTTCAGCCAGGGGTTCATCTGCCCCAAGGGCGCCTCCTTCGGCGCCGTCGACGGCGACCCGGACCGGCTGCGCACCCCGCTGGTGCGCAAGGACGGCGAGCTGCGCGAGGCCACCTGGGAGGAGGCCTTCGACGCGGTCGCCGCCGGTATCCGCCCGGTCGTCGAGCGCTACGGGCCGAACTCGGTGGGTGTCGTGCTCGGCAACCCCAACGTGCACACCATGGCGGGCGGCCTCTACCCGCCGGTCCTGATCGCCGGCCTGCGCACCCGCAGCATCTTCTCCGCCTCCACGGTCGACCAGATGCCCAAACACGTCTCCAGCGGACTCCTCTTCGGCGACGCCAACGCGATCCCGGTACCCGACCTCGACCACACGGACCACCTGCTGCTGATCGGCGCCAACCCGCTGGAGTCCAACGGCAGTCTGTGCACCGCGCCCGACTTCCCGGGCAAGCTGAAGGCGCTCAAGGCCCGCGGCGGCACCCTCACCGTCATCGACCCGCGCCGCACCCGCACCGCCAAGCTCGCCGACCGGCACCTCCCGATCCGCCCCGGCACCGACGCGCTGCTGCTGGCGGCGATGGCGTACACCCTGTTCGAGGAAGACCTCGTGGACACGGGGGAGCTGACCCCGCACCTCCAGGGGATCGCCGAACTCCGGGACGCCGTACGGGACTTCACCCCCGAAGCCGTCGCCGGCGCCTGTGACATCGAGGCCGCCCTGATCCGTACCCTCGCCCGTGAGCTCGCCGCCGCGCCCACCGCCGCCGTCTACGCCCGCATCGGCAGCTGCACCGTCCCGCACGGCACCCTCGCCAGCTGGCTGGTCGACGTACTGAACATCCTGACCGGCAACCTCGACCGCCCCGGCGGCGCCCTCTTCCCGCAGGCCGCCACCGACAGGACGCCCCGCCCGGCGGGGCCCGGTCACGGCTTCGCGCTGGCGCGCTGGCACTCCCGGGTCAGCCGGCACCCCGAGGCCAAGGGCGAGATGCCGATCTCCGCGCTCGCCGAGGAGATCGACACCGCCACCGAGGAGGGCGAGCCGATCAGGGCCGTCATCGCCGTCGCCGCCAACCCCGTCCTGTCGGTGCCCGACGGCGACCGGCTCGACAAGGCGCTCGGCGCGCTCGACTTCATGGTCAGCGTCGACCCGTACCTCAACGAGACCTCGCGCCATGCCCATGTCGTGCTGCCGCCGCCCCCGCCCTCGCAGAGCCCGCACCACGACTTCGCCTTCAACACGCTCGCCGTACGCAACCAGGTCCGCTACAACCGGCCGGCCGTCCCGCTGGAGCCCGGCCGCATGCTTGAGACGGAGATCCTGGCCCGGCTGATCCTCGCCGCGACCGGGATGCACGGCGCCGATCCGTCGGCCGTCGACGACCTGGTCATCGGGCAGACCCTCGGCAAGGCGGTGAAGGAAGCCCACTCCCCGGTGCACGGCCGCGACCCCCAGGAGCTCGCCGCACAGCTCTTCGGCGACACCGGACCCGAGCGCCGGCTCGACATGATGCTGCGCCTCGGCCCCTACGGCGACGGCTTCGGCGTACGGCCGGACGGGCTGGGCCTGGAGAAGCTGCTGGCGCATCCGCACGGCATCGACCTCGGGCCGCTCAAGGCCCGGTTGCCGCAGCCGCTGAAGACCGTCAGCGGCAAGGTGGAGCTGCTGCCGCAGCCGATCGTCGACGATCTGCCGCGCCTGCGGCAGGCCCTGCACGAGCGCCCCGAGGGGCTCGTCCTCGTCGGCCGCCGCCATCTGCGCTCCAACAACAGCTGGATGCACAACGTCCCCGCCCTCACCGGCGGCACCAACCGCTGCACCCTGCACATCCACCCCGAGGACGCCGAACGGCTCGGAGTCACCGACGGGGCGCCCGTGCGGATCAAGGGCGCCGGGGGAGAGGTCACCGCCCCCGCGGAGGTCACCGACGGCGTGCGTCCGGGCGTGGTCAGCCTGCCGCACGGCTGGGGACACGACCGGCCCGGCACCCGGCTGAACCACGCGCTGAAGGAACCCGGCGTCAACGTCAACCAGCTCCTCGACGGCAGCCTGCTCGACCCGCTGTCGGGCAACGCGGTCCTCAACGGCATACCCGTAGAACTGGCCACCGCATCAGCGCTGTGAGCAGTGCAAAGCTGTGACCAGCAGTTTTGCGCTTATTGCTCGCACGTCAACGTCTTGTTAACGCCGCTTGACGGGACCTAACGTCAACGCACCGCCGGCCCTGGTGGGTCGTTCAAGGGCGAACGTTAGGTATCCACTCATGCTGACCATCCTTGGCTTCGCCATGATCGCGACCTTCCTGGTCCTGATCATGATGAAGAAGATGTCGCCGATCGCGGCGCTCGTGCTGATCCCGGCACTGTTCTGCGTCTTCGTCGGGAAGGGCGCCAAGCTCGGTGACTACGTCATCGACGGCGTCACCAGCCTCGCCCCCACCGCGGCGATGCTGATGTTCGCGATCGTCTACTTCGGTGTGATGATCGATGTCGGTCTCTTCGACCCGATCGTGCGCGGGATCCTGAAGTTCGCCAAGGCCGACCCGATGCGGATCGTCGTCGGCACGGCGATCCTCGCCGCGATCGTCTCGCTCGACGGCGACGGCTCGACCACCTTCATGATCACGGTCTCGGCGATGTACCCGCTGTACAAGCGCCTGAAGATGAGCCTGGTCGTGATGACCGGTGTCGCCGCCATGGCCAACGGCGTGATGAACACCCTGCCGTGGGGCGGCCCGACCGCCCGCGCCGCCACCGCGCTCAAGCTCGACGCCAGCGACATCTTCGTCCCGATGATCCCGGCCCTCCTGGTGGGCCTGGCCTTCGTCTTCGTCCTCTCGTACGTCCTCGGTCTGCGCGAGCGCAAGCGGCTCGGTGTGCTGACCCTGGACGAGGTCCTGGTCGACGAGAAGATCGAGGAGAAGGTCGAGGAGAAGGAGACCGAGACGGTTCTCGTGGGCGCCGGCTCCGGCTCCTCCGGCACAGGCAAGACGGCCACCGGCGGCGCCGGTTCCGGCTCGGGCACCGACGCGGACGGCGACGACGACCGCTTCCAGGCGCTCGACCCGAACCGGCCCACCCTGCGCCCCAAGCTCTACTGGTTCAACGCGCTGCTCACCATCACGCTGCTCACCGCCATGATCATGGAGTGGCTGCCGATCCCGGTGCTGTTCCTGCTCGGCGCCGCGCTCGTGCTCACCGTGAACTTCCCGCACATCCCGGACCAGAAGGCCCGGCTCGCCGCCCACGCCGACAACGTCCTCAACGTCTCCGGCATGGTCTTCGCCGCCGCTGTCTTCACCGGCGTACTGCAAGGCACCGGCATGGTCGACCACATGGCCAAGTGGATGGTGGACGTCATCCCCGAGGGCATGGGGCCGCACATGGCCCTGGTCACCGGCATCCTGAGCCTCCCGCTCACCTACTTCATGTCCAACGACGGCTTCTACTTCGGCGTCCTGCCGGTCCTCGCCGAGGCCGGTGCCGCGCACGGCGTCACCCCGCTGGAGATGGCCCGCGCCTCCCTGGTCGGCCAGCCGCTGCACATGTCGAGCCCGCTCGTCCCGGCCGTCTATGTCCTGGTCGGAATGGCCAAGGTGGAGTTCGGCGACCACACCCGGTTCGTCGTGAAGTGGGCCGCGCTCACATGCCTCGTGATCCTCGGGGCAGGGATGCTCTTCGGAATCATCTGACTTTTCCATGGAGGATCCGCACATGGCGCCCGGTGGGAACCGCGGCTGGCTGCTCCGCCTCGTCATCGCCTTCAGCTTCGCGCAGGGGGCGGTGTCGATGGCCCGGCCCGCCGTCTCCTACCGGGCGCTGGCGTTGGGCGCGGACGAGAGGGCGATCGGTGTGATCGCGGGCGTGTACGCGCTGCTCCCGCTGTTCGTCGCCGTCCCGTTGGGCCGCCGCACCGACCACGGCCGCTGTGCGCCGCTGCTGCCCGTCGGTGTCGTGCTGATCTCCGGCGGCTGTGCGATGAGCGGCCTCGCGAACTCCCTCTGGGCGATGGCCGTCTGGAGCGGGGTGATGGGCCTCGGCCATCTCTGCTTCGTCATCGGCGCCCAGTCGCTGGTCGCCCGCCAGTCCGCCCCGCACGAACAGGACCGCAACTTCGGCCACTTCACCATCGGCGCCTCCCTCGGCCAGCTGATCGGCCCGATCGCCGCGGGCGCGCTGATCGGCGGCCGGGACATGGCGGGCACCAGCGCCCTCGCCCTGGTGGCGGCGGGCGCGGGCGGCGCGGTCGCGCTCACCTCGTTGTGGCGGACAGAGAGCCGTACGACGGCCAAGTCCCGTGCGGAACAAGGGGATCGCGTCCCCGTCGGGCGCATACTGCGGGCCCGGGGCGTGCCCGCAGGCATCTTCATCAGCCTCGCCGTGCTCTCCGCCACCGACATCCTCACCGCCTACCTCCCGGTGGTCGGCGAGCACCGGGGCATCGCGCCGTCCGTGATCGGCCTGCTCCTGAGCCTGCGCGCGGCGGCCACCATCGCGTGCCGGCTGGTGCTGACGCCCCTGCTGCGGCTGCTCGGCCGCACCCTGCTGCTGACCGTGACCTGTCTGCTGGCGGCCCTGCTGTGCGCCGGGGTCGCGCTGCCGGTGCCGGTGTGGGCGCTGGCCGTGATGCTGGCGGTGCTGGGCTTCTGCCTCGGCGTCGGCCAGCCGCTGTCCATGACGACGGTCGTGCAGGCGGCCCCCGAGGGCGCCCGCTCCACCGCCCTCGCCCTGCGGCTGACCGGCAACCGCCTCGGCCAGGTCGCCGCGCCGGCGTCGGCGGGCCTGGTCGCCGGAATCGCCGGGGTGGCTGCGCCGTTCGTGATGCTGGCGGGCCTGCTGTTGCTGTCGGCGGGAGTGGCCGTGCGTACGCCGAAGCGGCCGGGAGGGCCCGGATCGGGTGCCTCAAAGCGGCCGAAGCGCCCGGGACTGCGCCGGACGAGCGAAATCTGACGACGCGCCGGGCGTCGGTACGGCGAGTCGCGTGCGCGTGACGGAGAGTCAGGCGAAAGAACGATTTGTATGAAAATCGTCTGAACCTGAGGAGCGCGTATGCCGACCCTGACACCCTCACGTTCCTTTCGCGCCCGCGCGGGCGCCACAGTCGTCCTCACGGCCCTCGCCGCGGCGGGCGCGTCATGGGTGACGGCCCCGACCGCGTGGGCCCAGGGGGAGAACGGCGACATCAGGATCCACCGCGAGGGCGTGCCCTACGGGGTGCCGAAGGACGACCCGGTGGTCTGCCGGTTCTACCTCGACGCCGTCAACTTCGACATCCTCGCCTCGATCACGTACACCATCTCGCCGCAGCCTCCGCTGCCCACGGGTGCCACCGTCACCGGCGCGATCCAGCTCGCCGGGGGCGCCGGGCACACCGACACGCTGGGGCTCGCCGAGGGGCAGTACAAGCTCACCTGGGTCGTGACGGGCATCCCTCCGAAGGAGAAGGTCTTCCGCGTCCGGTGCCATGACGACGACAGGCGGGAAGGGCGGGAAGGGCGGGACGGCGACGGGGGCCCGCCCGGGCGCATCGAGGACAACGACCGGGGCGAGGGAGGGTGGGGGCGTGGCGACGAGCACGGTCCGAGAGGCGGTGTGCACGCGGGCGGTGGCGGTCTCGTCGACACCGCGGCCGCCTACGCGCCGGTCGCGGGCGCGGCGGTGGTGGGCCTGACGGCCCTTGGCGGCGCCGTGTACTTCCGCAGGAACCGCCGGCAGACCGATGGTGCCGCGTAGGCGCAGACGCCGGCCCTGGTACCGGACCCGCGCCTACCGTCTCTCCAGAACGGCCGCGCTGACGGTCGTCCTGGCGATGGTGGTCGTCCGGTGCGAGGGACTCCGTGACGCGATCGCTCCGACCGGACCCGACGGCAGGCACTCCGTGCAGGCCGCCGGCCGGGCCCACCCCGCCGAGCCCCCTCGCCCGCTGCCGCGTTCCCGGCCGACGTCCGTGCGTATCCCGTCCCTGGGCATCGACGCCCCGATCATCGGCCTCGGGCTCACCGGGGAACAGGAGTTGGAGACACCGCCGGTCGACGATCCGAACCTCATCGGCTGGTACCGGGGCGGACCCACACCGGGTGAGCCCGGTGTCGCGATCGCGGTGGGCCACCGCGACACCACGACCGGCTCCGCCGTCTTCGCCGGACTCGCCTCGGTGAAGCGCGGCAAGCAGATCGAGGCGCGGCGCGAGGACGGCCGCAGCGCCGTCTACACCGTGGACCGGGTGAAGGTCTACGACAAGGCGACGTTCCCCGACAAGGAGGTCTACGGCCCGAGCCGGCGCCCGGAGCTGCGGGTGCTCACCTGCGGCGGCCTCTTCGACCGGCAGGCGGGATACACCAGCAACGTGGTGGTCTTCGCCCACCTGACCGCTACGAAGTGACAGACCCCTTCCCTCGGCCGGGCACATTCCGTTAGCTTCCGTGACTCAAGGCCCCGTACGACCCGCGCGGGGCCTTCGGACACACGGAGCAGCGGCGCTCCGGACAGCCCCCGGGGGCAGCAGTCATGACACGCGCCATCTCCCTGCACGACGTGAGCAAGTCCTACACGCGAGGCGTCCGCGTGGTGGACCGGCTCTCGCTGGACATCGAGCCCGGGGAATTCCTCGTCCTCCTCGGGCCCTCCGGCTGCGGCAAGTCCACCGTGCTCAGAATGATCGCCGGTCTGGAGGAGATCGACGAGGGCGAGCTGGTGCTGGACGGCGAGTACGGCAACGACCTGCTGCCCGCCGACCGGCGGATGGCGATGGTCTTCCAGAACTTCGCCCTCTACCCGAGCATGACCAGCCGCGACAACATCGGCTTCCCCCTGCGGATCGAGGAGCCCGGCGCGGACCCCCGCCCCCGGGTGGACGCCACCGCCCGCATGCTGGGCATCGAGGACCTCCTGGACCGGTTCCCCGCCCAGCTCTCCGGCGGCGAACGCCAGCGCGTCGCCATGGGCCGGGCCATCGCCCGCCACCCCACCGCGTTCCTGATGGACGAGCCGCTCTCCAACCTCGACGCCAAGCTCCGCAACCACCTGCGCGCCGAGATCTCCGGCCTCACCCGGAAGCTGGGCGTCACCACGGTCTACGTCACCCACGACCAGGCCGAGGCGATGTCCCTCGGCGACCGGGTCGCCATTCTGCGCGGCGGCGTCCTGCAGCAGGTCGGCACCCCGCGCTCGGTGTACGCCCTGCCCCGCAACGTCTTCGTCGCCGCCTTCATCGGCACTCCCCGCATCAACCTGCTGCGCGGCGTCGTCCGCGCCCCGCTCGACGGCGCGATGACCATCAGCCTCGGCAAGCAGTACCTCCGACTCCCCGAACCCCTGTCCCTGGACCACCAGTTGCTCCGGGTCCAGCAGGGCCGCGAGGTCATCGTGGGCCTGCGCTCGGAAGCGGTCCGGATCGCCGAGCCGGCCTCCGCACGCCCCGGCGAGGTGCACATCACGGGCCTGGTCGAGCATGTGGAGTTCCAGGGCCACGAGGTCCTCGTCCACTTCAACACCGGCTCCCGCCCCGCCGTCGTACCGGACCTGGAGGCCCCGCGCCCCGTCCCCCCGGTCCGGCGCCGCCGCCGGGAGACCGGCACGGTGCTGGAACGCCTCCGCAACCGCGCGGGCGCCCTGCGGGCCGGCCCCGTGGTGACCCTGGACCACCCGGCCGACGCGACCCCCGACCCGGCCCCGCCCGAGGGCCGCCTCCCCGGCGACCTCATCGTGCGCACCACGCCCGACTTCGAACTCCGGCACGGCATGCAGGTGCCTCTCCTCGTGGACCTGGCCCACCTCTTCGTCTTCGACCAGCACGGCGACCGAATCTGCCCGGCTCCGGCGCGGCTGCCGGACCTGGAGGAGTGAACTACGCCGCGGGTGGCTAGTCATGGGGCATGAATGTCCACTTCACCCGAACTCGGGCTGTCCTCGCGGCCGTTGGCCTCATGCTGACCGTCGCCGCGCCGACCGCCTACGCCTCCCTCGACACCGACGCCGCATCGGTACGGCAGCGGGGAGAGCCGTACGTCGAGACGCAGCTCTTCTTCGGTACCGCGCGGCCCGACGGCGGGCCTGCTGTCACTGACGCGCAGTTCATGGCCTTCGTCGACAAGGAGGTCACCCCGGACTTTCCGGACGGGCTCACGATCCAGACCGGGCGCGGGCAGTGGCGGGACGTGAGCGGCACGATCGAGAAGGAGCGGTCGTACGAGCTGATCCTGCTGTACCCGCAGACGCAGGCGAAGAGCAGTGATCGCAAGATCGAGGAGATCCGTCGGGACTACGAGAAGGCGTTCGGTCAGGAGTCGGTAGGGAGGGTGGACGACCGGGCTCGGGTCGACTTCTGATGTCATGGAGCGTCTGGCGCATAAAAACTAACACCGCTAGTTTATGAGTCGGACGACGTGGCAGCCCGCTCGGGAGGAAGTGCAATGAAGGCACACGACGGCATGTACATCGACGGCGCGTGGCGCCCCGCCGCGGGCGGCGACGTGATCGAGGTGGTGAACCCGGTCGACGAGCAGGTCGTCGGCCGGGTCCCGGCCGGCACCGCCGCCGACGTCGACACCGCCGTACGGGCCGCCCGAGCCGCCCTCCCGGGCTGGGCCGCGACGCCGCCCGCCGAGCGGGCCGCGCGGCTCGCCGCCCTGCGCGACATCCTCGACGCCCGCAAGGACGAGATCGCCGAGACGGTCACCGCCGAGCTCGGCTCGCCGCTGAAGTTCTCGCAGGCGGTCCACGCGGGCGTGCCGATCGCCGTCGCGGGCTCGTACGCCGAGCTCGCGGCGACGTACGCCTTCGAGGAGAAGGTCGGCAACTCGACCGTGCACCACGAGCCCGTCGGTGTGGTCGGCGCCATCACGCCCTGGAACTACCCGCTGCACCAGATCGTCGCCAAGGCCGCCCCGGCGCTGGCCGCCGGCTGCACGGTGGTACTGAAGCCCGCCGAGGACACCCCGCTGGTCGCCCAGCTGTTCGCCGAGGCGGTGCACGAGGCCGGTGTCCCCGCGGGCGTCTTCAACCTGGTCACCGGCCTCGGCCCGGTCGCGGGACAGGCGCTCGCCGAGCACCCCGGCGTCGACCTGGTCTCCTTCACCGGCTCCACGGCCGTCGGCCGCGGGATCGCCGCGGTGGCCGGGGCCGCCATCAAGAAGGTCGCCCTGGAACTCGGCGGCAAGTCCGCCAACGTCATCCTGCCCAGCGCCGACCTGGCCAAGGCCGTCAACGTCGGCGTCGCCAACGTCATGTCCAACTCCGGCCAGACGTGCAGCGCCTGGACGCGGATGCTGGTGCACCGGGACCAGTACGACGAGGCCGTCGAGCTGGCCGCGGCCGCCGCCGAGAAGTACGGCGAGCGCATCGGCCCGGTGGTCAACGCCAAGCAGCAGGCGCGGGTGCGCGGCTATATCGAGCAAGGTGTCGCCGAGGGGGCACGGCTGGTCGCGGGCGGCACGGAAGCGCCGTACGAGAAGGGCTGCTTCGTCAGCCCGACCGTCTTCGCCGATGTGACGCCCGAGATGACCATCGCGCAGGAGGAGATCTTCGGCCCCGTCCTGTCGATCCTGAAGTACGAGGACGAGGCGGACGCCCTGCGCATCGCCAACGGCACGGTCTACGGCCTCGCGGGCGCCGTCTGGGCGGGGGAGGAGGCGGAGGCGGTGGCCTTCGCGCGCCGGATGGACACCGGGCAGGTCGACATCAACGGCGGCCGCTTCAACCCGCTGGCCCCCTTCGGCGGGTACAAGCAGTCGGGCGTCGGACGCGAACTCGGCGCGCACGGCCTGTCCGAGTACCTCCAGACCAAGTCCCTCCAGTTCTGAGCCCGTTCAAGGGAGCGCCTGCCATGGCCGTCCGTGCCGCCGTCCTGCCCGCCGTCGGTGCCCCGCTGGAGGTCACCGAGATCGAACTGCCCGACCCGGGCCCCGGTCAGGTCCGGGTCCGTCTCGCCGCCGCCGGGGTGTGTCACTCCGACCTGTCGCTGTCCAACGGCACGATGCGCGTCCCCGTGCCCGCCGTCCTCGGCCATGAGGGCGCCGGCACGGTCGTCGCCGTCGGCGAGGGCGTCACCCATGTCGCGCCCGGCGCCGAGGTGGTGCTCAACTGGGCGCCGTCCTGCGGCGGTTGCCATGCCTGCGGGCTCGGCGAGGTCTGGCTGTGCGCCAACGCGCTCAACGGCGCCGCCGACGTCTACGCCCGCACCGCGGACGGCACCGAGCTGCACCCCGGTCTGAACGTCGCCGCGTTCGCCGAGGAGACCGTCGTCTCGGCCGACTGCGTCCTGCCCCTCCCGGACGGCATCCCGCTCACCGACGCCGCCCTGCTGGGCTGCGCCGTCCTCACCGGCTACGGCGCCGTGCACCACTCGGCGCGGGTCCGCCAGGGGGAGACGGTCGCGGTGTTCGGCGTCGGCGGCGTGGGGCTGGCCGCCCTCCAGTCGGCCCGGATCGCGGGCGCGGCGAAGATCGTCGCGGTCGACGTCTCCCCCGAGAAGGAGGAACTGGCACGCGCGGCGGGCGCCACCGACTACGTGATCGCCTCCGAGAACACGGCCCGCGAGATCCGCGGCCTCACCGGCAAGCAGGGCGTGGACGTCGCCGTCGAGTGCGTGGGCCGCGCGACCACGATCCGCACCGCCTGGGACTCCACCCGCCGCGGCGGCCGCACCACGGTCGTCGGCATCGGCGGCAAGGACCAGCAGGTCACCTTCAACGCCCTGGAGATCTTCCACTGGGGCCGCACCCTCTCCGGCTGCGTCTACGGCAACTCCGACCCGGCGCGGGACGTGCCGGTCCTGGCCGAGCATGTGCGGGCGGGCCGCCTGGACCTGAGCGCGCTGGTGACGGAACGGATCGCGCTGGACGGCATCCCGGCGGCCTTCGAGAACATGCTGGCGGGCAAGGGCGGCAGGGCACTGGTCGTGTTCTAGGGTCCGTCCGCCGTGCGCCCCGGTCTCCTCGCGAGACCGGGGCCTCAGGCATGCCCCGATCCATGCCCGGATCCCGTTGTCCGTGCCATGTGCAGGTAAAACTCCTGCTGCGCGACCCGTTGACGGGCATACCGTCCGGTCAGTACGTTCCCCGGAACCCGTTCCACCCCCCCCGTTCTGTCCCCGTTCCGTCCCCGCACCCACCGGAGTGTGCACGCATGGACACGGCACCTTCCCCCGAGCCGCTCACCACCACCGCCCCCGCCGCCGGCAACCGCCGCCGAGTCGCCACCGCCGCGGCCCTCGCCTCGGCCGTGGAGTGGTACGACTACTTCGTCTTCGGTATCGCCGCAGCCCTCGTGCTGGGCGACCTGTACTTCCCGGCCGGCAACCCCACCGCCGGAGTGCTCGCCTCCTTCGCCACCTTCGCCGTCGGCTTCCTCGCCCGCCCCATCGGCGGCATCGTCGCCGGGCAGCTCGGCGACAAGCGCGGCCGCAAGCCGATGCTGGTTCTCGCGCTCACCCTCATGGGCCTGGCCACCACCGGCATCGGCCTGCTCCCGACGTACGCCACGATCGGCGTCGCCGCCCCGATCCTGCTGGTCGTCTTCCGTGTGCTGCAGGGCATCGCCGTCGGCGCCCAGTGGGGCGGCGCGATGCTGATGGCCACCGAGTACGCCCCCGAGGGCAAGCGCGGCATCTACGGCAGCTTCGTCCAGCTCGGTGTTCCCATCGGCGTGGTCACCGCGAACACGGTGTTCCTGCTGGCGGGAGCGTTCACGACGGACGCGGAGTTCGCGGCCTGGGCCTGGCGCGTGCCGTTCCTCGTCGGACTGCTGGTCCTCGTGCTCGCCTGGTACATCCACACGCGCGTCGAGGAGACCCCTGAATTCCGGGAGGCGGAGAAGAAGCTGGCCGAGCAGGAGAAGGCCGAGCAGTCCTCACCGCTGCGCACGATCCTCAAGGACCACCTCGGCACGGTCCTCCTCGCCGGCGGCTCCTTCGCCGTGAACACCGCGACCTTCTACATCATCATCACCGGCGTGCTCGACTACACGACCCGCGAGCTCGGCATGAAGAAGAGCGCCGTCCTCATGGTCTCGCTGTGCATCAGCCTCACCCAGCTGGTGCTGATCCCGGCCGCCGCCGCGCTCTCCGACAAGATCGGCCGCATCCGTGTCTACGCGATCGGCGCGGCCGGCATCGCCCTGTGGGCCGTACCGCTGTTCCTGCTGATCGACACCGGTTCGCTGCTCTGGCTCGCGGTCGGCACCTTCGTCGCCAGCTGCTTCCTCAGCATCATGTACGGCCCCCAGGCGGCTCTGTTCGCCGAGCTGTTCACGCCGGAGATGCGCTACACCGGTGCCTCTCTCGGCTACCAGATCGCGGCCGTGCTCGGCGGCGGTCTCGCCCCGTTCATCATGGTGCTGCTGCTGGAGGCCACGGGCACCTCGATGGCGGTCTCCGGCTACATCATCGGCCTGTCGGTGATCGCCCTGCTGTCCATCAAGGTCCTCGCGGACAGGGCGCGTTCGCGCTGATTCACGCTGTTTCGCGGGTCTGCTCGGGTTGCGGCGCTGCTGCCACGACCCGGGCGGACCGGGCCCGGGACCGCGACACGGCGACCCCCGCGAGACACAGCGCCCCGCCCGCCAGCGTGAGCAGCCCCGGCACCTCGCCCAGCGCCAGCCAGGACATCAGCACGACCAGCGCGGGCACCGCGTAGGTGGTCGCGCCCATCCGGCTGGCCGTCGTACGGGCCAGGGCGTACGCCCAGGTCGTGAAGGCGAGCGCCAGCGAGAAGACGCCCAGATAGACCAGGTTGAGGGTCGCGGAGAGGGAGGCGTCGGCCGCGTCGCCGATGAGCTGCCCGCTGAAGGGCAGGCAGCCGACCGCGCCGACCAGACACCCGTACGTCGTCACCTGGAGCGGGCTCGCATGACCCAGCGCCGGCTTCTGGGCCACCACGCCGCCGGCGTATCCGACCGCGGCGAGCAGGCACAGCACCACGCCGAGCACCGAGGACCCGCCCTCGCCCGACATCGACAGCCCCACGGTGACCGCACCGGCGAACGACACCGCCATGCCCGCCAGCAGCCGCGGCGGCATCGGGTCACCGAGCAGCCGGGCGCCCAGCAGCGCGATGAGGATGGGCCCGATGTTCACGACGAGAGCCGCCGTACCGGCGTCCACCTGCTGCTCGCCCCAGTTCAGCACGACGCTGTAGAAGCCGAACCACAACAGGCCCGATATCGCGATCCCGGGCCACGCCGCCCGAGGCGGCGGCCCCTCCCGACGGACCAGGCAGATCAGTCCCAGCACCACGGCACCCACGAGCAGCCTCCCCAGCGCGAGCGCGCCGGGTGAGTACTCGGCCCCGGCACTGCGGATGGAGACGAAGGCGGAGGCCCACAGCACGACGGTGACGGTGGCCGCGCCGGTGGCGAGCAGGTCGGGACGGCGGGCAGGGGAGGCGTTCATCATGCTCCAGAGACTAGGAAGGCAACGGTTCGAAAGCTCGCGGATTTCGGACGCGGGACTGCTCGCTTGAGGGCTTGAGGGCTTGAGGGCTTGAGGGTTTCAGGGCTTCGGTGCACAGGGGCCGGGCATCAGTGCAGCGTGGCCGCATCGATGCCCAACAGCTCGGACAGGGCGTCCTCGCCCGACGCCGTCACCTTCACGGCCCGCTCGGACCCGATCCGCACGCACCACCCCGCGTCCAGCGCATGCCGGCACAGGGCCGCCCCGGCGACACCGGCGAGATGCGGCCGGCGCTCGGTCCAGTCGAGGCAGGCGCGGGCCAGCGGGCGGCGGCCGGTGCGGTCGAGCCGGATCCCGGCGGAGTCGAACCAGCCGAGCCCCGCGTCCGTCAGCGCGAACCCGGTGTCCTGGACCAGCAGTCCCCGTTCCGTCAGCGCGTCGGTGACCGCGATGCCGAGCCGCCCGGCGAGATGGTCGTAGCAGGTGCGCCCGCGAGCCATCGCCGACCCGGCGCTGGACTCCCGCAGGTTCCGGGGCCGCCGCGTCGCCCTCGGCGTCACCTGCGCGGCCAGGTCCTCCACCAGCTGGGCGACCCGGGCGTCGGCCAGCCGCACATACCGGTGCCGCCCCTGTCGCTCCTCGGTGAGCAGCCCGCCCGCGACCAGCTTGCCCAGGTGCTCGCTCAGCGTGGACGCGGCGACCCCGGCATGCCGTGCCAGCTCCCCGGCGGTCCACGCCCGCCCGTCGAGCAGCGCCAGCAGACAGGCGGCCCGCGTCTCGTCGGCGATCAGCGCGGCGAGCCGGGCGAGGTGCGGCGCCTGGGAGTCCTTGGTGGCCATGCGCTCCAGAATGCGCCACGAACACTTCGGCGCCCACCGAAAGGTGAGGGAAGCCGAGCGCAGGAAACGACGGTTCGCCAGCCCCCCAAGGGGCGCGGGGAACTGCGCGACAAGCCACGACGCAGCCGCACACACAAGACAACCCCTCGCGGCACGCCCCCACCCCGCCCCCACCAGCGGAGCTACACGTCGCGTCCGACCTGCTCGTACTGCCGTGCCAACCCGTCGAGCAGCGCGGCGAGGCCCGTCTCGAAGGCCCGCTCGTCGATCTTCTCCTGCTGGTCGGCGAGAAGGTGGGCCTGCCCGAGGTGCGGATAGTCGGCGGGGTCGTACGCGCTCGCGTCGTCCACGAACCCCCCGGCGAACGAACCGAGCGCCGAGCCCATGATGAAATACCGCATCAGCGCGCCGATGGACGTGGCCTGCGCCGGCGGCCAGCCCGCCTCGACCATCGCGCCGTAGACGGCGTCGGCGAGCCGCAGTGCCGCCGGGCGGCGGCCGGGGCCGCGGGCGAGTACCGGGACGATGTTCGGGTGGTCCCGCAGGGCGGCCCGGTAGGAGACGGCCCAGTCGTGCAGGGCGGTACGCCAGTTCCGGCCGTCCTCGAACATCGACAGATCGACCTGGGCGCTGACCGAGTCGGCGACCGCCTCCAGGATCTCGTCCATCGTGCGGAAATGGTTGTAGAGGGACGGCCCGCTCACCCCGAGTTCGCCGGCGAGGCGGCGCGTGGAGACGGCCGACAGACCCTCCGCGTCCACGAGTTCGCGAGCCGTCTCGACGATCCGGTCGTAGTTCAGGAGGGGCTTGCGCGGTCGGGCCATGGCGCACATAGTAGAGCTGCCGAACACAAACTAGCAGTGCTAATTTAAATGTACGGCTTTCAATGTATGGCTTTCGAAGCACGGCCGTCGAAGTGCGTTCTCGAAGTCCGTTCTCAGTGGGGTGACTCGGCATGAACCTGGAGCTCAGCGAGGAACAGACCGCCGTCCGGCGGCTGGCCCGGGACTTCGTGGAGCGGGAAATCGCCCCGAACGTCATCGCGTGGGACCGGGCCGAGGAAGTGGACCGTTCGATCGTGAAGAAGCTCGGAGAGGTCGGCTTCCTGGGCCTGACGATCGACGAGGAGTACGGCGGCTCGGGCGGCGATCACCTGGCGTACTGCCTGGTCACGGAGGAGCTGGGCAGGGGTGACTCCTCGGTGCGCGGCATCGTGTCGGTCTCCCTGGGGCTGGTGGCCAAGACCATCTCCGCCTGGGGGAGCGAGGAGCAGAAGCAGCGCTGGCTGCCGGGGCTCACCGCGGGCGAACTGGTCGGCTGCTTCGGCCTCACCGAGCCGGGCACCGGCTCCGACGCGGGCAATCTCACCACCCGCGCGGTCCGGGACGGCGACGACGACTACGTCATCAACGGCACCAAGATGTTCATCACGAACGGCACTTGGGCCGACGTCGTCCTGCTCTTCGCCCGCTCCACGGACGCGCCCGGCCACAAGGGCGTCTCCGCCTTCCTGGTCCCCACCAGCACTCCCGGCCTGACCCGCCGCACCATCCATGGCAAGCTCGGCCTGCGCGGCCAGGCCACCGCCGAGCTGGTCCTTCAGGACGTACGGGTGCCCGCGGCGGCCATGCTGGGGGAGGAGGGCAAGGGCTTCTCGGTCGCGATGTCGGCCCTGGCCAAGGGGCGGATGTCGGTCGCCGCGGGATGCGTCGGCATAGCCCAGGCCGCCCTGGACGCGGCCGTCCGCTACGCCGGTGAGCGTGAGCAGTTCGGCACCCCGATCGCGGGTCATCAGCTGGTCCAGGAGCTGATCAGCGACATCGCCGTCGACGTGGACGCGGCCCGCCTGCTGACCTGGCGGGTCGCCGACCTCATCGACCGAGGGCAGCCCTTCGCCGTCGAGTCCTCCAAGGCCAAGCTCTTCGCCTCCGAGGCCGCCGTCCGCGCCGCCAACAACGCCCTTCAGGTCTTCGGCGGTTACGGCTACATCGACGAGTACCCGGCGGGCAAGCTGCTGCGCGACGCCCGCGTGATGACCCTCTATGAGGGCACCAGCCAGATCCAGAAGCTGCTCATCGGACGGGCGCTGACGGGGGTTTCGGCGTTCTGAACGGCCCTTCGGCCCTTCGGCTCCAGGGCCCTAGAGCTCTTGGGCTGGTGGCACTCGTGCAGGGCTTTCCCGATCATGGTGGGATGGTTGCCTTCTATCACGTGTGCTTCGCCGTGGCGGATCTCGAACAGGCGATGCGTGACTTTCAGCGCTCCGCCGGGGTCGAGTGGTGCGAACCCAGGTCCGACCGGCTCGGCGAGTGGGACTACCGGATCGTCTTCACCGCCGGTGGACCACCGTTCATCGAGCTCATCGAGGGGGTTCCCGGCAGCCCCTGGCATGCGGCGGAGGGGGCCAGGTTCGACCACCTCGGCTTCTGGACGAGTGATGTGCGGGAGGGGTCCCGCCGTTTGGAACGCGAGGGTTTCCCCCTGGATTTCTCCGGTTGTCCCCATGGCCGTCCGTTCGTGTACCACCGCGTGGACAGCATCGGCGCGCGCATAGAACTCGTCGATGTCAGCCGCCAAGCCGCCTTCCTGGACGGGTGGTATCCGGAAGGGCCGCCGATGCCGGCCATCGACGAGGTTCCCGAAAGCCGACGCCCGGGCGGCCGGTCGGGCTGAGTACGTGTCTGAGTACTTGGGCGGATGTGGCCGGTGCCACAACCGTCGACCCTGTTCCCCATGAGTGACACACCGGTCAAACAGCAGAGTACGGCGGCGTTCTACGGGCAGTCCGTCGCCTCCTTCGCCGTCGCCATGGCCGCCACCGGCATCGGTATCTACCAGCTGAACGCGAACGCCTGGGTGCGCGGGTTCCTCGCGATCGCCGTCCTCTACCTGGTGACCTCGGCGTTCACCCTCGCCAAGGTCATCCGGGACCGCCAGGAGGCCGGACAGATCGTGAGCCGCGTGGACCAGGCGCGGCTGGAGAAGCTCCTCGCGGAACACGACCCCTTCGAGAAGGTCTGACCGACGCCACCTCCGGCCGGGCTCACTAAGCGCTCGCTCAGTTTCGGCGGTATGGTGGGGGTTCTGTCTGCGAGAGGGGCGAGTGAGCGATGAGTACGGCGGAGGAGACGGCCGGCGGCGAGACGTCGGCGTGGGGTGAGGTCACTCCCGACGCGGCCCGGCGGCTGCTGGTCGCCGCCGTGGAGGCCTTCGCCGAGCGCGGCTACCACGCCACGACGACCCGTGACATCGCGGGCCGCGCCGGTATGAGCCCGGCCGCGCTCTACATCCACTACAAGACCAAGGAAGAGCTCCTCCACCGCATCAGCAGGATCGGCCACGAGAAGGCCCTCGACATCCTGCGGAAGGCGGCCCGCCGCGAGGGCACCCCGGCCGAGCGGCTCGCCGACGCCGTGAGTTCCTTCGTCCGCTGGCACGCCGGGGGACGCACCACCGCGCGCGTCGTGCAGTACGAGCTCGACTCCCTCGGCCCGGACGCCCGCGACGAGATCCTCGCGCTGCGCCGGCAGTGCGACGCCGAGGTGCGCGGGATCATCGAGGACGGCGTGGCGGCCGGTGACTTCGATGTGCTGGACGTGAAGGGCACGACCCTCGCGGTGCTGTCGCTCTGCATCGACGTGGCCCGCTGGTTCAACGTCGACGGCCCATGGACGCCGGACGAGGTCGGCGCGCTGTACGCCGACCTCGTGCTGCGGATGGTGGGGGCGAAGTAGCCCGCCGCCCGGCTCGGGCCGCCCGGCTCAGAGGTAGTAGCGGGCCACCGACTCGGCGACGCACACCGGCTTGTCGCCGCCCTCGCGCTCCACGGAGAAGGCGACGGTGACCTGGATACCGCCCGTCACGTCCTCGACGCCGGTGATGGCGGCGGTGGCGCGCAGCCGGGAGCCGACCGGGACCGGGGCGGGGAAACGCACCTTGTTCGTCCCGTAGTTGACGCCCATCTTGACGCCTTCGACCGCGATGAGCTGAGGTCCGAAGAGCGGAAGCAGCGACAGGGTGAGGTAGCCGTGGGCGATCGTGGTGCCGAAGGGCCCGGCGGCGGCCTTCTCGGGGTCGACGTGGATCCACTGGTGGTCACCGGTGGCCTCCGCGAACAGGTCGATCCGCTTCTGGTCGACCTCCACCCAGTCCGTGTACCCCAGCTGCTCGCCCACCGCCGCCTTCAGGTCGTCGGCGGAGGTGAAGATCCTCGGCTCTGCCATGTCCAGGCCTCTCGCGTCGCGTATCGCACATCAGCATGTCTAAGCGACTGCTTAGCATGCTAGCTCTGCAAGCCGCTGTCAACGGACCCGGGCGGAGACACGGTAGGTAGGTTTGAAGCGTGCCCCAGATCCCCGAGAAGATCCACGAACTCACGGTCGGCCAGCTGTCCGCCCGCAGCGGTGCCGCGGTGTCGGCCCTGCACTTCTACGAGTCCAAGGGTTTGATCAGCAGCCGCCGCACCTCCGGAAACCAGCGCCGCTACACCCGTGACACCCTCCGCCGGGTCGCCTTCGTCCGGGCCGCGCAGCGCGTCGGCATCCCCCTGGCCACGATCCGCGAGGCCCTCGCCGAGCTCCCCGAGGAACGCACCCCCACCCACGAGGACTGGGCACGTCTGTCGGAGGCGTGGCGTTCGGAACTCGACGAACGCATCAAGCAGCTCAACCGCCTCCGCGACCACTTGACCGACTGCATCGGCTGCGGCTGTCTGTCCCTGGACACCTGCGTCCTGTCCAACCCGGACGATGTCTTCGGCGAACGGCTCACGGGGTCGCGGCTGATGGCGGAACCAGGGGGAGGACGGCAGAAGGGCAGCGCAGGCTGACCCGCCGCGCGGCCCAGCCTGCGCCCCCTGTCACTCGTACTCGGTCCCGCCCTTCCGCGTCAGATAGGCCGGGCTCACCGCCTTCGCGATCGCCCGCCCGCCGGTCACCGTGCTGTACCGCTCGACGGCCGGCCGTATCACCACGCCCTCCCGCAGATGCAGCTCCCGCCCGGACACCGTCTCGCGTCCGCTCGCGACCTCCAGCACCCGCTCGATGTCGAAGGCACCCTCGAACAGCCGCGGTACCAGAGGAAGTTCGCCCTCCAGGACCTCCGCCGGGTCCAGCCACACCACCCGGCCGTCGATCTCGGCGGACACGTCGAACGCGGCGTACCCCAGGGTCTCCCGCCGTCCGTCGGCCCCGTACGTCAGGTCCTGCACCCCCGCGCCGTACACCTCACCGAAGACGCCCACCCGTCGGGCCCCGGTCCGCTCGGCCACCCGGGCCGCGGCCTCGGCGACGCCATGCCCCCGCACCGCCCGCCAGTACAGGTTCCGCGGGTCGTCCTTCAGCGCCAGCGACCTCGACCCGAAGCCCTTGGAGGACACGTACACCCGCTCCTCGTCGGCGACATACGTCAGCAGGCACGCCGACCCGTGCAGCTTCTCGGTCAGCACCACCGGCTCGCCCGGCGTGAAGATGTCCGGATACCGCTGGATGTTCTCGATGTCGACCCACGGCAGCAGCTCCGGCGCCGACTCCACCTCACCGGACATCGTGGGCGGGATCGGCGGCACCCACTTGGTGATGCCGAGCAGTCCCGCGAAGTCGGTCCCGTCCGCCGCAGCCCGTGTCAGATCGACGTCGGCCAGCGACGTCGGCCGGCACACGATGCCCTGCGACAGCTCACCGCGCAGCCGCACCGCCTTCACGCGGTCGGCCTTGCTCCCCGCCAGCCGCCCCGTCAGCCCCAGCTCCTCGATCAGCCCGGCCGGCAGCACGGACTGCTCGGGGATGTACACGGCGGCCTCACCGGTGCGGTACGCGCCCTTGGCGACGACGGCCCGGTACAGGCCCACCTGGGCCAGTTCGAGGGCGTCGGCGTTCGGATGCTCGTGGACGGTCAGCACTTCGGCGGTGACGCGCAGCGTCGACATCAGGGGCTCCTTCAGGGCCTCGGCTCTCGTTTCATCGCCCCCAACTGTCCGGACGGGAAAGGGATGGATCGAACGGTTTAGCGGCTGGTATCGTCGCGATCTTCGGCCGGGGGCACGCCGCCGCGCACGGAGTCCTGACGGGACGAACTCCCATGCCATCCCCCTCCCTCGACGCCGCTCTCGCCCGCATCGACTCCGTCTTCGACGGTTTCGCGAGTCTCGACGAGACCGGCTGCGGCTACTGCCACGCACCCGAGGAGACCGCGTATCTGCGGACACCGAAGGTGCGGATACCGGTGGACGTGGTCCGCTACTACCTCTTCGAGGTGCCCGACCACTTCGACGACCACGCCGCGGTGATGCGCCGCCTGCTGCCCCAGGGCGCACGGGCCATGGCCGACGGTTCCCTGAGCTCGGTCACCGTTGGGGCTCATGGGCTGTCCCGGGTGGACTGGCGCTCATGGCCGGCCGAGCAGGCCGCCGCGATCGAGGCGTTCCTGCACGCCTGGTGGCAGGAGGCACTCGCGACGCCCGAGCCGCCGTACGGCATCGACACCGTCTTCGACATCTGCGCCACGATCGCCGGAACCGTGACTCCGTTCCTGGACGCGTGGGCCCCCGGCCCGGTCGCCGACGCACACCTCGCCCACTGCGCCGACGTCTGGCTCTACGACCTGCTGTCCGACGACTCGCCCTTCTCCTGGTGGTACGACGTCACCGTGGCAACCGGCGTCACCGACCTGCGCGCCTGGCTCTCCGGCACCGGCGCCGCCCGCCTCCACGCGGCGGGCGAGTACGACCTCGCGACCCGCGCCGAACTGCTCGCCGTCTCCTACGACGAGCGCTGGGCCCACCCGTACTGGACCAGCCCCTCGGCCACCAACTGAGCGTTGGACAGGGCCCGTTCCCCATCCGGCAGGGCCAGCGTGTCCTCCAGCCCGATGCGCGTCCCCAGCCCCAGCCGCCCCGCCAGCCGCAGCACCGGCCACGCACCACCGTCCTCCCCGTGCAGCAGCACCGGGCGGCCGAACGCCGGGCCCAGGCCGGCCAGCAGCGCACGCGCGGTCTCCTCGGCCGTCTCCGCCGAGGGGTCCGTCACCTCCGCCAGCACCCGCAGCACCCTCGGCCCCAGGGGCGAGGCGGCGAACCGCGCCGCCCCGTCCGTGCCGGACCAGATGCCGGCCTCGACACCCACGCCCCGCTCGATCAGCGCCGCGGCCAGTTCCTCGGCGCCCTCCTCGTGCCAGTTGACCGAGGCGTGGTCCGGCAGCACCGTCCAGCTCCGGATACGCGCGACCCTGGTCACCGGATCGGGCTCCGCCCAGGCGCCCGTGGTCACCCCGACCGGCACCGCCACCCGGGCCCGTATCGCCTCCAGCACGGGCGCGAGTACCCGCGGCGACAGACTGTCCTGGCCGCAGGGGGTCTTGGGGTGGACATGGATGTCCGTGGCGCCGGCCGCGACCGCCGCGGCGGCGGACTCGGCCATGGCCTGCGGCGACAGCGGCACCGCCGCACCGTCGCCCGCTCCCCGGGGCCCGTTCAGACACACCTGGATCATGTCTCGATGGTGCCAGTCACGACTGACAACGCGGGTCGGCCGGCCGGTGCATCCGGATCGGCGGGAGGTCGGCAGTGAGGGGGTGCGGCATCCCCGGCGCACCCCCGACGTTCTAGGCGGACATGAGCAGCCGCCGTCCGCGCCGCGACGATGCCAGCGCTTCGGACGTGAGAACCGGACGCGGCACCACGATTCCGCAGTCCGTGCAGACCGGGCCCGACGACGGTTCATGGGCCAGGTCGTACTTCCAGATGAGCCGCTCCCCGCCGCACACCGGGCACTCCGAGCCCGGTTCGCGCTCCAGCGCGGAGATCAGTAGGCGCAGCACCTCGGCCAGTGGTTCATGCGGGTGGACCCGGGGGTCGTCGCACCAGGCGACTCCGAAACCGCCCCAGGTCAGCCGGTGCCAGTCGTCCACGGTGCCCGGCCTGCGCAGTCCGTCGTGCTTTTCCTTCTTGCGTCGCTCGGCGAACTCGACCTCGTAGGCCAGCCAGACCGAACGCGCCTCTTCCAACTCGTCCAACGCGGCCACGAGCCGCGCCGGGTCGGGGGACCGGTCCTCCGGACCGAATCCCGCCCGGGAGCACAAGTGGTCCCAGGTCGCCCTGTGCCCGTAAGGAGCGAACCGCTCAAGGCACTTACGCAGTGAGTAGCGCCGCAGCGCGAGATCGCACCGCGGATCGCGCACCTGTCTCGCCAGACTCCGGAAACCGGCCATCGCCCTGCACCTCCGTCACACCTGCACCTGTACTTCGGTCACTTCGGCGTCGCCGCACGGACTTCGCGCGACGTTGACGAATAGACGTATCGACATGCGATTCGGCTCCATCCGATTTCCGATGACCTCCATATCGAGCCCCGGTGACTGTGAACCCGGTCCTCGTGACGCTGAAACGTGACGCATGTTCATCTTCAATCCCGGGGATACCGCCGGTAACATCCCGGCCCACCCTCGTCGGTAGGAGCTGCCATGCCACGGCGTACCCCACGCAACGCCCCAGCCGGACTGAGAACTCCCGGCAGATTCCCCGGGTTCCTGAAGACCGCATCCGTATGCGCGCTGATTGCCGGACTTTTGTCGCCTCTTTCCCAAGCGGTGGCCGCGCCCGAGGCGGCGGTGGCCGAGGCGGCGGCCGCGAACGACCACTGCGGGAACCAGTGCTCCGACATCCTGCCGCCGGGCCAGAACGGCAACGCCACCCTCGCCCAGATCCTGCTCAACCAGGCATTCGGCACGATGCCCGAACACGCCTCGGACCAGCTGGGCCCCTACGCCAACCTGGCCACCGGCTACTCCGGCCTCACCAACACGACGATCAACAACTTCTTCAACGACGCCTCGTTCGGCGTTCCCTCCGACCAAGTCGCCTCCACCGTGAAACCCGCCGGACGCGGCGACGTGACGATCGTCCGTGACAAGAAGACGGGCGTACCGCACATCACCGGTACCACCAGATACGGCACGGAGTTCGGCGCCGGCTATGCGGCCGCCCAGGACCGGCTGTGGCTGATGGACGTCTTCCGGCACGTCGGCCGCGGCCAGCTGACCTCCTTCGCGGGCGGCGCACCCTCCAACCAGGGCCTTGAGCAGCAGTTCTGGCGCAACGCTCCGTACACCGAGGCGGATCTACAGGCCCAGATCGACAACGCCGTCGCCTCCAACGGCGAGCGCGGCCAACTGGCCCTCGCCGACGCCAAGGCCTATCTCGACGGCATCAACTCCTACATAGACGCCTCCGACAGCGGCCGCTACTTCCCCGGCGAATACGTCCTGACCGGCCACAAGGACTCCGTGACCAACGCCGGCACCATCGAGCACTTCAAGATCACCGACCTGGTCGCGCTGGGCTCCGTCATCGGCGCCCTGTTCGGCTCCGGAGGCGGCGGCGAGGTCAACAACGCGCTCTCCCTGCTGGCCGCCCAGCAGAAGTACGGCGTGGCCGAGGGCACGAAGCTGTGGGAGTCGTTCCGCGAGCGCAACGACCCCGAGGCGGTCCTCACCGTCCACGACAAGAGCTTCCCGTACGCCACCAAGCCCGCCGACCCACAGGGCGAGGCCCTGCCGGACGCCGGCTCGGTGGCCGAGGAACAGCTCGTCCACGACCGTACGGGCAGCGCCGCCGGCTCGGCCGCGACCGGTGCCTCCACCACGGCCGCCCGAACCGCCATGACCTCGGCCAAGCGGGGCATGTCCAACGCCCTCGTGGTCGGCGGCGAGCACACCGCGAGCGGCCACCCGGTCGCCGTCTTCGGCCCGCAGACCGGCTACTTCGCCCCCCAGCTGCTCCTGCTCCAGGAGCTCCAGGGCCCCGGCATCAGCGCGCGCGGCGCCTCCTTCGCCGGCCTGAGCATGTACGTCGAGCTGGGCCGCGGCCAGGACTACTCGTGGAGCGCCACGACCTCCGGCCAGGACATCATCGACACCTACGCCGTCGAGCTGTGCCAGGACGACCACCACTACCTGTACCGCGGCACCTGCACGGCGATGGACAAGGTCGAGCAGAAGAACGCCTGGAAGCCGACGACCGCCGACAGCACCCCCGCGGGCTCGTACACGATGCGGGTCTGGCGCACCAAGTACGGTCCCGTCACACACCGTGCGACCGTCGGCGGCAAGAAGGTCGCCTACACCACCCTGCGCTCCTCCTACCTGCACGAGGCCGACTCGATCATCGGCTTCCAGATGCTGAACGACCCCGACTACGTCAAGGGCCCGGAGGACTTCCAGAAGGCGGCGCAGCACATCAACTACACCTTCAACTGGTTCTACGCCGACTCCGAGCACACCGCCTACTACAACAGCGGCGACAACCCGGTCCGCGCCACCGGCGTCGACGCGGAGTTCCCGGTCTGGGCGCAGCAGGCCTACGAGTGGCGGGGCTGGAACCCGGCGACCAACACGGCGGACTACACGCCGCCCGCCGCCCACCCCAACTCCATCGACCAGGACTACTACATCTCCTGGAACAACAAGCAGGCCAAGGACTACACGACCGCGCCCTGGGGCGACGGCTCGGTCCACCGCGGCAACCTGCTGGAGAACCGGGTGAAGAAGCTGGTCGCGGCGGGCGGAGTGACCCGGGCGTCGCTCGTGAAGGCGATGGCCGACGCGGGGCTCGCGGACCTGCGCGCCGAGGACGTGCTGCCGGACCTGCTCAAGGTCGTCAACAGCTCCACGGTGACCGACTCCACGGCCGCGGCGGCGGTGAGCAAGCTCCAGACGTGGATCTCGGCGGGCGGCAAGCGCACCGAGACCTCGGCCGGTTCGAAGACGTACGCCAACGCCGAAGCGGTCCGCATCCTGGACGCGTGGTGGCCGCTGCTGGTCAAGGCCGAGTTCGAACCGGGGCTCGGCAGCGACCTGTACGGCGCGATGACCGCCAACCTGCCCATCGACGAGTCCCCGTCGGCCGCGCACGGCCCGACCGGCTCGCACGCCGGCAGCTCCTTCCAGTACGGCTGGTGGAGCTATGTCGACAAGGACATCAGGGCCGTGCTCGGTGAGTCGGTGCGGGGGCCGCTCGACCGCAAGTACTGCGGTGGCGGCAGCCTCAGCGCCTGCCGGGACATCCTGATCAGCACCCTGAAGGAGGCGGCCGGCAAGACCGCCGCGCAGGTCTACCCCGGCGACGACCAGTGCTCGGCGGGCGACCAGTGGTGCGCCGACTCGATCGTCCAGCGCACGCTCGGCGGCATCAAGCACGGCAAGATCAGCTGGCAGAACCGGCCGACGTATCAGCAGGTCGTGGAGTTCACCTCACACAGGTGACGGAGACACCCGAGGCTGAGGAGTTGGCGGCGGGTCACGTGATACGGCCCGCCGCCAGCACCATCTGCGCCAGTTCCCGGTGCACGATGTCGCTGTGCGCCCCCGCGGGCGGCCCGCCCCGCTTGACCACCGTCGCCGTGTCGACGTTCACGCACCCCGACGCCGGGAGCGTCGCTCGGAGCGCGTCGGCCAGCTGGTACGACTTCGTCCCCGGTACCGCCTGTACCCCGTCGTGCCCCATCGCACCCCACTTGGCGCCGAGCATCCGGCCGATGTCCAGGGACGTCACCCCGCGCGCGTCCCCCGCCATGCGGGAGGCCAGCGGATACATCGTGGACAGGGCCGAGTCGTGCCGTGAGTAGCAGCACACCAGAGGGCCGTCGATACGGTTGTGCTGGCCCTCCAGTACACCGCCCGCGCGGGCGTCGTGCGGCAGCCGGGACGCGAACGCGTAGTGCGAGAAGGCACCCTGAAGCAGCGTCACGGACTTCACCGAGCGCACGCCCTTCGGCAGTCCGCGCAGCGCGAACGACACCAGCCGTGCGCCGAAGCTGTGCCCGACGAGATGCACCCGCAGCTGAGGCGCCCGCTCGGCCAGTTGCCCCACCACCCGGCCGAGCCCGCGCTCACCGACCGTCCCCGCGCGCCGCTTCATCGCGTAGTACGTCGCCTGCCGCAGCAGCTCGTGGGCGCCGTCCCACGGATTCGGCAACGAGAAGGAGGCCGCGCCGCCCGGGACCGCGTCCGGTGCGCCGTCCGATGCGTCGTCCGGTGCTTCGAGCAGCGTCAGCGCCTGCGCGAACTCCTCGCACAGGGTCGCGGTGGAGCCCGAGAACATGTCCGGCGCGTCCTGCGGCACCCCCTCGCACAGCGTGTCCGCCGCGAACAGCACCTGAGGCCCCGGCGGCACGATGTCCACCAGCAGCCGCACCAGCCGCCCGAACTCCTCCAACTCCCCCTCCTCGCGCGGCTGTTGATCCAGCATTCGGGCGATCTGGTCGATCACGGTCGCCCGCCCCGGGAAGGTCTCAAGCAGCGCGTGCCGGGTGTCCTTGTCGAGCACCGGGCGACGGGGCATCTCGGCGGCCACCGCCCGCGGAAAGTCCGGGATCGGCTCG
This sequence comes from Streptomyces sp. NPDC059010, assembly GCF_042740355.1. Taxonomy (NCBI): domain Bacteria; kingdom Bacillati; phylum Actinomycetota; class Actinomycetes; order Kitasatosporales; family Streptomycetaceae; genus Streptomyces; species Streptomyces sp. NPDC059010. Next base: position 139,329 of record NZ_JBHYJA010000018.1, read on the forward strand.
TCCGCGAACCGCATCGAGGGCCACACCACACCCACATATCCGACCTTCGCCTCGGGCGCGAGCTGCGGGATCGGTGCGAAGAACTGGTCGTAGAGCCTGGTCGCGCCCGAGCGGTCGTTGTTCCAGCCGTGCGCGAAGACGATCAGATCGCGTACGTGGTGCTGAGTCACCCCGGCCAGCAGCCGGTCCCGCTTCCCGGCGTCCGGGTCCCCGTCCGCATCGAAAGTCAGCTCCCAGTAGGGAGTCACGCTCACTGCCGGATTCGCCATGCCAGGCCCCCTCGTCCCCCGAAGTGGTGCGATACGGGCGCATCGTCCTGCTAGTGGGCAGGAATGGCCATACGTCGTCACCCATCAGTGGCCCACGAGGGGGGCGCTCATTTGTACAGCAGGTACTTCTCGCGCATCCGCCGGAACGCCGCGAGCTCCTGCTGCCAGCCCGCCACCACCTCCTCGGTGCTCGCGCCCGCGTCGATCATCGTGCGGACGAGGGTGGAGCCGGTGAGTTTGTCGATCCAGTTGTCGGAGCGCCAGCCGAAGCCGCTCCAGGCCTTCTTGGCGGTCACCAGCAGGGCGATTCCGGTGCGTACGGGGTCGTAGGCGGCGCGGTCGTGGACGTGGATCTGGACGCCGCCGATGGTCTTGCCCTGGAACTTGGAGAAGGTGGGCGCGAAGTACGCCTCCCTGAAGTGCACGCCGGGCAGGCCGATTTCATTGGCCCCCGCCGCCCAGCGGCCGTCGATGCCTTCCGCGCCGAGCAGTTCGAAGGGGCGGGTGGTGCCGCGGCCCTCCGAGAGGTTCGTGCCCTCGAAGAGACAGGTCCCGGAGTAGACGAGGGCGGTGTCCGGGGTGGGCATGTTCGGGCTCGGCGGCACCCAGGGCAGCCCCCAGGCGTCGTAGAACTCGGACCGCTTCCAGCCCGTCATCCGTACGGTCTCCAGGGGGACCGGGGTGGTCAGGAACTCCGCGTTGAACAGCCGTGCCAGCTCGGCGACCGTCATGCCGTGCGCCTGGGATATCGGCTGGCGGCCCACGAAGGTGGCGAACTCCTTGTGCAGGACCGGGCCTTGGGCCGCTCGCCCGGTGACCGGGTTCGGCCGGTCCAGCACGACGAGGCGTTTGCCGGCCAGCTGGGCCGCCTCCATGCAGTCGTAGAGGGTCCAGATGTAGGTGTAGAAGCGGGCGCCCACGTCCTGGATGTCGAAGACGACCGTGTCGACGCCGGAGGCGGTGAAGATGTCGGCGAGGGGGCGGCCGCTCTTCAGGTACGTGTCGTAGACCGGCAGGCCCGTCGCCGGGTCGTCGTAGCGGCCTTCCGAGCCGCCTGCCTGGGCGGTGCCCCTGAAGCCGTGTTCGGGGCCGAAGACGGCGGTCAGGTTCACGCGGTCGTCCGCGTGCATCACGTCGACGATGTGGCGGACGTCCCGGGTCACTCCGGTGGGGTTGGTGACGATTCCGACGCGCCGGCCGCTGAGCTGGGCGTAGCCGTCTGCGGCCAGGCGCTCGAATCCGGTGCGCAGGGGCCTGCGGCGCTCGGCCGGGGAGGCCGGGGAGGCGGAGGTCAGTGATGCTGCTGCCGTGGTCGCTGCGAGGAGGGCTCGTCTGGATAGGCGCATGGGGGGCACGGTATTGCTCCCGCAGGTTGTGGGAAAGGTGCCGGTGGGTCGTGGCTTGTCGCGCCCACGCGGCGGAGCCGCACATCGATCCAGCCCCGCGCCCCGAGGGTGCTGCAGTCGCCCTTCCCTGGAACATACCGACCGGTTAGTCTGGTCGCTGCCAGGGAGCCGCAGTCGAAGGAGATTGATGGTGGAAGCCGTTCAAGGTGCCGGAGTCGTCGTTACCGGGGCTGGGGGTGGCATCGGGGCGGCTCTTGCCCGGCGCTTCGCCGCTGAGGGAGCTCGTGTCGTCGTCAATGATCTGGATGCCGGGAAGGCCGAGGCGGTCGCCGATGAGATCGGTGGCATCGCCGTTCCCGGTGACGCCTCCGCCGTGGTCGGCGAGGCCCGGGACGCGCTCGGCGGCGTGGTCGACGTGTACTGCGCCAACGCCGGCGTCGCCTTCGGTGACGAGGGGACGGGGCAGGCGGTCGACGAGAAGGCATGGGCGACGTCCTGGGACGTCAACGTCATGGCACACGTGCGTGCCGCCAATGAACTGCTGCCGGCCTGGCTGGAGCGCGGCAGCGGGCGGTTCGTCTCCACCGTCTCCGCCGCCGGTCTGCTCACCATGATCGGGGCCGCGCCCTACGCCGTCACCAAGCACGGCGCCTACGCCTTCGCCGAGTATCTGTCGCTGACCTACCGGCACCGCGGGATCAAGGTGCACGCCATCTGTCCGCAGGGCGTGCGCACCGACATGCTGGACGCCACCGGCAGCGCGGGGGACCTGGTGCTGAAGCCCACCGCCATCGCGCCGGAGGAAGTGGCGGACGCCCTGTTCAAGGGGATGGCGGAGGACCGCTTCCTGATCCTGCCGCACTCCGACGTCGCCGGTTACTACCAGGCGCGGGCCGCCGAGCCCGACCGCTGGCTGGGCAACATGAACCACCTCCAGCAGAAGTGGGAGGCGAGCCGGTGACCGACGCCCCCGCCTCCCGCTACGCGGCCAAGCCCTGGCTCGCGCTGCTCAGCGACGCCCAGCGCGCCGCCATCGACCCCGCCGACTCCCTCGTGCACGCCCTGCGCCGGGCCGCCGCCGAGACCCCGGAGCGCGTCTTCCTCGCGTACTTCGACGGCCGCCTGACCTACGGCGAGGTCGACGAGCTCAGCGACTCCGTCGCCGGGTACCTCGCCGCCCGCGGCCTGGAGCGCGGCGACCGGGTGGCGATCCTGCTGCAGAACTCCCCGCACTTCGTGCTCGCCCTGCTCGGCGCCTGGAAGGCGGGGGCGGTCGTCGTGCCCGTCAACCCGATGTACAAGTCGGGCGAGGTCGCACACGTCCTGCGGGACGGCGAGGTGGCCGCGCTGATCTGTTCCGACCGGGCCTGGGAGTCGTATCTGCGCGAGACGGCGGCCGAATCGCCGGTGCGGATCGTGCTCACCGGGTGCGAGTTGGACTTCCAAACGCGCAGTGACGCGCGTGTGCTGAGCTTCGAGCGGCTGCCGCAGGCCGACGACGCCGACGACCTGACGGCCGTCGCCCGCGCCGGGCACAAGGCGCCCGAGGGCCGCGACGCCGGCCCGTCCGACATCGCGCTGATCAGCTACACCTCGGGCACCAGCGGCACCCCCAAGGGCGCCACCAACACGCACGGCAACATCATGTACAACTCCGAGCGGCAGGCGACCGGTCTGGAGCTGCCCGAGGCGCCCGTCTACTTCGCGCTGGCGCCCCTGTTCCACATCACCGGCATGGTCTGCCAGCTCGGTGCCTGTCTCGACAGCGCGGGGACGCTGGTGCTGGCGTACCGGTTCGAGGCGGGTGTCGTGCTCGACGCGTTCGCCGAGCACGGGCCGCACTACACGGTCGGACCGTCGACCGCCTTCATGGCGCTGGCCGCCCACCCGGCCGTCACCCGCGACCACTTCGCCTCCTTCCGGATGATCTCCTCCGGCGGCGCCCCGCTGCCGCCCGCCCTGGTGGAGAAGTTCCGGGCCGGCTTCGGTCCGTACATCCGCAACGGCTACGGGCTCACGGAGTGCACCGCCCCCTGCGCCTCCGTCCCGCCCGGCCTGGAGGCCCCCGTCGACCCGGTCTCCGGCACGCTCGCCGTCGGACTGCCCGGTCCCGAGACCGTCGTACGGATCGTCGACGACCAGGGCGCGGAGGTGCCCTTCGGGGAGCAGGGCGAGATCGTCGTACGCGGGCCGCAGGTCGTCCCGGGCTACTGGCGGCGCCCCGACGCCACCGCCGAGACCTTCCCGGACGGCGAGCTGCGCACCGGTGACATCGGGTTCATGGACGAACAGGGCTGGCTGTACGTTGTCGACCGCAAGAAGGACATGATCAACGCGTCCGGCTTCAAGGTGTGGCCGCGCGAGGTCGAGGACGTGCTCTACACCCACCCCGCGGTGCGCGAGGCGGCTGTCGTGGGGGTGCCCGACGGGTACCGCGGAGAGACCGTCAAGGCGTACATCAGCCTCCGTCCGGGTGCGGAAACGGACCCCGACGCACTCGCCGAGTACTGCCGGGAGAGACTGGCCGCTTACAAATATCCGCGGCAGGTGGAGGTCCTGCCCGACTTGCCCAAGACGGCAAGTGGGAAGATCCTCCGTCGGGAACTTCGTTCCCGTGCGAACGACGGCTAGACGTCAGACGGCGACACGGCAAGCGGAACATCTCGGAAGGGCAGGTGGCGGCACAGTGGCCAGGACGACGGACGGTGACGGTACGCCCGTCCCGCAGCGGCTGCTCGCCGCCGCCACCCGGCTCTTCGCCGAGCGGGGATACGACCGCACCTCGGTGCAGGAGATCGTCGAGGCGGCCGGCGTCACCAAGGGGGCGCTGTACCACTACTTCGGCTCCAAGGACGACCTCCTGCACGAGGTGTACGCGCGTGTGCTGCGCGTTCAGCAGGAGCGGCTCGACGCGTTCGCGGACGCCGACGAGCCCATCGAGAAGCGGCTCAGAGGCGCGGCCGCCGACGTCGTCGTCACGACCATCGAGAACCTCGACGACGCGATGATCTTCTTCCGCTCGATGCACCATCTGAGCCCGGAGAAGAACAAGCAGGTGCGCGCCGAGCGCCGGCGCTACCACGAACGCTTCCGTGCGCTCGTCGAGGAGGGTCAGGAGTCGGGCGTCTTCTCCAAGGCGACCCCGGCCGACCTGGTGGTGGACTACCACTTCGGATCCGTCCACCATCTGTCGACCTGGTACCGCCCGGACGGCCCGATGACCCCCCAGCAGGTCGCCGACCACCTGGCCGACCTGCTGCTGCGGGCACTGCGTCCCTGAGGCGCATGCATGAGGCGCATGTGTAAGGGGGGGGGGGGCGGGTGGGCGGGCCCCGGCTCCAGCTCGCTGAGGTGGATGAGTTATGTAACGCC
>NZ_JBHYJA010000018.1:144325-169400 GCF_042740355.1 Streptomyces sp. NPDC059010
GTTGTTGTTTAGTTTTCGTCGGGTGGTGCGCGGGCGGGCCCCCCGCCCCCCCCCCCACACCCCCCCACGTCCAGTTACAGGTACTTCTTCAACTCCCGCCGCGCCAGCGACCGCTGGTGCACCTCGTCCGGGCCGTCGGCGATCATCAGCGTCCGCGCCGAGGCGTACAGCTCGGCCAGCGGGAAGTCCTGGCTGACGCCGCCCGCGCCGTGCAGCTGGATCGCGCGGTCGAGGATGTCGACCACCGCACGCGGCGTGGCGATCTTGATGGCCTGGATCTCGGCGTGGGCGCCCTTGTTGCCGACGGTGTCCATCAGCCAGGCGGTCTTCAGCACCAGCAGGCGCAGCTGCTCGACCGTCACGCGCGCGTCGGCGATCCAGTTGTGCACCACGCCCTGCTGGGCCAGCGCCTTGCCGAACGCGGTACGGGACGCGGCCCGGCGGCACATCAGCTCGATCGCCCGCTCGGCCATGCCGATCAGCCGCATGCAGTGGTGGATCCGGCCGGGGCCGAGCCGCGCCTGCGCGATGGCGAAGCCGCCGCCCTCCTCGCCGATGAGGTTGGCCGCCGGCACCCGCGCCTGGTCGAAGACCACCTCGGCGTGGCCGCCGTGGGAGTGGTCCTCGTAGCCGAAGACCTGCATCGCGCGCTTGACCGTGACACCCGGGGTGTCGCGGGGGACCAGGATCATGGACTGCTGGCGGCGGATGTCGGCGCCGTCCGGGTCCGTCTTGCCCATCACGATGAAGATCTTGCAGTCCGGGTTCATCGCCCCGGAGATGTACCACTTGCGGCCGGTGATGACGTACTCGTCGCCGTCCCGCTCGATGAGCGTGGTGATGTTGGTGGCGTCCGAGGAGGCCACGTCCGGCTCGGTCATCGCGAACGCCGAGCGGATCTCACCGGCGAGGAGCGGCTCCAGCCACTGCTTCTTCTGCTGCTCGTCGCCGAACTGGGTCAGCACCTCCATGTTCCCGGTGTCGGGCGCCGCGCAGTTCGTCGCGGTGGGCGCCAGATGCGGGGAACGGCCGGTGATCTCGGCCAGCGGGGCGTACTGCAGGTTGGTGAGCCCGGCGCCGTACTCGGCGTCGGGGAGGAAGAGGTTCCACAGGCCCTGCCTGTGCGCCTCCGCCTTCAGCTCCCCGACCACGGCCGGCGTGTCCCACGGGGACGCCAGCGCGGCCCGCTGCTCCTCCGCGACCGCCTCGGCCGGATAGACGTACTCGTCCATGAAGGCCAGCAGCCGGGCGCGCAGTTCCTCGGTGCGTGCGTCGAACGCGAAGTCCATGGCGGATCAGCCTTCCTGAAGGGTGGTGAGGCCGTGCTCGATGAAGACCGGGACCAGGTCGCCGATGCGGTCGAAGCCGCGGCCGACCGTCTGGCCCAGCGTGTAGCGGTAGTGGATGCCCTCCAGGATCACGGCGAGCTTGAACCAGGCGAACGCCGTGTACCAGGAGACCGCGGAGACATCGCGCCCGGAGCGTTCGGCGTACCGCTGGACAAGTTCCGCGGGCGCGGGGTGTCCGGGGGCCTGGGCGGTCGTGGAGACCGGGGAGTCCGCCATGCCCAGCGGCATGCTGTACATCACCAGCAGCCCCAGGTCGGTGAGCGGGTCGCCGAGCGTCGACATCTCCCAGTCGAGGATCGCCTTGATCTTGTCGTCGTCCCCGATGAGGACGTTGTCGAGCCGGTAGTCGCCGTGCACGACGGCCGGCGCGGGCGAGGTCGGCAGCCGCCGTCCGAGGGTCGCGTGCAGTTCGTCGATGCCGGCCAGTTCGCGGTTGCGGGAGGCGTCCAGCTGCTTGCCCCAGCGGCGCAGCTGGCGGTCCAGGAAGCCCTCGGGACGGCCGAAGTCCGCGAGGCCCACCGACGCGGGGTCCACGCCGTGCAGCTCGACCAGCGTGTCCACCAGCGCCAGCACCGCGTCCCGGGTGCGCTCCGGGCCGAGCAGGGCCAGCTGGTCGGCGGTGCGGTACGGGGTGCCGTCGACGAACTCCATGACGTAGAACGGCGCCCCGAGCACCTCCTCGTCCTCGCACAGCAGCACCGGCCGCGGCACCGGCACGTTCGTCGGGTGCAGGGCGCTGATGACCCGGTGCTCGCGCTTCATGTCGTGCGCCGTGGCGAGGACATGGCCGAGCGGGGGGCGCCGTACGACCCACTTCGAGGTGCCGTCGGAGACCGCGTAGGTGAGGTTCGACCGTCCACCCTCGATCAGCCGTCCGGTCAGCGGACCCTGTGCCAGACCGGGCCGCTCGCGCCCGAGCAGGCCACGCAGCCGTTCGAGGTCGAGTCCGGGCGGATGGTCGGGGCTCATACTGCGCTCCTAAGGGCAGGTGAACGGGACCTGACTCATGATGCCGACCAGTCGGTATGTAGTCCAGTGGGGAAGCCGAACGTGATCTGGGCCACCATAGGCCGACAGCTCCCCGCGCCGGACGCCGGGGAGCTGTCGGTGGTGTCTTCTCGGCCAGTACGCCGAACCGGCGGGGCTGGTGAGGCCGGGGACGTCGGTGAGACCGATGGGTTCAGTGGTCGTCCCAGTGGCCGTCGTGGGCGGCGTGCCGGTGGCCGTCGTGGAGGTAGTCCACGTGGTCGCCGTGCAGGACGCTCTCGTGTCCGCAGTCGGCGCCGTGCTGATGGCTGTGGCCCTCGTGCGCGACGTGCCCGTCCGACTCGCACTCGTCCCAGTGGCCGGAGTGCTCACGGTGGAGGTGGCCGTCGTGCGCGTAGTCGGTGTGGTCGCCGTGCGGCACCGCGGTGTGTCCGCAGGCGGGGCCGTGGGCGTGTGTGTGGGCGGGGTGTTCCACGTGCAGGGTCGTCATGGTGCTCACCTTCGGGGCGGGTTTGTGACGTCGACAGGCTGCCACGCGAACGGCGCATATCGGGTCATTCGGGCTTGCGTGGCGCCCCGCCACCCCAGAGGGTCGAACCCATGAAGGGCATCAGCTACGCACGCTACGGCGGCCCCGACGTGCTCGCCTACGGGGATGTGCAGGACCCGCGGGTCGGGCCCGACTCGGTGCTGGTCAAGGTGCGGGCGGCGGCGGTCAACCCGGTCGACTGGAAGTGCCGCGAGGGCCACATGGACCGGATGCTGGAAGCCGCCTTCCCGGTGGTCCCCGGGTGGGACGTCTCGGGCGTCGTCGTTCAGCCCGGTGTGTCCGTCACGGAGTTCGCCGTCGGCGACGAGGTCATCGGCTACGTACGCGAGGACTTCCTCTCCCGCGGCACCTTCGCCGAGTACGTCGCGGCCCCCGTGCGCACCCTCGCCCGCAAGCCCCGCAACCTCACCTGGGAGGAGGCGGCCGGGCTGCCGCTGGTGGGGCTGACCGCCTACCAGGTGCTGCTCAAGGTGCTCCGGGTCAAGCGCGACGAGACCGTCCTCGTGCACGCCGCGGCCGGCGGGGTGGGCTCGATCGCCGTCCAGCTCGCCCGCCATCTGGGCGCCCGTGTCATCGGTACGGCGAGTGCGCACAACCACGACTTCGTACGCGGCCTCGGCGGCGAACCCGTCGAGTACGGGGACGGCCTGGTCGAGCGGGTGCGCGGGCTGGCGCCCGAGGGCGTGGACGCGGCGGTCGACACGGTCGGCGGCGAGGCGCTGAAGGCCTCCGCCAACCTGCTGGCGCCCGAAGGGCGTCTGGTGTCGATCGCCGACCCGGACGTCTTCGACTACGGCGGCCGCTACTACTTCGTCCGCCCCGACACGGAGGACCTGCTGCGGCTGTCCGAGCTGGCGGAGGAGGGGGTGGTGTCCGTGCACGTCTCGGAGACGTTCCCGCTGGAACGGGCGGCCGACGCCCACCGGCTCAACCAGGAGGGCCGTACCCGCGGCAAGATCGTGGTGACGGTGGACTGGGCCGCGGAGGAGACGGCGGCTCCTGAGGGGCTGTGGCAGGGCTCGGAGTAGCGCGGGCTCGGTACTGAGTCGGCCGTGGCGGTCGGGGGCATGGCGACCGTGGCGGCCTGGGCAGCCTCCTCAGGGGCCGGAGATCAGAAGACGAGGGCGGCGGCACACACGGCCAGCGCCACGGTGAGCAGGACGGTGGCCGTCGCATGCCGGGGCGCGAGCGCCGCGGGCTCGGCCGACGCGGCGAGGACGCGGATCCGGCGGTGCGCGAGGGCCAGGAACCCCAGCCACAGCCCGCAGCACAGGGCGCAGACGACCACTCCGACCACCGAGAACCTGCCGTGCAGGGCGGTCTTCATGGCGAGCACGGCGGCCACGGTGCCGGACAGTGTCGTACGACGCCACGCCAGCCGTGTCCGCTCGGGCTGCAGCCCCGGATCCCGCACCGGCCCGGCGGCCGCCCCGGCGCTCACCCCTCCCACCCGACGAGTACGACGACGACCATCCCGACGGCCACCACCGCGACCACGAGACTCAGCACCGCCGGGAACCGTGACACCGGCAGATCCTCGCCCTGGCGCATCGCCCGCTCGCAGCGCACCCAGTGATTGACCGCGCGCAACGAGCACAGCACGCCCGCCGCCAGCAGCGCGAGCGCCAGCCCGACCCGCCAGCCCCAGCGCAGGTCCGGCAGGAACTGGTCCACCGCGAAGCCGCCGCCGATGAGCGCGAGCGCGGTCCGCAGCCAGGCCAGGAAGGTGCGCTCGTTCGCCAGCGAGAACCGGTAGTCGGGGGTGCCGCCCTCCTGTCGGATCTGCTGCGGCTCGAACCACAGTCGGACGTTTCGTACGAACTCGATCACATGAACGACCCTATCCGGGCGGCGTTCGGGGGGCGCTGTCGGTGCCGCCCGCCGGGGTTCGGTCAGCCGGAGGGCCAGGGGTGGACGAGCCGGTGCCGGTTGTTCGGTCAGCCGGTGGACGAGCGGGGCTCCCGGTGCGCCCTGAGCCGCTCGTACGCCGCCAGCCCGTCCGGCACCCACGCCCACTCCGGCAGCCGGCGCTCCAGCTCGGCCTCGGGCAGGAAGTCGTGCCAGGCGACCTCCTCCACCTGGGGGCTCACCGGCAGCTCGCAGCGCACCTCGTACACCGCCGACCACCAGGTCTGCCCGGCGCCGTCGTCGTACAGGAACTTGAAGAGGAAGGTGGGGCGGGGGAGGCCGGTCACGCCGAGTTCCTCCTCGGCCTCGCGCAGCGCGGCGGCGTCGTACGACTCGCCCGCGCCGACCACTCCGCCGACGAACATGTCGTAGCGCGAGGGGAACACCAGCTTGGTGGGTGTGCGGCGGTGTACGAAGAGGCGGTCCTGCGCGTCCCGGGCCTCGATGAAGACACAGCGGTGGCGCAGCCCCTTGGCGTACGCCTCGCCGCGCGGGGACTGTCCGACGACCTGGTCGTCCTCATCGACGATGTCGAGGATCTCGTCAGCAGAGCTCATGGGGCCATCCAAGCAGGGCGGCCCTTGAGGGCGGGGCGTCCGAGCCAGGGGAGTCCGAGCCAGGGGAGTCCGAGGTTGGGGCGTCCGGGGCCGGGGCGTCTGGGGGCGCGGCGGCTGTCCGGGGTCAGGGCGTCTGGAGAGCGGGGGCCGTCCGCCGCGGCTGCGTCACGCCGCACGGCATCGCCGAATGCGTGCCGAGCAGGATGATGCCCACCACGATCCCGGCGAGGCCCGCCGACTCCCACGCCAGGGCGCCGGCGTCGGTGCGCAGACGGTCGCCGAGGAAGCCCACGCCGCAGGCGATGCCGGCCAGCGGCTGGGCGGCGGTCAGGGCGGGCAGGGACATCCGCAGGGACGCCGTCTCGAACGCGCTCTGCACCAGGACCAGCCCGGTCAGGCCGAGCGCCACCACGGCGTACGGCTGCCAGCCGGTCAGGACCTCCGTAATGCCGCCCTCGGCGAAACGCTGCCCGGTCACACGGGTCAGCGCGTCCTGCACGCCGTAGAGGAGACCGGCGGCCGTCGCCAGCAGGGCCGGGCCCGAGCTGAGCCGGGAGCGCTTGGCGTACCCGGTGAGCAGCAGGGCCACCCCGATCATGAGGCCGATGATCAGCCAGTGCCGGAGCGGGTTGTCGGTGGCCGTGCCGCCGGTCGGCTGTCCGGCCACGATGAACGCCGTCACACCGCCCGCGAGCAGCGCGAGGCCCGTCCAGCCCTGGCGGCCCAGGGGCTGCTTGGTCTGGCGGCGGGAGAGCATCAGCGCGAACAGCAGGTTCGTCGCGAGCAGGGGCTCCACCAGCGAGATCTCACCCTGGCCCAGCGCCATCGCGCCGAGCGCCATACCGACCACCATCAGGCCGATGCCGCCCAGCCAGCGCGGCATCTTCATCAGGTCGAGGAGGATCCGGGGCGAGAGGAAGTCGCTCAGCGGGGCCCGCTGGGCCGCGTTCTGCTGGAGGACGAAGCCGAAGCCCAGGCAGCACGCAGCCGTGACGGCGAGTATCAGGATCTGAAGCGACACGCTGCGTACCTCGATCATCCTGCCGGGGGAGGGGGACGGGGTGCGTAAAGGCCGACTGTAGCGGCCCTGGGCCCGGCATGCGCGTCCCACCATCGTCAGGTGCCCGCCCCGGCTGCGCCATGACGTACGCCACACAGTCCGAACAAATCCGACATTGCGGTCAGGTTGAATGCCTCAACTGTCCCACCAGTAACGCGAGTTGACGCGTGTAACACCCTGGCGGCCCTTGACGTGAACCATTGGCTGCGGGTTTGCTGTGCGTGATCGTTCGATGACTGTCCCCACACATCCCCCGACAGAACCCAAAACGGTGCCCCCACCTCCGCCACCCCTCGGCCGCGGCCGGAAGCGTGCAACCCACGCCTTCGACCCGGCCCTCGACGACGCCGAGCTCACCGCCGCCCGCACCGCGCTGGCCCAGGGCCGGTGGCAGTCGGCCCGCTCGCTGCTCGCCCGCACCGGCGACGACTGGGATTGCCGAGGGCACCGCGTCACCGTCCTCGCCCAGGAGCCGTACTGCGCCGCCTGGACCCGCGACTGGCTGCTCGCCGAACCCGACTCCGTCGACGCCGCCGTCCTGCTCGCCCTCGCCCAGGTGCGGCGGGCCCTGCGCGGCAAGGAGAAACCGGTCCGTGCCCGCGAGTCCTGCCGCACCGCCGCCGAGCTCGCACCCGCCGACCCCACCCCCTGGCTCGGCCTGCTCATGCTGGAGAGCGCGGTGGGCGCCGAGGAGGCGGTACGCAGCCTCTTCGCCGAGGTCCGCGCCCGGTACGCCGACCATCACCACGCCCACCACCTGATGGTCGCGAGACTCGCCGAGCACCGGTCCGGCACCGGCCCCGACCCGCTCCACGAGGTCTACGACTTCGCCAACGCCGCCGCCGAGCGCGCCCCCGCCGACTCCCCGCTCGCCATCCTCCCGGTCATCGCCCACGCCGAGCGCTACCGCGTCCTCGCGGCGGCCGGGCACGAACCGCGGGACGCCGCCGCCTCCGGGCACTGGACCGGACGCCGGGCCCGGCAGGTGATGCGGGCCGCCTTCGACTGGTGGCTGGAGTGGGAGCAGGAAGGCCACCCGCGCCGCCTGATCGACCTGAACTTCCTCGCCCACGCCAAGGTCTGCGAGGGCCGCGGCGCCGAGGCCGCCGCCCTGTTCCACCGCATCGGCGACCACGCCACCCCGTCACCGTGGTCCTACCCGGACCACGACGCCTACGCCGCCTTCCGCACGGCCCGAGACACCGCACTCGGCACGACGTGACGGCGCCGACCCGACGTGACAGGAGCGACTCGACGTGACGGCATCGACGCGACGCAACGGCTCCGTCGCGACGCAGCGAAGCCGAGCCGACGGGACGGGGCCGGCCCGACGCAACGGCCCAGACTCGACGTGCCGGCCGCGACCCGACACAACGGCGCCGACTCGACGCAACGGCCCCGTCGCAACGCGACAGCACCGACCCGACCTGCATGCCAGAGCCGCACACCCGACCGCGTACCCCCACCCCCACCCCCACCCGACAAAGGACGGTCTCTCATGACGACGGGCAGTTCCAGTACGAGCAGAGTCTCCGCGGGCGGCGGAGGGATCAGTACGTTCAAGGGCGAGGACCGCGCTCTGCGCGCCGACCGGCTGGGTACCGCGGGCCTGCTGCTGTCGGTGCTCGCCGCCACCGCCCCTCTGATGGTCGTCGCGGGTGTCATGCCCACGACCTTCGGGGTGATGGGTGTCCTCGGCCAGCCGCTGCTCTTCGTGATCCTCGGCCTCGTCCTCGCCCTGTTCAGCGTCGGGTACGCCGAGATGAGCCGGCACGTCCACAACGCGGGCGCCTTCTACGCGTACATCTCCCGCGGCCTCGGCGGCACGGCCGGCGCCGGCGCCGCGATGGTCGCGCTGGTCGCCTACAGCTCCCTCCAGGTCGGCATCTACGGCATCTTCGGCTTCGAGGTCTCCGGCCTGTTCGCCACCTACCTGGACACGGAGGTCGCCTGGTGGATACCGGCGCTCCTCGCCGTGCTCCTGGTCGGCGCCCTCGGCTGGCTCAAGATCGACCTCAACGCGCGCGTACTCGGCGTCCTGCTGATCATCGAGGTCGCCCTCGTCGTCGTCTTCGACGTCGCCGCGATCGCCGACCCCGCCAAGGAGGGCCTGTCGCTGCACGCCTTCAACCCGGACACCCTCACCGGCGCGGGCATAGGCACCGCCCTGTGCTTCTGCGTCGCCGCCTTCCTCGGCTTCGAGCAGGCGCCCGTCTACGCCGAGGAGACCAGTCGCCCGCATGTCCTCGTGCCCCGCGTGATGTTCCTGGCCATCGGCGGCATCGCGGTGTTCTACACGATCAGCTGCTGGGCGTACACCGTCGCCGCCGGCCCCTCGGCGATCGTCGGCACCGCCCAGGAACAGAGCGCCGGCCTGCTGTTCTTCCTCACCGAGGATCTCCTCGGCACCGGCTTCACCGACGTCCTGCACGTGCTGTTCGTGACCGGCATGTTCGCGGCGATGCTCAGCTTCCACAACGTCGTCGCCCGCTATGCCTTCGCCATGGGCCGCGAGGGCCTGCTGCCCGGCGCCTTCGGCCGTACCAGCGGCGCGAGCGGCGCCCCCGGCACGGGTTCGCTGCTGCAGACCGGGATCTCGATCGTGGTCGTCGCCGCCTTCGCGCTCACCGACGACAAGCCGGCTGGCGACCCGACCGCACCGGTCCTGCACCTGTTCACCTGGATGGGCAGCCTGGGCGCGCTGGGCGTGGCCGCGCTGATGGCCGCCGCCTCGGCCTCGGTCGTCGTCTTCTTCGTCCGCCGCGGGGCAGCGGCGGCCCAGTTCTGGCGGCTGGCCGCCTCCGCGCTCTCCGTCCTCGCGCTGCTGTTCATCGTCGTCTACACCGTCAAGGACTTCGACGTCCTGATCGGGGCGGGCTCCGGCTCCGCCCTGAGCTGGGCGCTGCCCGCCGTGATCGCCCTCGCCCTGGCCGCCGGCCTGGTGCAGGGCCTGCTCCTGCGCTCCCGCGCCCCCGAGCGGCACGCCCGCATCGGGCTCGGCAACGAGGCGTTCCAGCTGGACAAGGCGGCGACGGAAACTCCGTAGAGGAGTAAGAGGCGATTACGGAACTCTGACGGGCACCCGCGATTCCTGGCCCCGGCCGGGTCGCGGGTGTTCGAATGAAACGGTGAACCCCGAACAGTCCGAACAGCCCGAACCCCCCGAAGCAGAGGGCGAGGAGAGGGCCGAAGCAGAGGCCGAGGCGAAGGGCAAACCCATCGGCCGCCGCGTCCTCCTCGGCACCCTCGGCCTGGGCGCCCTCGGCGTGGTCACCGCGCCCACCCTGCAACGCGGCCTGGAGTCCTTCCTCGCGAGCGCGTCCGACAAGGACCCCACCGGTCTCACGGACCTGCTGCCCAACGGCGGCGGCTTCCGCTACTACTCGGTGACCTCCTCCGTACCCCGCAAGGACACCACCACCTACCGCCTCACCGTCGACGGCCTGGTCGACCGCCCCCGGACATACACGCTCGCCGACCTGCGCGCGCTGCCGCAGACCCGGATGGTGCGCGACGTCCAGTGCGTGACCGGCTGGCGGGTCCCGCACACACCGTTCGAGGGCGTGCGTCTGTCCCGGCTGCTCGACGCCGCGGGGGTGCGCGAGGGGGCCGGGGCGGTGCGCTTCACCTGCTTCGACGGCGCGTACTCCGAGAGCCTCACCCTCGACCAGGCCCGCCGCGCGGACGTCCTCGTCGCCCTGCGCATGCAGGACAAGGACCTCGGCCACGCCCACGGCGGCCCGGTACGCCTCTATGTGGCGCCGATGTACTTCTACAAGTCCGCCAAGTGGCTCTCCGGTATCACCGTCACCAAGGACGTGAAGCCGGGCTACTGGGAGGAACGGGGCTACGACGTCGACGCCTGGGTCGGCCGCTCGAACGGACGCGACGATGAGCCTACGACTTGACGCCCCCGGCCCGGCCACGGGCGTCCGGCGCTTCGGCCTGGCCACCCGCTGGGTGCACCGTACGACGGCCGTGCTGATGGGCGTGTGCGTGGTGACCGCGGCCTGTCTGTACATCCCGCAGCTCGCCGAACTCGTCGGCCGCCGCGAGTTGGTGGTCCGCGTCCACGAGTGGGCCGGCCTCGCCCTGCCGGTGCCCGTCCTGGCCGGCCTCGCCTCCCGCCTGTTCCGCGCCGACCTGGGCTTCCTCAACCGCTTCGGCCCGCACGACCGCAGCTGGCTGCGCGCCGCCCTGCGCCGGGACAAGCGGCACTCGTCGCGTCCGGCGGGCAAGTTCAACGCCGGCCAGAAGATCTACGCGGCCTGGATCGCGGGCGCCACGCTGGTGATGCTCGGCACCGGCCTGATGATGTGGTTCACCCACCTCACACCCCTGGTCTGGCGCACCAGCGCGACCTTCGTCCACGACTGGCTGGCGCTCACCATCGGCATCGTCCTCGCGGGCCACATCGGCATGGCACTGGGGGACCCGGAGTCCCGCCGGGGTATGCGGACCGGGTTGGTGAGCCGGGAGTGGGCCGAGCGGGAGCACTCGCTGTGGCGGCACTGAGGCGGCTACCGGCTCCTGGAAGACGCCGAGCGACGACACCGACGTCGCGTTCGGATCCGGGATCACGTCGGGAGCGGCCACCGTGAACGCGGCGGGCAGACGCACCTCGGCGTCGGCGTAACGCACGACCACCTCGACCGGGCCCGGCTCCAGCGCCGGTACGACGGCTGACAGCACCAGCGGCCCGCCCGATTCCGCGTTCGGAGCGGATGCCGGAGTGGAGGCCGGAGCCGACCCCGGAGCGGTCACGGAAGCCGACCCCGGTGCGGACACCGGCACGGACACCATGGCCACCTGCTGCCCGCCGATGCTCACGCTCCCGGCCCGCAGCAGTTCGGCCTCGTCGAAGTACGGGTCGGCCAGCTCGATCCCGATCGTGTCACCGGGCTTCGCCGTACCGTCGCCGCCCGTGTCCACCCCGGCGATCCGGTAGCCGCACGCCGGTGTACCGCCGGACGGGGCCTTCAGCCGCACGGTGTCGCCGGGATGCCGCCGGTGGAAGTCGAGCAGCCCGCCCAGCACGGCGTACGCGGCGCGCCCCTTGCAGGAGCCGGCCCCCTCCGCCAGTGCGGCATGGTCCCGTGCCGCCTGTTCCCAGCTGCCGCCCTCGCCCTGCACGGCCAGACAGGCGGCGGCCAGGCCACGCATCACCGTCCAGTCGCCGTCGCCGTCGCCGTCGCCGTCGCCGTCGGCGGTCGGCGTCCGGGGGATCACGCTCAGGGCGTTCCGGCACTTGGCCGGGTCGCGGAGCAGGTCGTACACGCTCGCCGGGTCCGAAGTGCCGTCCAGATTCGGCGAGTCGGGGCCGGGCGGGAGCCAGGCGGGGGCGTCGAGGAACTTACGGGTCATGGTGGGGCTGGGTGCGGCAGCCGGGCTCGCACTCGCCGTTCCGTCCCGGGTCGCGCTCGGCGCAGCGGTGGGTGCGGGCGCGCCGATGTGGCCGTCCGCCGACGGTCGTACCGGGGGAGTGGAGCCGCTCGCCGGACCGGTCGGCAGCCCTCGGGCGCCGTCAGAGGGGCCGGTGGTGACGATGCTGCTTCCGCCGCCCCTGTTGTCCGCCGGCCCGCCACCGTCACCGGTGAAGGCGGCGGCTGCCACCGCCACCGCCCCTACGACGAGCAGCCCCGAGATACGCATCCCGAGGGAAACCGCCATGACGCCCCCCGATGTTTCCGGCCCCGGACGGCTGCGGCGGCCCCCGGAGGTTTCCTCATCATCAGGCCGGGGGTGCGGTTGGGGGAAGCCGGTTTGAGTGATCGTCAGAGTGATTTCAGGTACGGGGCATCTCGTTCCCCCAGCGGCCAGCGGCCAGCGGCCAGCGGCCAGCGGCCAGCGGCCAGCGGCCACAGCCCCCGGCCCTAAGCCCCCGGCCCTCAGCCCCCGAAGTCCAGCAGCACCTTGCACGACCGGTTTCGGTCCGCCGCCAGTTCGAACGCCGACTCCGCGTCCCGCACCGGCACCACCGCACTCACCAGCCCGTCGAACAACCCCTCCGTCGCGAGCAGTTCCAGCGCCCCGTCGAACTCCCCGTCGAACCGGAACGCCCCCCGCACCTCGATCTCCCGGCTCACGACGAGGTTCCCCGCGAACGGGCTCCTCCCCGGCGGCAGCATCCCCAGCTGGACCACGACACCACCGCGCCGCACCAGCCGCAGACAGGTGTCCAACCCGGCAGCCACGCCGGACGCCTCGATCGCCACGTCCACTTCGGAAGGCCACCCGGCATCGTCCGGGTCGTCGGCGCGTACGAGGGTGTCGGCGCCCGCGATCCGCGCGTACCGCAGGGCCGCGGGCAGCAGGTCCGTCACCGTGACCCGCGCGGCCCCCGCCGCCTTCGCCGCCGCGACCACCAGGCACCCGATCGGACCGGCGCCGGTGACCAGGACGTGCCGCCCGGCCACCGCACCGGCCCGCCGCACGGCGTGCAGGGCGACGGACAGCGGCTCGGCGAGGGCGGCGCGCCGCAGGTCAAGGCCGGGCGGGAGGGGGCGCAACTGGTCGGCGGGGACGGTCAGTCGGTCGGCGAACCCGCCCTGTACGTGCGGGAAGCGGGCCGCGCTGCCGAGGTAGCGGGTGTCGCGGCAGACGTTGCGCCGTCCGTCCGCGCACTCGGGGCAGACCCCGCAGGGCGTCGCCGGGTGCACCGCGACGGCCATACCGGGAGGCGGACCCGACGCTCCGGAGCCGTAGGAGACGACCGTCCCGACCACCTCGTGGCCGAGCACCATCGGCTCCCTCAGCCGGAAGTCGCCGACCCCGCCGTGCCGCCAGTAGTGCAGGTCGGAGCCGCAGACGCCGCCGTAGCGCACGGCGACCAGCGCCTGCCCGGGGCCGGGTGCCCGCGGGGGCACCTCCTCGACCCGCAGGTCGCCCGCACCGTGGATCACACAACCGAGCATCCCCGAGGCCTCCTTCACAGCACGCTGGTCATTCCGCCGTCGACGTACAGCACCTGCCCGCTGACGAAGTCCGCGGCCGGAGAGGCGAGGAACAGCACTCCGCCCACCAGGTCCTCGGTACGGCCCCAGCGGCCGGCCGGGGTGCGGCGGCGCACCCAGGCGCTGAACTCCTCGTCCCGGACGAGGGGCCCGGTCAGCTCGGTCTCGATGTAGCCGGGGCCGATGCCGTTGACCTGGACGCCGTACGGGCCCCAGTCCGCGCACATGCCCTTGGTGAGCATCTTCAGCGCGCCCTTGGTGGCGGCGTAGGGCGCGATGCCGGGGCGGACCACCTCGCTCTGCAGGGAGCAGATGTTGACGATCTTTCCGTGACCGCGCTCCGTCATCCGCCGGGCCGTCTCACGGCCGACGAGGAAGGCGCTGGTCAGATTGGTGTCCAGGATGCGGTGCCAGTCGGAGTCGGTGAACTCCAGGAGCGGCGCGCGCAGTTGCATGCCCGCGTTGTTGACCAGGATGTCGAGCGGGCCCACCCGCTCCTCGACGTCCGCGATCCCGGCGGCCACGGAGGCGCTGTCGGTCACGTCGAACGCGGCCGTGTGGACGGCGCCGGGCAGCTCGGCGGCCCTGAGTCCGGCGGCGGCCTCGGTGAGGCGTTCGCCGTCCCGTCCGTTGAGGACCACCGTGCAGCCGGCCTCCGCCAGACCGCGGGCGAGCGCATGGCCGATGCCCCGGCTGGAGCCGGTGACCAGGGCTGTGCGGCCGCCGATGTCGAAGAGGGGGTGAGCCGTCATCGTCGTATCCCTGTCCCGGTGTCCCTAGATGATCAGCGAGAGGAGGAGGACCACACCGCCGGCGACGACCGAGATGATCGTCTCCATGACGGACCAGGTCTTGATGGTCTGGCCGACGTTCAGGCCGAAGTACTCCTTGACCAGCCAGAATCCGGCGTCGTTGACATGGCTGAAGAAGAGCGAGCCGGCGCCGATGGCGAGGACCAGCAGGGCCGCGTGGGTGGTCGACATGTCGGCCGCGAGCGGGGCGACCAGACCGGCCGCCGAGACCGTGGCCACCGTCGCAGAGCCCGTCGCGAGACGGATCGCCACCGCGATCAGCCAGGCCAGCAGCAGTGCCGGGATCGACCAGTCCTCGGAGATTTCGAGGATCATCTGGCCCACGCCCGTGTCGATCAGCGTCTGCTTGAAGCCGCCGCCCGCACCCACGATCAGCAGGATGCCCGCGATGGGCGCGAGGCTCTTCTCGACCAGCGGCGAGATCCGCTCCTTGCCGAACCCGGCGGGCCTGAGCAGCGTGAAGATGCCGACGAGCACGGAGGCGAGCAGGGCGATCAGCGGCGAGCCGATGACGTCGAAGACCCGCTGGACGGTGTTCTCGGGGTCGTCGATGACGATGTCGACCAGCGCCTTGGAGAGCATCAGGACGACGGGGAGGAGGATCGTGGCCAGCGTGGCCCCGAAGGCGGGCCGCTTCTGCGGGTCCTTGGTCCCGCGCTGCGCGGGGTCCTGGGCGGAACCCTCGATCGCGGCCAGCATCCGCTCGGGAGCCGGGACGTCCACCCAGCGCGCCGCGTACCGCGAGAACAGCGGGCCGGCGATGATCACGGTCGGTATCGCGACGAGGACGCCGAGCGCCAGCGTGACCCCCAGGTCGGCGCCGATGGCGTCGATCGCGACCAGCGGGCCGGGGTGCGGCGGGACCAGGCCGTGCATCACGGACAGACCGGCCAGGGCGGGGATGCCGATGCGCATCAGCGAGTAGTTGCCGCGCTTGGCGACCATCAGCACGACCGGGATCAGCAGCACGACGCCGACCTCGAAGAACAGCGGCAGACCGATCACCGAGGCGATCAGCACCATCGCCCACGGCATCGAACGGCCGCCGGTCCTGGCGAGGATGGTGTCGACGATCTGGTCGGCGCCGCCCGAGTCGGCGAGCATCTTGCCCAGGATCGCGCCGAGGGCGATCAGCACGCCCACGCCGGCGACCGTGGTGCCGAGCCCGGTGGTGAAGCTGACGATGACCTTGTCGAGCGGCGCCCCGGCGATCGCGCCGAGCGCCAGCGACCCGAGGGTCAGCGACAGGAACGCGTGGAGCTTGAACTTGGTGATGAGCAGGACGATGACGGCGATGCCCGCCAGGACGGCGACGCCCAGCTGAGCGTGGCCGGCCGAGGTGATGGGCTCGACCGGGTCCGCTGCCAGCATCTCGACGCTGAGTCTGGTCACGGGGGTTCCCTTGCAGGTACGGGGATGGGGGACGCGTGGGGGGTGGTGACTCGGGGGTGGGTGCCCGGAAGGGGACTACCGCGGTGTGCCGGTGCCGGTGCCGGGCAGCGCGTTCAGTGCTTCGACGGCCCGTTCGGTGATCTCCTCCGGGCCGCCGGCGACATCCACGGCGACTCCGGCCTCGTCCGGCTGGAGCGGCTGAAGGGTGGCGAACTGGGAGTCCAGCAGCGCGGTCGGCATGAAGTGCCCCTGCCGGTGCGACATCCGGTCCTCCACGAGGGCCCGGTCACCGGTGAGGTGCACGAACACGACCCCGGGTGCGGTGGCCCGCAACCGGTCCCGGTACGACCGCTTCAGCGCCGAGCAGCTGACCACCCCGCCGAGCCCGGCCCGCCCGTCCGCCCAGGCGCCGATGGCGTCCAGCCACGGCCACCTGTCCGCGTCGTCGAGCGGGGTGCCGGCCGACATCTTGGCGATGTTGGCCTGCGGGTGGAAGTCGTCGCCCTCGGCGTACGGGACGCCGAGCCGGGCCGCGAGCAGGGGACCGATGGTGGTCTTGCCGGTGCCCGCGACGCCCATGACCACGACGACATGGGGGGAGTTCATCGCTGCCTCACTGTCTGCTGTCTCCGTCGACACACGGCGTCCGGGGACGCCGACGCAACTGAAACCCATTAGGTACGACGAATTCAAGAGGCTGTGATGAATAAGTCTGACTTTTTGTTCCCGTGATCTGCCCCGTACGCTGAGTGCATGAGCACACCGGGCCGGGGGCTGCACGGCCATGTACTGGAGACCCTCGGCCCCGCGATCACCGCGGGCGAGTATCCGCCCGGCAGCGTCCTGCGCACGGACGAGCTGGCGCAGCGCTTCGAGGTGTCGCGGTCGGTGATGCGCGAGGCGGTGCGGGTCCTGGAGTCCATGCACCTGGTCGAGTCCCGCCGCCGCGTGGGCGTCACGGTGCGCCCCAAGGCCGAGTGGAACGTCTACGACCCCCAGGTCATCCGCTGGCGTCTGGCGGGCGCCGACCGCCCCCAGCAGCTGCGCTCACTGACCGTGCTGCGCTCGGCGATCGAGCCGGCCGCGGCCGGCCTGGCCGCCAAGCACGCCACCGCCGACCAGTGCGCCGAACTCACCGAGTGCGCCCTCGGGATGGTCGCCAACTCCCGCGGCCACCAGCTGGAGGGCTACCTCGTCCACGACATCGCCTTCCACCGCGCCATCCTGAACGCCTCCGGCAACGAGATGTTCGCCCGCCTCGGCGACGTGGTGGCCGAGGTCCTCACCGGCCGCACCCACCACGAGATCATGTTCGAGGACCCCGACCCGGCCGCCGTGACCCTCCACGTCCAGGTGGCGGAGGCGGTCCGCGCGGGCGACGCCGCCCGGGCGGAACACCTGACCCGGGAGATCACGGTGGGGGCCCTTCAGGAACTGGACATCCTGGCGCCGTAGCCCTACTGGTCCGGGAACTCGCCGTCCACGTACACCCACGCCCCGTCGACCCGCTCGAACCGGCTCCGCTCATGCAGCGACCCGCCCCGGAACGAGGCCCGGAAGGTCACCGTCCCCGTGGCGTGGAACGCCGAACCGTCCGTCGCGTCCAGGATCTCCAGCCCGGTCCACCGCATCCCCGGATCGAGCTCCAGCCGCGCCGGCCGCGTCCTCGGATGCCAGGTGCGCAGCAGATACGCGACATCGCCCTTGACGAACGCGCTGTACCGCGACCGCATCAGCGCCTGCGCGGTCGGCGCGGCGGCCGCACCCGCGTGGAAACGGCCGCAGCACTCGCCGTACGGCTTGGACAGCCCGCACGGGCAGGAACGCGTGGTCATGCCTGCCATTGTGCTAGCCCGCCGCCCGCGTCTCGGCCCCGGGCAGCGGCGGCAGCGCCGCCCCGTACACCCACGCCTCGAACAGCTCGTCCACCGGCTCGCTCGCGAAGCGGGCCACATGGGAGACGAAGGCCTTGGTCGTCACCGTGCCGCCCCGGTGCAGCGGGCCCCAGCTGCGCAGCATGCGGAAGAAGGCGATGTCGCCCAGCGCACAGCGCACCGCGTGCAGGACGAGCCCGCCCCGCTCGTAGAGCCGGTCGTCGAACATCGACTTCCGGCCCGGATCCGCCAGCCGCAGATCCTGTGGCTGCGACGCCAGCAACCGGTGCGCGATGGCGGCCAGTTGCTGCGCCGTACGCCCGCCCGAGCGCTCCGACCACAGCCACTCCGCGTACTTCGCGAACCCCTCGTTCAGCCAGATGTGCCGCCAGTCCGCGATGGACACGCTGTTGCCGAACCACTGATGGGCCAGCTCGTGCGCCACCAGCCGCTCCGAACCACGCGCCCCGTCCACATGGTTGGCGCCGAACAGCGACAACCCCTGTGCCTCGACGGGCACATCGAGCTCCTCCTCGGTCACCACGACCGCGTACTCGTCGAACGGGTACGGCCCGAACAGCTCCTGGAAGACGTCCATCATCTGCGGCTGACGCGCGAAGTCCCGCGAGAAGTCGCCCAGCAGATGCGCCGGGATGTGCCCGTGCTGCGGCACCCCGCCCAGCCCCGGGTCGCCAAGCAGCACCGTCTGGTACTTCCCGATCGACAGCCCGACCAGATAGCTGGACGTCGGCGCGGCCTGCTCGTAGACCCAGGTGGTCGTGCTCGCCTTCGTCGTCCGGGTCAGCAGCCGACCGCCCGCCACCACCGCGTACGCCGACGGCGTGGTGATCGAGATCTGGTACGACGCCTTGTCGGCGGGCCGGTCGTTGCACGGGTACCACGACGGCGCCCCGATCGGCTGGCTCGCCACCAGCGCCCCGTCCTCCAGCTCCTCCCAACCGATCCCGCCCCAGGGGCTGTTCACCGGCTTGGGGTTGCCCGACCAGTGCACCTCGACGGTGAAGGCCGCCCCGGCCCGGATCGGCTTGGCGGGGCGCACCCGCAGCCTGCCGCCGCGATGCGTGTAGTGCGGCTGCCGTCCGTCCAGCCGGACCCGCCCGATCTTGAAGTCGGCCAGGTTCAGCACGAACTCGGTGAGCGGCGAGCGCCCCGCGATCGCGTTGATCCGGGCCGTCCCCGACAGCCGGTTCGGGCCCGGGCGGTAGTCCAGCGCCAGCTCGTACCGGTGCACCCGGTAGCGGGGATCGCCGTGCTCCGGGAAGTACGGGTCCGCGCCCGCCGCCTGCTGAACTGCCACTGCTGTCTGTGCTCCCTGCGCCGTACTGATGCCACTTCGTGCCGGCCCACCGCTCTCCGGCCCCGAGTGGGCCGCGCTCAGGGACGCCATGCCTCGATCGGATTGCCGAGCCAACGGGTGTCGTCGGGGACCGACTCCGCCGCCATCACGAGCGACGCGGGACCCAGCGTCGTACGGGCCCCGATCGCGCTGCCGGGCAGAACGATCCCGCCAGGACCCAGCGTCGCGCCCTCACGGAGGACCACAGTATCCGTCCGCAAGATCCGGTCGTGGAAGAGGTGCGTCTGGAGCACACAGCCCCGATTCACGGTGGCGGCGTCCTCCAGTGTCACCAGATCGGTCTCGGGCAGCCAGTAGCTGTCCACCCAGACGCCCTTTCCGATCCGTGCGCCCAGCCCCCGCAGCCACGCCGTCATCACCGGCGTACCCGGCACCGAACCCGCCAGCCACGGCACGGCCAGCACCTCCACGAAGGTGTCGGCCAGCTCATTGCGCCACACGAAGGACGACCACAGCGGATGCTCCCCGCTGTGATGCCGACCCACGAGCAGCCACTTGGCCACGACGGACACCAGCCCCGCCACGACCCCGGCCCCCAGCAGCACCAACCCGGACAGCAGCGGCGCCCAGCCCCCCAGCGCACACAGCGCCGCCACCGTCAGCACCGCGATCCCCGCCGAGCAGAACACCGGCACGATCCGGCACAGCTCCACCAGCCCGCGCGCCCACAGCAGCCGCGCCGACGGATCGTACGTCCGGCTCTGGTCGCCGCCGGCGGCACTGCGGGGCAGCTTCACCGGCGGCAGCCCCAGATACGACGTGCCCTTCTTCGCCTTCTTCGGCGTCGCCGACAGCACGCCGACAAGCCCGCCGTCGGGCACGGTCCGACCGGGCGCCGTCATCCCCGAGTTCCCGAGGAAGGCCCGCCGCCCGATCTCCGCTCGCCCGATCCGCATCCAGCCACCACCGAGCTCGTACGGCGCGGTCAGCGTGTCGTCGGCCAGGAACGCGCCCTCACCGACCCTGGTCAGACTGGGCAGCGCCAGCACCGTCGACACCTCGGCGCCCTTGCCGATCCGCATCCCGAGCAGCCGCAGCCACACCGGCGTGACCAGCCCGGCGTACAGCGGGAACAGCGTCTCGCGCGAGCGGTCCATCAGCTGCGTGACCGTCCACGCCTGCCAGCCGACCCTGCTGTGCGTCGGATACGTCCCCTCGCGCAGCCCCAGGCTCAACAGCCGCACCGAGACCAGCAGCAGCACGGCATACGCCAGCCCGAAGGCGAGCGTCGCCGGTACCAGCGCCAGCGCGGCTCCCGTCAGAGGCGCGTCCGGCGTGAAGAGCTCCCGGCCCACGAGGAACGCGGCCGCCCCGGCCACCACGGGAAGCGCGCTGAGCGCGAGGCCCGTGAGCCCGTACATCACCCGCCAGTACGTCCCGCGCCGCGGCCGCTCCTTGGGCCAGTTGCGCTTGGCCTTGCCCAGCTTGACCGCGGGCGCGCCCGCCCACCGCTGACCGGTCGGAACCTGCCCGGTGACCGCCGACCCGGGCGCCACCTCGGCCCGCTTGCCGACCCGGGCACCCGGGAAGAGCATGCTGCGCGTGCCGACGACGGCATGCGCGCCCACCTTCACCGCGCCGATCTCCAGTCGGTCCCCGTCCAGCCAGTACCCGGACAGATCCACCTCGGACTCGACGGCCGCGCCCCGGCCCAGCTTCAGCAGCCCGGTGACCGGCGGCAGCGAGTGCAGGTCGGCGTCGGATCCGATCTTCGCGCCCAGCGCCCGCGCGTACCGCTCCAGCCAGGCCCCGGTCAGCGAGGTCGCCCCACTGAACTCGGCGAGCCGCTCGGCGGTCCACAGCCGCATGTGCACGCTGCCACCACGCTCGTACCGTCCGGGCTTCACCCCCTTCAGCAGCAGCCGCGCACCACCGGCGGCCAGCGCCAGCCGCCCCGGCGGGCTGAACAGGGCGAGCGCCCCGACCGCCAGGAGCCACCAGGGCGCCGTCGGCAGCCACGCGTAGGCGGGCAGCACATTGCCCAGGGCGGCCAGCGCGACCGTCCAGCGCAGGCCCAGCACCGTGAACAGCGGAACAAGAAGCAGAACCTGGATCAGCTGCGCCCGCCCGGGCACCGGCGCGATGATCCGCTCCGCCCCGTCGTCGTGCGCGGACTCCTCCAGGTGCCGGGCCAGCTTGCGCAGCACCGGCTGCTGGTAGATGTCCAGGACGGCCGCGCTCGGATAGCGGGTCCGCAGCCGCGTCGTCAGCTGCGCGGCGGCCAGACTGCTGCCGCCGATCGCGAAGAACGCGTCGGACGCGCTGCTCACGGGGATGCCGAGCACCGCGGTCCACTGCTCCGCCAGCCACGCCTCGGTGCCGTAGAGCTGCTCGGCCGGACCGCCGGTCTCCAGCCCCTCCAGGGGCCACGGCAGCGCGGCCCGGTCCACCTTGCCCGAGGTGCGGGTCGGCAGGTCGTCGACCGGCGCGAGCAGCGGAACGAGCGCGGCGGGCAGCTCGGCCCGCAGCTTCTCGACGGCCACGGCCTGGTCCCAGCCGTCCTGTGTGACGACGTACCCGACGAGCAGCTGATTCCCGCTGCGAGCGGTCCGCACGGCCGCGGCCGCACCGGCCACCCCCGGCAGCGCCTGCAACGCGGCATCCACCTCACCGAGCTCGATCCGCCGCCCCCCGAGCTTGATCTGCTCGTCGGCCCGCCCGAGGAACACTAGCCCCTCCGGCTCCGCCTTGACCAGGTCACCACTGCGGTACGCCCGCTCCCAGCCCAGCGACTCCAGCGGCGCGTACTTCTCCGCGTCCTTCTCGGCGTCGAGATACCGCGCGAGCCCCACACCGCCGATGACGAGCTGCCCACTGCCGCCCATCGGCACCGGCTCCCCGGCCTCGTCCACGACGGCCAGCTCATAGCCGTCCAGCGGCAGCCCGATCCGGATCGGCTCCTCGCCGCTCATCAGCGCCGCACAGGCCACGACGGTCGCCTCGGTCGGCCCGTACGTGTTCCAGACCTCGCGGCCCTCGGTCACCAGCCGCTGCGCCAGCTCGGGCGGACAGGCTTCACCGCCGAAGATCAGCAGCCGTACGTCGTTGAGGGTCTCCGGCTCCCAGAGCGCGGCCAGCGTGGGCACCGTGGACACCACGGTGATCTCCTGCTCGACCAGCCACGGCCCGAGATCGGCACCGCTCCTGACCTGCGAACGCGGCACCGGCACCAGACAGGCGCCGTACCGCCAGGCCAGCCACATCTCCTCGCAGGACGCGTCGAACGCGACCGAAAGACCCGCCATGACCCGGTCCCCGGGCCCGATCGGCTCCTCGGTGAGGAACAGCGCGGCCTCGGCGTCCACGAACGCGGCGGCACTGCGGTGCGAGACGGCGACACCCTTCGGCTTCCCGGTGGAACCGGACGTGAAGATGATCCACGCGTCGTGCTCCACACCGGGACGGCCGGCGGGCGCCTCGGAGACACCGTGCACCGCGATCTCGTGCCCGGCTCCGATCACGGCCCGTACATCCGCCTCCCCGAACACCAGCTCGGCCCGCTCGTCCGGGTCCTCGGCGTCGACCGGCACATAGGCGGCACCGGCCGCGAGCACGGCGAGGATCGCCACGTAGAGATCATTGGTCCCGGACGGCACCCGGACCCCGACCCGGTCGCCGAGCCCGACCCCTGCCGCGGCGAGCTCGCGCCGCAGCCGCGCGACCTCGACGGCCAGCGCGCGGTAGGTGAGGGAGGTGGTGCCGTCGTCCAGCGCCGGCTCGTCCGGATACGACCGCACGGACGCCTCGAAGACATCGACGAGTGTGCGAGGGGAGGCCGCCGGACCTCCGGAGAAACGTGCCCGGTCACCGAACTGCTGGTGGATCTCTGCGCTCAGCTCTTCGTCGAGCAGGCCGAGAGCTTCGCTCTCGTGTATGGCTGCCATCCGGTCCTCGCGTCTCGATCCCGGAAGCCTCCGGGGCGCTGGCGGGCCCGCAGGTTTGCCTGGGGTTGTCCGGCTCCAGCTCCGTAACAAGCCGGAAATTTTAGTACGACGCTAGGTTCGGGCACTTCGACATGCCACTCGAACCAGCCGATCGGGGCCACCGGCTCACCGCCGGAACAGGCCCTGACCTGGTGATCTTCTACGGAACGAGACATCCCCCACACAATGAGCGAGGGCCGCGACCTCACGGTCACGGCCCTCGCACTTTCAAGTGTCCGAGGGGGGACTTGAACCCCCACGCCCGATAAAGGGCACTAGCACCTCAAGCTAGCGCGTCTGCCATTCCGCCACCCGGACAAGGTGTCTGTCGCGCGGGGTTTCCCTCGCGGCGACAGAGGAAACATTACCAGGCTTCGAAGGGTGCCCCGATCACCCCCCGTCGTGGCGTGAACGGCATGTGACGGGGCGCGGCCGGTCTTGGGCGGGGCCGGGCGGAGGGGGAGGATGAGGGGGACCCACCAGCAGTGACAGTGCGGGAGGAAGCAGCGTGAGCGAGACGGACACGGCCAGGGGTATCACCGGCGAGGACGAGGTCGTGGACCTTTGCCGCGAGCTGATCCAGATCGACACCAGCAACTACGGCGACCACTCGGGTCCCGGTGAGCGCAAGGCGGCCGAGTACGTCGCCGAGAAGCTCGCCGAGGTGGGGCTCGAACCGAAGATCTTCGAGTCCCACCCGGGCCGCGCCTCCACCGTGGCGCGGATCGAGGGCGAGGATCCGTCCCGGCCCGCGCTGCTGATCCACGGACACACCGACGTCGTACCGGCCAACGCCGACGACTGGACCCACCACCCCTTCTCCGGCGAGGTCGCGGACGGGTGCGTGTGGGGGCGCGGGGCCGTCGACATGAAGGACATGGACGCGATGACCCTGGCGGTCGTACGCGACCGGCTGCGCAGCGGGCGCAGGCCCCCGCGGGACATCGTGCTCGCGTTCCTCGCCGACGAAGAGGCCGGCGGCAAGTACGGCGCCCGGTTCCTCGTCGACAAGCACCCGGACCTCTTCGAGGGCGTCACCGAGGCGATCAGCGAGGTGGGCGGGTTCTCGTTCACCGTGAGCGAGGAGCGGCGGCTCTATCTGATCCAGACGGCCGAGAAGGGCATCCACTGGATGAAGCTGACCGTGGCCGGTACGGCCGGACACGGGTCGATGATCCACCGGGACAACGCGATCACCGAGCTGTCGGAGGCGGTCGCCCGCCTCGGCCGGCACAAGTTCCCGGTGCGGGTCACCAAGACCACCCGGGCCTTCCTCGACGAGCTCGGCGACGCCCTCGGCACCGAGCTGGACCCGGAGAACATGGAGGGCACCCTCGCCAAGCTCGGCGGCATCGCCAAGCTCATCGGCGCGACCCTCAGCAACACGGCCAACCCCACTCAGCTCGGCGCCGGCTACAAGGTCAACGTCATCCCCGGCGAGGCCA
The DNA here is from genome assembly GCF_042740355.1 of Streptomyces sp. NPDC059010. NCBI lineage: Bacteria > Bacillati > Actinomycetota > Actinomycetes > Kitasatosporales > Streptomycetaceae > Streptomyces > Streptomyces sp. NPDC059010. The sequence goes on from NZ_JBHYJA010000018.1 coordinate 168,514, forward strand.
CCGCCCATGTCGACGGCCGCTTCCTGCCCGGCTTCGAGGAGGAGTTCCTCGCCGACCTCGACAAGATCCTTGGCCCCAAGGTCAGGCGCGAGGACGTGCACGCCGACAAGGCCGTCGAGACGGGCTTCGACGGGGCGCTCGTCGCGGCGATGCAGTCCGCGCTGGTCGCCGAGGACCCCGCCGCGAAGGCCATCCCCTACATGCTCTCCGGCGGCACCGACGCCAAGTCCTTCGACGACCTCGGCATCCGGGGCTTCGGCTTCGCCCCGCTGAAGCTGCCGCCGGAGCTGGACTTCGCGGGCATGTTCCACGGCGTCGACGAGCGGGTGCCGGTGGACGGTCTGCAATTCGGGGTCCGGGTGCTCGACCGGTTCATCGACGCGTCCTGAAAATCGTCCAGACGTACTGGATGTGACCAGGGAGGGTGAACGCGCTCATAGGGTCGTAGCCCTATTAGTTCCTCCTCGTTACAGGTGATGCGATCAGCTACTTGTGATCGCATTGCCAACAAGGAGGAATAATGATCAAGAAGGTCGTCGCCGCTGCGGCTGCCACCGGTGGGCTGGTTCTCGCGGGCGCGGGCCTGGCCGCGGCTAGCACGGGTGCTCAGGGTGCCGCCGTGCACTCCCCGGGCGTCGTTTCCGGCAACGTCATTCAGGTGCCGGTCGCGGTGCCGGTGAACGTCTGCGGCAACACGATCTCCGTCGTCGGTGTGCTGAACCCCGCCTTCGGCAACACCTGCGTCAACAAGTGACGTTGTGCCTCGCCCCGTGACCAGGGGCTGAGCCCGGGGGGGGGCGGGGAGGCCGGCCCCCAGAGGAGGGCGGCGCTGGCCGGGGGGGGAGCAGCTGTTGGAAACACCCAGCTCGTTGTGAGGGGGGGTGAGA
>NZ_JBHYJA010000018.1:169410-171675 GCF_042740355.1 Streptomyces sp. NPDC059010
ACTCTGGGGGGGGGGCCCCGCCCGCCGCCGCCGGGGCGGCCCCCGCCGCCCGGGCGGGCCCCGCCCGGCGGCCCCCGCCCCACCGGCCTTTTCGGAACGTCGGTGGAAACCGACGTCGTCCTTTCGGGCTTTCGGAACACCTCCGGAACCCGTCCGGAATCCATCCGGAATCCATCCGGAACACATCGTCCTTTCGGGACAAGGTCGAAGGCAGGTAATCAGCAAATGCGACAGGTCACCCGCAAGGGCCTGCTGACCGTGGCGGCCGCGACCGGCGTCATCGCCGCCGCGGGCGGCGTAGCCCACGCGACCGGCTCGGGCGCCCACGGCACCAGCTCCAACTCGCCCGGCGTGCTGTCGGGCAACACGGTGCAGGCTCCGGTCGACGCGCCGGTCAACGTCTGCGGCAACACCGTGAACGTCGTCGGGGTACTCAACCCGGCGATCGGCAACAGCTGCGCCAACCAGGGCGGCGGTGCGTCCGGCGGCCACGGCGGCTCCGGTGGCACGGGGGCGTCGGCCGACGGGCACGCCAGTGACTCGCCCGGCATCGGCTCCGGCAACACCGTCCAGGCGCCGGTCCATGTGCCGGTCAACGTGTGCGGCAACACCGTCGACGTCATCGGCATCGGCAACTCCACCGAGGGCAACGACTGCGCCAACAACGGCAGCGGTGCCCACACCCCGCCGGGCGGCGGGCACGAGAACCCGCCCGGGTCGCCGGAACAGCCGGGCAACCCCGGAAACCCCGGCAACCCGGGAGAACCGGGTAACCCCGGCAATCCCGGAAACCCTGGCAATCCCGGAAACCCTGGGAACCCCGGAAATCCAGGGAACCCTGGCGAGCCGAACCACCCCGGCACCCCGAGCACGCCGCCCGGCACGGGCGGCGTGACGCCGGGCGGTGGCTCGCACGGGAACACCCCGGGCGCCCACAACGTCACCCAGCCGCAGGGCGAGGCACAGCTCGCCCACACCGGCAGCGACCTGCCGATGGGCCTCGTCCTGCCGGTCGGCGCGGGGGCGATGCTCGCGGGCGCGGTGCTCTACCGCAAGGCACGGGCATCGCAGTGAACAGGGCGTAGCAGTCCCGCACGAACGGAGCGGGCCCCCCCGCGGGGGGGCCCGCTCCGTTCTGCTCCGTGCGCTCGTGTCTTCCCGTCGCCTCAGCTCACCATGTGGCCCGCACCTGGCGGATGATCCTGCGGCGCAGCCGTACCCTGCGACTTCCGTCGCGCAGCAGGCTCAGGCGGTCCAACTCCCAGTGTCCGTACTCGGCATGGTCCGTCAGCAGGCGTGTGGCGTCCTTGCGGGAGACCCCGCGCGGTACGTACACGTCGACAAATTCGTATTCGGGCATCGCATCTATTGTGCGGGCTGGGGCTCGGTACGGATAGCGTCTGCACTATGTCTGATGCTGTGCAGCCCACCGCTGCCGAGGTACGCGCCGCCGCCGAGGCGGTCAAGACCGCGCTCGACCGTCACCTGGCCGCGGTCGAACGCCGGTCGGGTGAGGACGACCCGGCCGTCTACGAGGCGTTCAACCAGCTGGCCGCGGCCGCCGAGACCTACGACGAGCTGCTCTACGACCGTTACGACGAGGTCACTCCCTTCGAGATCCCCGGTACGGACGACGCGCTGCCGCCGTACACGGGCCCCGAGGAACCGAACGCGCTCAGCGTGCTGATCCGCCGCGACTACGCCGTGGTGGAGCCGCAGCGGCTGCTGGCGCAGGCGCAGCGGGTCGAGGCGGTGGACGACGACGAGGGCGCGGAGCTCTCCGGCACGGTGCACGGGGCGCTGGGCGTGCTGTTCGGCGAGTTCGAGGCGGACGAGATCGCCTCCCGGCACAAGGAGTTCGGTCTGGAGGAGGGCGACTCCACGCTGTGGGTGATCGCCGCGGACGAGGCGCCCGAGCCCGGGGAGTGGCTGGAGATGCCCTTCGAGGGCGTCGATCCGCAGCGGGTGGTGTGCCGGTTCGACGTCAGCGCCGTCTTCGACGACGAGCTGGACGACGAACTCGACGACGATGACGGCGACGCGGACGGCGACGACGAACCCGAGGAGGAGCTTGAGGACGAGCTCGACTCGGACCTGGACGAGGACGACCTCGAACCGCTGGACGCGGATCGCTGACGCGAATCGCTCACGCGGGGCGCGGCTGTTTTCGGCGGGGGGGGGGGCCCTCAGATATAAATAAAACACCACCCCCCACCGCGCCGCCCCCCCCCCCCCCGGAAAAGACAACAACAACGACCCGCCGTG
>NZ_JBHYJA010000018.1:171685-202589 GCF_042740355.1 Streptomyces sp. NPDC059010
CGCCCGCCCCGCCGGGGTCGGGGACGCCCTGCTCTCCCCGGGGGGGGGGGGGGGGGGTGGGGGGGGGGGGGCCCCCCCCCCCCCCGCCCCCCCCCCCCCCCCGTCGCGGTCAGTCCGCCGCCGTCCCCTGCGTTCTGAGCAGGACGGGCAGGCGGGTGGTGCGTGGCTTGGCCGGGACCTCCGCGACCGCCCTGGGCAGGGCCTGTTCCACGCCGTGGACCACGGAGAGGTGGCGGTCGGCGCGACTGAACGCCGTGTAGACCCAGGGGCGGCTGAGGGCCTGCGCCGCGTCGCCCGGCAGGACCACGACCACCGCCGGCCAGCGGCCGCCCACCGCCTGGTGCGCGGTCAGGGCCCAGCCGTGCCGTACGGACTGCTCCACCTGTTCCTTCGGTACGACGACGGCCTCGCCCGCGCAGGACAGGTGCAGTCCCTCGGCGTCGGCCTTCACCACCTGGCCCGGCACCGTACGGCCCGGCGCGGGGGAGTAGGCGACGCGGTCGCCGGGGTCGAAGCCGCCGAAGCGGCCGGGGCCGGGGTTGAGCCGCTCCTTGAGCGCGGCGTTGAGGGCGCGGGTGCCGGCCGCGCCGCCGTGGCCCGGCGTGATCACCTGGGTCTGCTCGGCCGGGACGCCGATCGCCCGCGGCACCGAGTCGGCGACGAGCTGCACGGTGCGGTGCACGCATTCGCCCGCGTCCCGTACCGGCACGATCACCAGCTCCTTGCCGGGCGCCTCGACCTGGTTCAGCTCACCGATGCCGACACCGGACACCAGCTCGCCCAGCGGGCCGGGGTCCGGTCGCCGTGAGGCGATCTGCGGGCAGATCCGCGCCGCCAGCAGGTCGGCGAACACCCGCCCGGGACCCGCCGACCACAGCACCGCCGGATCCCCGGCCGGCACCAGCCGGGCCCCGTCCGGCAGCGACTCCGTCAGCAGGGCCGCGGTCTCGACATCCAGCTGCGGGGCGTCCAGCACGACGAGCAGATCGAGGTCGAACGCACCGTCCGCGTCACGGCCGGGCCCTTCGGCACCCGAGAGCAGTCCGGCCACGGTCGCGACGCCGGGCGCGGATCCGGCCCCGGCCTCGGCGCCGTCGTCCGGTCGGTCCGCCCCGCTCAGCAGCGCCGCGAAGCGTTCCCGGCCGAGCGGGGTGTGCGTGGCCGCCCAGGCCCGCAGGCCGAGGGAGTGCGCCGCGCGCAGCAGCGCCGCCGGTTCGGTCAGGGACGCCTCCCCGCCGGTGTGGAGGACCAGACCATGTGCCGAGACCGCGCGGACCAGGTCGGCGGCGGAGCCCGCGGCGGACGCCGCCCGCTCCCACTCCTCGGCCGAACCGTCCTGCTTCGGCGCCGAGTTGATCAGCCGGGCCAGCCCGTCGGCGAGGCTCTCCTCCGCCAGGGCGTACCGCTCCAGGCCGACGAGGACACGGACGGGCCGCTCCTCGTCCTGCTCCGCCTCGTCGTCCCGCCGGGCCGGGGCGCCGGGTTCGTCCAGGGCGTCCTGGAAGGCCAGCGCCTCACCCTCGGCCAGCGTGTTCTGTACGGCGGTGTCGGCGTCCGGCACACCCCGCTGGGCCAGCGCCGCGGTGAGCGCCGGCAGCTCCAGGGCCGTGTGCCCGGCCAGGGCCGCCTGCTCCAGCAGCCACACGGTCACCGACCGGCCGCGCCGCTCGTCGTCCGGTCCGCACTCCGCGCCGAGCAGCGCCCGCGCGAACCCGTCGGCCTGCTCGGGGCGTACGCCCGCGACGCGCAGCAACTGCCAGGGGTCGGCCCGCAGCTGGTCCACGGCGCTCTCGCCGAGCACCGCGGCGATCTGCGGGGCGAGGGTCTCCGGGGCGCCGCCGTCGGCCAGCACCCGCCGTACCGAGTCGACGGTCTGCGGCGCGGGGCCCGCGGGGGCGTCGGCCGCCACGGGCTGCGGTCGTCGGGCCGGCTCCGGGGCGGGGCGGCGCGGTGGCTCCGGCTCGCTGAAGACGGCGGCCACCGGCTTCGCGCCGCTCTCCACGGCCCGTACGGCGGCCAGCAGGTCCGCGGCCTTGCCGCTGAGCTTGGTCCCGCTGTCGACGCGCCCCTGCTTCTCCGCCTTGCGCCGCTCGATCCGCTCCCGCTCGATCCGCTGAGCGGCCAGCTCGGCCTCGGCCTCCGACTTCTGCGCCGCCGCGTCGCCGGCCCCGGCCTCGCTGTCACCGGCGTCGCCGTCCGGCCGCGACGCCGTAGCCTCGTCGCCGCTCTCCTCGGCGCCCTGCGCCCGGCCGCCCCCGGCGTCGTCCGCGCCCCCGCCCGCCGTCTCGCCCTCGGCGGGTCCCGGACCCCCGGCCCCCGGCGTCCCCGGCTCGGCGTTCTCCGTGGTCTCGGGTGGCTCCGTGGTCACAGCGTGCTCCAGTCGTGATCGGGATAGCGGTGCACGGGCGCTGACACATCGTCGAGAGCCCGGCAGATCTCGTCAGGAAGACTAAGGGCCTCCACTGACAATGCCGCCGTGAGCTGCTGTGCGTTGCGTGCGCCTACGACGGGCGCGGCCACGCCGGGCCGGTCGCGGACCCAGGCCAGGGCGACCTGGAGCGGGGTCACTGCGAGCCCGTCGGCCGCCGTCTGCACGGCGTCCACGATGCGGCTCGCCGTGTCGTCGAGGTACGGCTCGACGAAGGGCGCCATATGTTCCGAGGCAGCGCGCGAGTCGGGCGGTGTCGCGTCGCGGTACTTGCCCGTGAGCACCCCGCGCCCCAGCGGCGAGGACGGCAGCAGTCCGATGCCCAGGTCCAGCGCGGCCGGCAGCACCTCGCGCTCCACACCGCGCTGCAGCAGTGAGTACTCCAGCTGGGTGCTCGCCAGCCGGGTGCGTATGCCGGGCGCCGCGAGCTGCCAGGTGCCCGCCTTGGCGAGCTGCCAGCCGCAGAAGTTGGAGACACCGGCATAGCGGGCGCGGCCGCTGCTGACCGCGAGGTCGAGGGCCTGGAGGGTCTCCTCCAGCGGTGTGTACGGGTCGAAGGCGTGGATGTGCCAGACGTCGACGTAGTCCGTGCCGAGCCGGGCCAGCGAGGCGTCCAGCGCGGAGAGCAGATGGCCGCGCGAGCCGTCGAAGCGGCGGTCCGGGTCGGGAACGCTGCCCGCCTTCGTCGAGATCACCAGGTCCCGGCGTGGGACCAGCCCTTCTATGAGCCTGCCGAGCAGGTACTCGGCCTCTCCGTCGCCGTACACGTCGGCCGTGTCGACCAGGGTGCCGCCCGCCTCCCAGAACGTCTTCAAGAGGTCCGCCGCGTCGTGCTCGTCTGTGTCCCTGCCCCAGGTGAGGGTGCCGAGCCCGATCCGGGACACGCGCAGGCCGGTGCGGCCGAGATGCCTCTGCTCCATGAACGCCGAGATTACTGGCCAGAACCTGCCATGTGGGGGCCTGTGGATGACCAGTTTCCGGGACGGAGACGGGGGACACCGGCGACCGGTCGCGCGATGCCCGCCACACCTGCCTCCCGGTGGGAGGTCCCCCGCGCTATGGTCGGGCCCACAAGGGACGTTACTGATCGGTAAGGGGATCGGCCATGCAGCTCGGGATCAACCTCGGCTACTGGGGCGCCGGAATGGACGCGGACAATCTCGCCGTCGCCCAGGAGGCCGACCGGCTGGGATACGCGGTGTGCTGGGCCGCCGAGGCGTACGGCTCGGACGCGGCCACCGTGCTCTCCTGGGTCGCCGCCCAGACCGAGCGCATCGACGTCGGCTCCGCCATCTTCCAGATCCCGGCCCGCCAGCCGGCGATGACGGCGATGACGGCCGCCACCCTGGACTCGCTCTCCGGCGGCCGCTTCCGCCTCGGCCTCGGCGTCTCCGGCCCGCAGGTCTCCGAGGGCTGGTACGGCGTCAAGTTCGACAAGCCGCTGGCACGCACGCGTGAGTACGTCGAGATCGTGCGGAAGGCGATGACGCGCGAGCGGCTGTCGTACGAGGGGCAGCACTGGACGCTGCCGCTGCCCGGCGGCCCCGGCAAGCCGATCAAGCTGACCGTGCACCCGCAGCGCGAGCACATCCCGCTGTACATCGCCGCCATCGGCCCCAAGAACCTTGAGCAGACCGGCGAGATCGCCGACGGCGCCCTGGTGATCTTCCCCTCCGCCGAGCATCTGGAGGAGACCACGATCCGGCACCTGCGCGCCGGGCGCGAGAAGGCGGGCAAGACCCTCGACGGGTTCGACGTCTGCCCGACGCTGCCGCTGGCCGTCGGCGAGGACAAGGACGTGGCCGCGCTCGCCGACGTCTTCCGCCCCTACACGGCGCTGTACGTCGGCGGCATGGGCAGCGCCAAGCAGAACTTCTACAACCAGCTCGCCCAGCGCATGGGCTTCGCGGCCGCGGCCGCCGAGGTCCAGGAGAAGTACCTGTCCGGCGACAAGCAGGGCGCCGCGGCCGCCATCCCGCACGAGCTGATCGACCAGACGACGCTGCTCGGCTCCGTGGACCGCATCGCGGACCGGATGAAGGAGTACGCGGCGGCCGGGGTCACCACCCTCAGCCTCGCCCCCGCGGGCTTCACTCTCGACGAGCGCCTCGCCTCGCTGCGCGCCGGCACCGAGGCCCTGGAGCGCGCCGGACTGGCCTGACGCGAGCACCGCGGAACCGGGGGGAGTTTCAGCGGCCGTGGTGGGGGCTCGGGGGTCTTCCCCGCCACGGCCGTCACGCTGAACAACGCGCGCGTGCCCACCCGGTTACGCCCCCGTCGTGACCCCGATGGTCATTCTTTTGGCGGAGTTGTCCGACGTAACTGTTGCAGCACCTCTCTCAGCCCATTTGACTCGTTCTTTGCGGAATCCTGCGGCGTCCCGAGAGAGGTGCCCCACGATGCTTTCGGCCAAGAGTCTGTTCCAGGAGATCCTCGACAACGACGACTCCTTCCGACTGTTCTGCTCCATCGCGGCCAGCGGCGAGTCCCAGGGCGGCTGGGAGAACGCGCGTATCGCCGCGCTCGTGCCCGACGGCGAGCGCGACATGGCCCCCAAGATCACCCGGCACGGCGCCGACGAGGACAAGCACGGGCGGATCTTCAACGCCCTGCTGAAGAAGCGCGGCCTCGAACCCGTCCCCGTGCCGCCCGAGACCGACTACACGATGCTCCTGGAGCAGCACGGCATCGGGCTCGCCCACGAGAAACTCAAGGCCGACAAGCAGCTCACGGTCGACGACATCGTCATCTACCTCGCACACAGCCGGGTCACCGAGCAGCGCGCCGCCGACCAGATGGTCATGCTCCGCAACGACTTCGCCGACGACCCCGTGGTCGGCAAGGCCGTCAAGATGATCTCCAACGACGAGGGCAACCACCTCGCCTACACCCACGAGGAACTGCTGCGCTTCGCGGCCGCAGGGTACGGCCGGCTGATCCATCGCACCCTGCGCGAGTGCGCGCTCGCCGAGATCCGGATCTACCGGGACGTCAGCCTCGCGGTCATGGCCCACATGGGCCGCATCCTCGGCTGGCCCCGGCCCAAGGCCGCGGTGCTCGCCGCGGGCATCCACGCCGTGTACGCCTGGGAGCGGTTCGCGGGCTGGCGGCGCATGGTGTCCCTGAAGATGCCGGAACGGCGCGACGCCCTGGGCGGACCGGCCACCTCGGCGCCCGAGTTCGCCTGACGTCTACCACCAGCACGTCTACAACCAGCCGCGGCGCTTGAACAGCCGGTACAGCAGCACCTCGACGGCGGCCATGGCCACGATCAGCACCGGATACGAACCGGACCAGTGCAGCTCCGGCATGTGCTCGAAGTTCATGCCGTAGATCCCCGCGATCATCGTGGGCACCGCGGCCATGGCCGCCCACGCGGAGATCTTCCGCATGTCGTCGTTCTGCCGGACGCTCATCTGCGCCAGATGAGCCGACAGGACATCGGAGACCAGCCGGTCCAGGCCCTCCACGGACTCGTTCACGCGCGTGAGGTGATCGCTCACATCGCGGAAGAAGGGCTGCGCCTTGTCGTGCACGAAGGGCACCCGCGCGCCGATCAGGCCCGTACCCGCGAGTCGGGACAGGGGCTGCGCGAGCGGGCCGGTGGCCTTGCGGAACTCCATGATCTGCCGTTTGAAGGCATAGATGCGCGAGGCCGTGTGCCGTGAGCCGCCGCCGGTCGGTGAGAACACCTCCGCCTCCAGCTCCGCCAGATCCGTGCCCAGCTCGCCCGCCACGTCGACATAGTGGTCGACCACGGCGTCGGCGATCGTGTAGAGCACCGCCGTGGGACCGTGCCGCAGCATCTCCGGCTCGTGCTCCAGACGGGCCCGGACCACCCCCAGCGGCGCCTCCTCGCCGTGCCGGACGGTCACCACGAACGAGTCGCCGATGAAGACCATGACCTCGCCGGAGGAGACGATGTCGCTCTTCGGCTCGTACCCGACCGGCTTGAGCACCATGAACAGCGAGTCGTCGTACACCTCCAGCTTCGGCCGCTGGTGCGCCTTCAGGGCGTCCTCCACGGCCAGCGGGTGCAGTCCGAACTCCTCGGTGACCTTGTCGAACTCCTTCTCCGTCGGCTCGTACAGGCCGATCCAGACGAACGCGTCGTCCTGCAGACGGCACAGGTCCAGGGCGTCGGAGAGGTCGTCCGGCCCCTGCGTCCGGCGCCCGTCGCGATAGATGGCGCAGTCGATGATCACGGAGCGTATTCTCCCGCCGTCCGCCCGCGGACGCACCCCCTGATACGCCTACGCTGGGCCGCATGCCCACGCTGATCCTGGTCCGGCACGGACGTTCCACCGCCAACACCGAGGGACTGCTCGCCGGCTGGACGCCCGGCGTCGCCCTCGACGAGCGCGGGGCCGCGCAGGCCGCCGCACTGCCCGGCCGGCTCGCCGAGCTGCCCCTCTCCGAGATCGTCACCAGCCCCCTGCAACGCTGCCAGGAGACGATCCGGCCGCTCCTCGACGCCCGCCCCGGCCTCACGGCACACACCGACGAGCGGATCGGGGAGTGCCACTACGGCGACTGGTCCGGCCGCAAGCTGGCCGAACTGGGCGACGAGCCGCTGATGGAGATCGTCCAGGCGCACCCGTCGGCCGCCGCGTTCCCCGGCGGCGAGTCGATGCGGGCGATGCAGACCCGGGCCGCCGAGGCCGTACGCGAGTGGAACGCGCGCGTGGAGCGCGATCACGGCGCGGACGCGGTGTACTTGATGTGCTCGCACGGCGACATCATCAAGTCCCTCGTGGCGGACGCACTCGGACTTCATCTCGACCTCTTCCAGAGGATTTCCGTTGAACCGTGTTCCATCACCGCGATCCGTTACACACGCCTGAGGCCGTTCCTCGTACGCCTCGGGGACACCGGTGACTTCGCGTCCCTCGCCCCGCGTGAGGAACCCCCGGCCGGCGACGCGACGGTCGGCGGCGGCGCGGGCGCACCGTGATCGTCGGGCGCAGTAGGGTGAAGCGGTTGCAAGTGCGCCGCGCCCATCCACGACTCCAGGAGACAGGACGTGTCCCGTCAGGTGTTCCTCTACGACCCCCCGGACCGTTTCGTGGCCGGTACGGTCGGACTACCCGGACGCCGTACGTTCTTCCTCCAGGCCACCGCAGGCTCCCGGGTGACCAGCGTGGCCCTGGAGAAGACCCAGGTCGCCGCCCTCGCCGAGCGCATGGACGAACTGCTCGACGAGGTCGTACGGCGTAGTGGCGGCAGCGCCGCCGTGCCCGCCATGGCGCCCTCCGAGATTTCCGACAGCGACCCGCTGGACACTCCCATCGAGGAGGAGTTCCGCGTCGGCACCATGGCCCTGGCCTGGGACGGCGAGGAACAGCGCATGATCGTCGAGGCGCAGGCACTCGTGGAGCTCGACGCGGACTCCGAGGAGGACCTCGCCGAGGCCGAGGAGCGGCTGCTGCAGGACGAGGAGAACGGCCCCCCGATGCTGCGGGTCCGGCTCACCGGCGCACAGGCGAGGGCCTTCGCCAAGCGCGCCCTGGACGTCGTCAACGCCGGGCGGCCGCCGTGTCCGCTGTGCAGCCTCCCGCTCGACCCGGAAGGACATGTATGTCCGCGCCAGAACGGATACCGCCGCGGAGCGTGACCTCGGTGGACCTGCTCGCCGAGGGTGAGCTGACGGTGCGCGGCCGTATCCGTGAGGCGTCGAACGCCGCGCTGTTCTGCACGGTCGCGTACGAGGGGCAGGAGGCGTCCTGCGTATACAAGCCGGTCGCCGGTGAGCGGCCGCTGTGGGACTTTCCCGACGGGACGCTCGCCGAGCGCGAGGTCGCCGCCTACGAGGTCTCCGAGGCGACCGGCTGGGGGCTCGTACCGCCGACCGTGCTGCGGGACGGGCCGCACGGCGAGGGCATGGTCCAGCTGTGGATCGAGGCGACGCCGGATGCCGAGCTGCTCGCCCTGGTCGACGGCGAGGAACCCGGGCCCGGCTGGAAGACGATCGGCTTCGCCGAGGTCGGCGAGGGCAGGACCGCCCTGCTCGTGCACGCCGACGACGAGCGGCTGCGGCGCATGGCCGTCCTGGACGCCGTGATCAACAACGCCGACCGCAAGGGCGGGCATCTGCTGCCCACCGGGGCCGGCCGGCTGTACGGCATCGATCACGGTGTGACCTTCAACGCCGAGAACAAGCTGCGCACCCTGCTGTGGGGCTGGGCGGGCGAGCCCCTCACCGCGGAGGCGGTCGACGTCCTGAAGGGGCTCCAGAGCGCCCTCGGGACCTCGGGGGCGCTGGCCGAACGGCTGGGCGGCCTGATCACCGCCGTGGAACTGGACGCCACGCGTGCGCGTGTCGACGAGTTGCTGGAGTCCGGGCGGCATCCGCAGCCGAGCGGGGAGTGGCCGGCCATTCCCTGGCCGCCCGTCTAGCAGCACAATGGCCGGTATCGCGCAAGACGGCCTTACCGGCCATCCGACCTGGTCCGGTTCGTGTACGGAACATCCGTCCGGTTACGCTCATGACATGTATGCCTGGCCCGCTTCTGAGGTCCCCGCCCTGCCCGGTCAGGGCCGCGACCTGAGGATCCACGACACCGCGACCGGCGGTCTGGTCACCCTCGACCCCGGTCCCGTCGCCCGTATCTACGTCTGCGGGATCACCCCGTACGACGCGACCCACATGGGTCACGCGGCGACCTACAACGCGTTCGACCTCGTGCAGCGCGTGTGGCTCGACACAAAGCGGCAGGTCCACTACGTCCAGAACGTCACCGACATCGACGATCCACTCCTGGAGCGGGCCGAGCGCGACGACATCGACTGGGCCGCGCTCGCCGAGAAGGAGACCGCGCTCTTCCGCGAGGACATGACCGCCCTGCGCATGCTGCCGCCGCGGCACTACATCGGCGCGGTGGAGGCGATACCCGGGATCGTGCCGCTCGTCGAGCGGCTCCGGGACGCCGGGGCGGCCTACGAACTCGACGGGGACGTCTACTTCTCCGTCGAGTCCGACCCGGACTTCGGCAAGGTCTCCGGGCTCGACGCCGACGCCATGCGGCTGCTGTCCGCCGAGCGCGGCGGCGACCCCGACCGGCCCGGGAAGAAGAACCCGCTCGACCCGATGCTCTGGATGGCCGCCCGGCCCGGCGAGCCCAGCTGGGACGGCGGTTCGCTCGGACGCGGCCGGCCCGGCTGGCACATCGAGTGCGTCGCCATCGCCCTCGACCACCTCGGCATGGGCTTCGACGTCCAGGGCGGCGGCTCCGACCTCGCCTTCCCGCACCACGAGATGGGCGCCTCGCACGCCCAGGTGCTGACCGGCGAGTTCCCCATGGCCAAGGCGTACGTCCACGCCGGCATGGTCGCGCTGCACGGCGAGAAGATGTCGAAGTCCAAGGGCAACCTGGTCTTCGTCTCCCAGCTGCGCCGCGAGGGCGTGGACCCGGTCGCCATCCGGCTCGCCCTTCTCGCCCACCACTACCGGGCCGACTGGGAGTGGACCGACCAGGTGCTCCAGGACGCCCTCGCCCGCCTCGACCGCTGGCGTGCCGCGGTGTCCCGGCCCGACGGGCCGTCCGCCGAGGCGCTCGTCGAGGAGATCCGCGACGCCCTCGGACACGACCTGGACGCCCCGGCCGCGCTCGCGGCGGTCGACCGCTGGGTCGCACGCCAGGACACCGAGGGCGGTACGGACATCGGCGCCCCCGGCGTCGTGTCGCGGGCCGTGGACGCGCTGTTGGGCGTGGCTCTCTAGAAGCAGCCGTAGGGCTACAGAGCCGTAGGCACAAGAGAGGGGGGGGGGGGGGGGGCCGGGGGGGGCGGCCCCCCGGGGGGGGGGGGCGCGGGGGGTGGGGGGCGGGGGGTGAGGTGGCGAGGGTTGGGGGGGGGGGAGGTTGGGGGGGGTTAACATCACCCCGCGCGTCGCTATACAGCCCTTTCCCCACACGGGGGGGCCCCCCCCCCCCGGGGGGGCCCCCCCCCCCCTTGGTTCACGGCGCCGATGGTTCAGGGCGCCGTTGGTTCACGTGCCATTGGTGCGCCGTGCTTCAGATGCCGGTCAGATCTTGCGGATCTGGATGCTGCGCAGGACCAGCGGGGTGCCGCTGTCCCACACGCCGATGACCTGGTGGCCGAACGCGAAGGCCTCTTGGACCTGGTCGTGGGTCTGCGGGTTCGGGTTGTTGAAGACCCGGAACACGTTGCCGATGCGCAGGAAGATCTGCGACGGCTGACCCGGCAGCGGCTGGACGATGTCGATGTAACCGTTCGCGATCCCGGCCACCGGGGCCTGCTCTACGGCCGACTGGACGGCGGCCTGCGTGACCTGGTGCACCAGCTGCAGAACCTGCTGCTCGGCCTGGTGCTGCTGCTGGTCGCCCTGGACCTGCTGGCCGTAGCCCTGCTGCTGCCCGTAACCCTGCTGCTGCCCGTAACCCTGCTGCTGGCCGCCCTGCTGCTGGCCGAGCTGCGACAGCAGTTGCTGGAACGGCTGCTGCTGGCCCAGCTGCTGGAGCTGTTCGAGCGAGCCGCCCATGCCGTACGGCTGCTGCTGCTGGCCGCCCTGCTGGCCGTACGGCTGCTGCTGCTGGCCGTAGCCCTGCTGGCCGTAAGGCTGCTGCTGGTACTGCTGCTGCTGGTACGGAGATGTGCTCGGGAACTGCTGGCCGAGCTGTTGTCCCATGTGACTCATCTGCGGGGTGGTGCTCATGCGGGTGTCACCTTCCCTTGATGTGATGGGCTGCGTCAGCCGGTGATGACCAGGCCGACGATCTCGTCGTCCGAGAACCACACTCGGACATCGGGCCGTCCCCCCGCGAAGGCGGTATGGACCGCCTGGCGGACCTCGGGGGACGGATGATTGAGGTTCCGCCAGTCGCCGGCCACGAACAGCCGGAGCCGGGGCGGAAGTTCACGCGGATACGGCAGCAACTCGTCCCAGTAGCGCTCGGCCTTGCCCGAGCCGACCGCCTGCGGGACCAGATAGGTGACCGCGGCCTTGATGTCGGGCCGGTTGCCGATCCGCTGGGAGGCGGGCCGGCCCGGCGCGTCCTGCTGGGGGGAGCCCGTCGCCCGGAGCACCGCACGCGCACGCTCGGGGGACATCGGCGTCTGACCGGCCGCCTTGAGCATGCCCTGCAGCGCGGCCAGCGCGCCGACCACCACCGGGGAGGCGGATGACGTCCCCGAGAACGTGTCGGTGTACCAGGCGATCTCCTCGGGCCCGCCCTGCAGGTCGCCGGGCCGGTCCCAGAAGCCGCCGGTCGTGGTCACCTCGCGGCCCCAGCCCTGCGCGTCCACGCGGGCACCGTAGTTGGAGAACGCGAGCCGTGAGCGGTCCGGGCCGTGGTCGCGGCCGTGGGTACCGGGCGGCGGGGCGCCCGCGCCGACCATGACGGCGCCGGAGGACGGGTAGGACGGGTTGAACGGGTTGCGCCACGACTCGGGGAAATCGTCCGGGCGGCGCTCGTAGACCGCGTGGTCGAGCGACTCACCGCCGTTGCCCGCGGCCGCCACCACGAGGATGCCCTTGGCGGTGGCGTAGCGGACGGCGGCGAGGTCGTCCGGCCACCATTCGAGTGGGATGTAGCCGCGCTGGTCGTCGCGCTCGGCGTACTCGAACCGGGGCCCCGGGCGGTGCAGTTCGATCAGCACGATGTCGCCGGGGCTCAGCCGGTCGGCCGCCGCCTGGATCGCGGCCGCCGTGCCGATGCCCTGGAAGGACGCGGCCGCGGTCACCGTCTCCGGCACGATGCCGGTGACGCCGTACTCGTTGTGGTCGCCGCCGATCACCCCGATCACGGCGGTGCCGTGGTTGCGCCAGGCCAGGTCGGACACCGGGGTGCCGACGACGACGCCGGCCAGCTTGGAGGCCAGGTCCTCGTGGCCCAGCTGCCAGGAGCCCTCCACGTCGATCACGGTCACGCCCTGACCGGCGCCGCCGGGCCGCTGCCAGGCCCAGTACGCGTCGACGCCCTCGGGCGCGGGCCGCAGATAGCCTTGCCGGCCGCTGTAGTCGGGCGTGACCGGCGCGCCCTCCTTCAGCCGCCCGCTGTCCTCCCCGATGTGCCCGAGGGAGGCCGGCACCGCGCCCGGCTTCACATACGCCGAGTCGATCCCGGGCAGTGCGGCGATACGGGCGCGCAGCTGATCGGCACGGCTCTCGCCGCCGCGCACCCGGTAGAACAGCGCGAGGTCGGGCACCTCGTCCGTGCCCATCGCAGCCTGCTGGAGGCGCTCCTCGCTGCCGAACAGCGGCTCCAGCGCGAGTTGTTCGTCACTGAGGAACATGTTGAGGGCCGAGACATCTGCGCCCGCCACCGACCGGACGCCCTCGGCCTGGGCACGCAGCCGGGCCTCCGGACGAGCGACGACGATCAGTTCCTGCTCGGCTCCTCGATAGGTGAATCCCGCTCCGTCTGGGCCCGGCCCGGACGCTCCCGGGCCCTGCGCCGGCTGTGCCTGGTCGGTCATCGTCTGCCGCTCCCTTCGGTCCTGCGGGTACCAAGTGCGGGTGGTGCGGCGCGCCTTCGGAGAGACAACCAAGCACGCGCGGCGCGGTCCGTCCAGACCACTTTCGCCAACTCGGTTTGAAATCAAGTTGAATTGGGCACCGTGTGCAATCCGGCCTGAAAGAGATGTCACGCCACAATCGGGCCAGATGCTGTCCGGTGGCTGTCGAGAGACCGTCTCTTGCTGCGGAGGCGGACGGCGTGTGGTGGGGTGGATGAGTCAGCTGACCGTTGGACCGGCCATCGGCCGGTCCCGTCCGCGGAAGGACGCACCGTGGCCCCCGAGCGCCGCTCCTTCGCACCTCACCTCACCCGCCGCAGACTCCTCACGGCCGGTGCCGCCACCGCCGGCGCCGTGCTCGCCGGGTCCGCCGGCACCTCCGCCGCGGCGGCCGGAAAGACCCGGCCCGCCGTGATCCACCTCCCGAACGGCTTCCGCCCGGAGGGCATCACCATCGGCGGCGGACCGTACGCCTACCTCGGTTCGCTCGGCGACGGCTCGATCTACCGCGCCGACCTGCGCACCGGCGAGGGTTCGGTCATCTCGGCCGGCCCCGGCACACCCTCGGTCGGCCTCAAACTCGACCACCGGGGACGGCTGTTCGTCGCCGGACGCGGCGAGGGAGCCCGGGTCGTGGACGCCCGCACCGGGAAGATCCTCGCCTCCTACCGGCTCACCACGGCGACCCCGACCTTCGCCAACGACGTGTACCTCACCCCGCGCACGGCCTGGTTCACCGACTCCTTCCAGCCCGCCCTGTACGCCCTGCCGCTCGGCCGGCACGGCGAACTGCCGGACGCGGACGGCGTCGGGACGATCACCCTGAGCGGCGACTGGAGCCAGGTCGCCGGCGAGGTCGTGAACGGCAACGGCATCACCGCCACCCCCGACGGCTCGGCGCTCCTCGTCGTGCAGTCCGGGGTCGGCGGCCTGCACCGGGTGGACCCGCGCACCGGCGTCACCCGGCTCGTCGACCTCGGCGACGCGGCCCCGCTCACCAACGGCGACGGGCTGCTGCTGATCGGCCGGACGCTGTACGTCGCCCAGAACCGGCAGAACGCCATCGACGTGTTCGAGCTCGCCGCCGACGGGGGCAGCGGCGTCTTCCAGCGCCGTATCACCGACCCGCTCTTCGACGTGCCGACCACGGTGGCCGCGCACCGGGGCCGGCTCTACCTGCCCAACGCGCGCTTCACCACGACACCGACGCCGCAGACGACGTACGACGTGATATCCGTGCCCGCATGACGCACGCCGGGAGAACTTGACGGCGAAGGGCGGTGCGCAGCACGGCGCACCGCCCTCTTCCGGGCTCGGAGCCCGTGTCTCACGGAGCGCCCGGCTCCGAGCGACTCAGTCGTCCGAGGAGTCGTCGTCCTCGTCCTTGCCGCCCGTCTTCGGGGGCATCGGCGGACGCGTGCGGTCGTCGGGCGACGGGCCGCCGTCCCGGCGTCGCAGATACCGCTCGAACTCGCGGGCGATCGCCTCGCCCGACGCCTCCGGCAGCTCCGCGGTGTCCCGGGCCTCCTCCAGCGTCTGCACGTACTCCGCGACCTCGCTGTCCTCGGCGGCCAGCTGGTCCACGCCGACCTGCCAGGCGCGCGCGTCCTCGGGCAGTTCGCCCAGCGGGATGCGCACGTCGATCAGGTCCTCCAGGCGGTTGAGCAGGGACAGCGTCGCCTTCGGGTTGGGCGGCTGCGAGACGTAGTGCGGGACGGCGGCCCACAGCGACACCGCCGGGACGCCCGCGTGCGTGCACGCCTCCTGCAGGACGCCGACGATGCCCGTCGGGCCCTCGTACTTGGTCTCCTCCAGATCCATCCGGCGGGCCAGGTCCGGGTCGGACGTGGTCCCGCTGATCGGGACCGGACGCGTGTGCGGGGTGTCACCGAGCAGGGCGCCCAGGATGACCACCAGCTCCACGCCCAGTTCGTGCGCGAAGCCGAGGAGCTCGTTGCAGAACGAGCGCCACCGCATGGACGGTTCGATGCCTCGGACGAGTACCAGATCCCGCGGCTTCTCACCGCCGACGCGGACGACGGACAACCTTGTCGTCGGCCACGTGATCTTCCTTACCCCGTCGTCCATCCACACCGTGGGGCGGTTCACCTGGAAGTCGTAGTAGTCCTCGGCGTCCAGCGCCGCGAACACCTCGCCCTTCCACTCCTTGTCCAGATGCGCGACCGCGGTGGAGGCGGCGTCACCGGCATCGTTCCAGCCCTCGAACGCGGCCACCATGACCGGGTCAATGAGCTCGGGAACCCCGTCGAGCTCGATCACCCAGGCCTCCTTCCGACGTGCCCTCGCTTGACGAACCAACCTTACGGCGTGCGGCGGGGGCGCCAGCAGCCCCCTTGCACGGGGGAGTGAACGGATCACTGCCCCGTTCGCCACCCCGGAACACTCCATGGTCATCCGAGCCGTATCGAGGGGTGCGCAGAATCGAGGGGTTCACAGAGTGGAACGCAGCCACTGCTCCACGCTCGCGATGTGCACCGTCGCCCACGACCGCGCCGCCTCCGCGTCCCGGTCCCGCAGCGCCGCAAGGATCGCCCGGTGCTCGTGGAGGGTCCGGCGGACCGCGTCCTCCTGGGTCAGGCCCCGCCAGATGCGGGCCCGGGTGGTCGGCCCGGAGAGCCCGTCGAGGAGCGAGCACAGCACCGAGTTCCCCGAGCTCTGCACGATGCCCCGGTGGAACTCCAGGTCGCAGGCGACGAGCTCCTCCACCGACGGGTCGGTGCCGAGCTTGTCCAACTGGTTCGTCAGCGCGTCCAGTTGCTGCTCACTGATCCGGGACGCCGCCATCGCGGTGGCGGCCGGTTCCAGGATGCGGCGCACCGCGAGGAACTCCAGCACCGTGTCGTCGCGGTGGAAGTCGACCACGAAGCTCAGCGCCTCCAGCAGCAGCTGCGGATCGAGGCTCGTGACGTAGGTGCCGTCGCCCTGGCGCACGTCCAGGATCCGGATCAGGGACAGGGCCCGCACGGCCTCCCGCAGGGAGTTGCGGGACAGCCCCAGCTCGGCGGCCAGCTCGCTCTCCTTGGGGAGCCGGTCGCCGGGGCGCAGCGCGCCGGAGACGATCATGCCCTTGATCTTCTCGATCGCCTCGTCGGTGACAGCCATGGCCCGCCTCCCTGTCGTTCCAGGATGTCGAACAAGACATCCGATGTCTCAGCCCACATTATGGGGCCTGTCCAGCGGAGCACCTCCCCGGCTCAGCCGGGACAGGCGTCACCGGAGCAGTGGCTGAAGTCCAGGAAGCGGCGTTGGTGAGCGCCACAAGTCCTCCTCGGGCTCGGCCTGCGGGCTGCGGGGTCGTGGGCTGTACACCGGGTGTACAGGCATGCGCCCGACTGTCTCGAACTGTGGTTCCCCCAGGTCATGTACGGTGGCGCACACCCACAGGAACAGCAGGAGCGCCCCGTCATGTCCCAGGAATTGCGTGCCGTCCACTGGACCGGAACCAGCCTCGCCCTGATCGACCAGACCCTGCTGCCGCACCGCACCGAGACCATGGACGTCCGTGACGTCGACACCCTCGTCGACGCGATCCGGCGCCTCGTCGTGCGCGGCGCACCCGCGATCGGCGCGGCCGGGGCCTACGGCGTCGCCCTCGCGCTCCTCCAGGGCGAGCGCGAGGGCTGGTCGGCCGACGAGGTGCGCGCGGCCGTGGCCCGGGTCCGTGAGGCCCGGCCCACCGCGGTCAACCTGATGGTGTGCGTGGACCGCGTCATGACCCGCTTCGCCGAGGGCCTCGACGCCGTGCTGGACGAGGCCGCCGCCGTCCAGCGCGAGGACATAGAGGGAAACCGGGCCATGGGCGCGCACGGCGCCGACTGGCTGCTCGAACGCGTCGGTGTCGAGCGGCCGTTGCGCATCCTCACCCACTGCAACACCGGCGCGCTCGCCACGGCCGGCTGGGGCACCGCGCTCGGCGTCATCCGTGAACTGCACGCGCGCGGTCGGCTGGAGATCGTGTACGCCGACGAGACGCGCCCGCTGCTCCAGGGCTCCCGGCTGACCGCCTGGGAGCTGGCCCAGGAGGGCATCGCTCATTACGTCCAGGCCGACGGCGCCGCGGCCGGCACCATCCTGCGCGGCGAGGTCGACGCCGCGATCGTCGGCGCCGACCGCATCGCCGCGAATGGCGACACCGCGAACAAGGTCGGCACCGTGGGGGTCGCCCTGGCCTGCGCGGACGCCGGGATCCCGTTCCTGGTGGCGGCGCCCACCACCACAGTCGACCTGGCCACGAAGACGGGCGACGACATCCACATCGAGCTCCGCGGTGAGGACGAGGTGCTGGAGTGGGGCGGCGTCCGCACGGCCCCGGCCGCGTCCCGTGGGCACAACCCGGCGTTCGACGTGACGCCGGGGCGCCTGGTGACCGGGCTGGTCACCGAGCGCGGCGTGCTGGAGGTGTCGGCGGGGGAGCTGCCGGGCGAGCGGCTGCGCTGAGGCCCCGGGCTCCGGTACCTCCCGGCTCCGGTACCTCCCGGTCCGGCGTCTCCCGGCTCCGGACGCGGAACCCCGATCGCGGCGCCGACCTATACTCCGAACCCATGACCGACGCTGTGACCTCGCCGGATGCGGATCTGGTCGGCGCTCTGAAGGCGCTGGCCAATCCGGTGCGCCTGCAACTGCTGGTGTGGCTGCGTGAGCCCGGGCTGCACTTCTCGCAGTACGAGGCGATCGCGGACCCGGCCGAGGTCGGGGTCTGTGTGAGCCACATCCAGGCCAAGGCCGGGCTGGCCCAGTCGACGGTGTCGGCGTATATGGCGGAGCTGCAGCGGGCGGGTCTGGTGCGCGCGACGCGGGTGGGCAAGTGGACCCACTACAAGCGGGACGAGGAGCGTATCGCCGAGCTGGTGGCCCAGCTCGGGCGGACCCTCTAGCAGGAAGAACTTGCCGTCCGAGGCCGCCTGTTGCATTTCATATCGAGAATCTGCGATATTTCGATGCATGACGAACTTGGAGAACCTGGGGACCTTCGGCATCTACACCTTCGACTTCGAGCACCAGCCCGCCGCGCGCGTACGCGACTCGGCACAGGAACTGGAACAGCTGGGCTGGCGGGCCCTGTGGTTCCCCGAGGTGGGCGGACGTGAGGCGCTCAGCCAGGCCGGCTATCTGCTGTCCTGCACCGAGCGGCTGCACGTGGTCAACGGCATCGCGCGGATCTGGAACCGCGAGGCGGGCGCGACGCAGGCCGCGAGCGCCCTGCTGGCCGACGCCTACCCGGGACGTCACGTCCTGGGCCTGGGATTCGGCGGCGCGCGACGAGCAGGCGTCAAACCCCTTGCCGCCATGGCCGGTTACCTCGACGACGTGGACACGCTCGCGAAGGACTCACCCAACCCCGCACCGCGGACCCCGGTGCGCCGCATCCTCGCCGCGTACGGCCCCAAGATGCTCGCCCTGGCCCGGGACCGCTCGGCCGGCGCCCACACCTACCACGTCAACACGGCGCACACCGCCCAGGCCAGGGACATCCTCGGCCCCGACGCCTTCCTCGGCGTCGAGCACGCGGTGCTCTTCGAGCCGGACCCGGACAAGGCCCGCGCTACGGCACGCGAGCATCTGCACCCGTACCTCGACACCCCGTACAACATCGCCAAGTTCCGCCGCCTCGGCTACACCGACGACGAGATCGCGCACGGCGGCAGCGACCGTCTCGTGGACGACCTGGTGTTCTGGGGCGACGTGGACACGGTGGCCGCACGGCTCCAGGACCATGTCGAGGCGGGCGCCGACCACGTCGCCGTACAGGTCATCGGCACCGAACCGGGAGCGTCCTCGCTGCCGCACTGGCACCGACTGGGCGAGGCACTGCTGCCGTGAGACGCCTGACCGCGGACGCGTCCCAAGGGGCAGGTCCGTCGTGCGGCACGGATGGTCAGCGCTGAGCGAGCTCCAACTCCAGCAGCCACTCCACCACTTCGGTGTGATGCCGGGCCTGGCGCGGGCTCTCGCCCCAGACGTACAGACCGTGTCCGGCCACGACCACCGCGGGCATGCGGGGGTCGCGCGCGCCCTCCAGACGGTCGCCGAGGACCTTCATGTCCTGGCTGTTGGCGATGACCGGGAGCGTCACCTCGACGTCGTGGGCGGGCTGTCCGACACCCTTGAGCATCTCCAGGTCCCGGAACACGATGCCGCCGGGCTCGCGGCGCCCTATCGCGACGGACGCGACCGTGTGGACGTGGACCACCGCCCCGGCACCGGTCAGCGCGGCCACGCGCGCGTGCAGTGCGGCCTCGGCTGACGGCTTGCCGCCGTTCACCGCGGCGCCCTGCCCGTCGACCAGCACCACGTCCGCGGGCGTCAGTTCGCCCTTGTCGTGGCCGCTGGCGGTGACCGCGAGCCGCAGCGGATCGCGGGACATCACCACGGACAGGTTGCCGGAGGTGCCCCGCATCCAGCCGAAGGACGCGAACCGGGCGGACTCGGCGGCCAGCACCGCGCCCGCCTCCTCCAGGTCGGACTGGCTGATCGGGTCGGTCACGTGCTGCTCCCGGAAGTGGTGAGGGTGATCTCGTCGAACGTCGCCGCCTGCGGATGGTCGCCGACGCCCTGCTCGTAGTACGGCTCCCCGGGCCGCCGGACCCCGACCGTCCGCCAGCCCGCCGCACGGGCCGCGTCCAGTTCGCCCGGCCGGTCGGAGAGGAAGAGGAGACGGCCCGGCGCGACGCCGGTCGACCCGGCGATACGGCGGTACGACTCCGGCTCCTGCTTGGCGCCCGCGTTCTCGGTGTCGTACAGCCCGGAGACCAGCGACGTCAGGTCGCCCTCCGGGCTGTTGGTGAACCACGCCCGCTGGGCCGCCACCGACCCCGACGAGTAGACGTACAGCCGTACGCCCGCCGAGTGCCACGCCCGCAGACGCGGAACGACGTCGTCGTAGAAGTGCGACACGAGGTCGCCGCGGGCGAACCCCTCGGACCAGATGATGCCCTGAAGGGTCTTCAGCGGCGTGGCCTTGCGGTCCTCGTCCAGCCAGGCGCCCAGCGCCTTCTCCACGGCGGCCGCATCGGCCCGCGGGTCGCCGGTCAGCTCCCGCACCTGGGCGACCGCCCGCGCCACCTCCGGGTCGTCGCCGCGCTCGGCCAGCAGCGCGCCGAACCGGGCGCGGGAGTACGGGTACAGCACGTCCACGACGAAACCGGTGGCGCTCGTGGTGCCCTCGATGTCGAGCACCACGGCGTCCACGTCGAAACGCAGGCCCGGCACGGTCACGCGGCTCCCTTGTCGGCCTCGTAGCCGGCCGCGATCGTGTCGTAGTCCGGGAAGCGGGAGGAGATGGGGGAGCCGGTGAAGTTGCCGATCCAGCCGTCCTCCTCGTGGAAGAAGCGGATCGCGGTGAACGACGGCTTCGTGCCCATGTCGAACCAGTGCGTCGTGCCGCGCGGCACGCCCAGCAGGTCGCCCTTCTCGCAGTAGACCGCGTGCACCTCGCCGTTCACATGCAGATAGAAGATGCCGGAGCCGGAGACGAAGAAGCGGACCTCGTCATCGTCGTCGTGCGTGTGCTCCTGCAGGAACTTCTCGCGGGCCGCCTTCGCCTTCACCGGGTACTCCGGGTCGTCGCCGGGGTGCAGGCCCAGCACGTCGACGGTGGTGAAGCCCTCCTCGGCGTTGAGCCGGTCGATCTCCGGGCCGTACGCCGCGAACACGGTGTCGCTGTCGGCGTCGAACGGCACGTCGGCGCGGACCGGCCACTGCTCGTAGCGCACGCCCAGCGGCTTGAGGGCCTCGGCGATCTCGGCGGGGTCGGAGGTGCGGCGGACCAGGGTGTCCGGTCCGGACTCGGGCCAGGTCGTCAGCAGGGTCATGGGGGCAACTCCTGGAACTGGAAGGGGGGCCGGGTACCGAGACAAGCACCCGGGAGGGGAGGCGGGAAGGGCGCAGGGGCGGAGGGCTGATCAGCGCCGGTCAGCCGCGACACATCGCGCCGGGACAGCAGCGCATGCGGGGCATGCGGACCGCTGTCGCGCGGGGTGTCGTCATCAGGGCCTCACTGTGCCGGTTCGGGTGCCGGTTCCGTGATCGTAACTCCGTCGGGGGTCTGTCGACGTGTCGACAGGGTGTGACCTAGTCGTTGTCTCACGTGGTGAGAAACCGCTTCCATCGCTTTGACGCCTGGCTGAAATCGTTCCCATGATCTCCGTATGAAGACGCTGCTGCTCGTGCGGCGGCTGTACGTGGACTTGCTCCGGTCGACCACGGCCAGCTGTCGCTGACCTCATCCGGAGCTCCCCCGCGCCCGCGCTCTCGCGGGCCGCCCTCGACCGGCCGCGCGCCGGCCGTTCGCACATCGGTGTCACCGCTCCGGGTCCGGCAACTCCCCGCCCTTTCCTCGTACCTGGAGCCCCGTCATGTCCCGTGCCCGCGTGCCCCTTGCCGCGCTCTCCCTCGCCTCCGTCTCCGCGTTCCTCCTCGCGGGCTGCTCGCAGTCCACGGACGCCTCCCAGAACTCCGGGAACACCGCCGCCTCGGCCGCGGCCGCCACCGGTGCGAAGCCGGCACCGTTCAGCAAGGGCGCCGTCAAGGTGGCCCTGGTCCGGCAGAGCGGCGCCGGCGACTACTTCGAGCAGTGGGGCAACGGCGCGAAGGCGCAGGCCAAGGCCATCGGGATCGACCTCACCGTGTACGACGCCCAGGCCGACAACGCCAAGCAGGCCACCGACCTGTCCTCGGCCATCAACTCCGGTGCGCAGGCCATCATCATCGACCACGGCTTTCCGGCCACCATCCAGCCGGAGATCGACAAGGCTGTGAAGAAGGGCGTCCAGGTCGTCGTCTACGACGTGGAGACCTCCACCAAGGGCGTCGTCAGCACCAAGCAGGACGACGCGAGCATGGCCCGTGCCGTCCTCGACGTGATGGCGAAGGAGGTCGGCGAGTCCGCCAGGGTCGGCTACGTCAACGTGGCCGGATACGCCGCCCTCGACAAGCGCGACAGCGTCTGGAAGTCGACGGTCGGCGCACAGCGCTGGAAGCAGGAGTTCAAGGTCGGCAAGGTGACCGACTCCACGGCCACGGACAACGTGCCGCTGGTGTCCGCCGCGCTCACCCAGCACCCCGACGTCGCCGGCGTCTTCGCCCCTTACGACGAACTCGCCAAGGGCACCGTCCTCGCCGTCCAGAACAAGAAGCTCCAGGGCAAGGTGAAGGTCTTCGGCGCCGACGTCTCCAATGCCGACATCCAGAACATGACCGCGAGCGACAGCCCGTGGGTCGCCACGGCGGGCACCGACCCGTCGGCGGTCGGCGCCGCCGTCGTCCGTACGACCGCCCTGGAGCTGGCCGGTCAACTGAACAAGGACTCCGTCGAGTTCCCGGCCGTCGCCATCACCCAGGACTTCCTGCGCGAGAAGAAGATCGCGAACATGGACCAGCTGCGCGCGGCGTTGCCCGCCCTGAACCTGGCCGAGGTCAGCACGGCCGACTGGATCGCGAATGTCGCCCACTGAGCGGAGCGGGGGCGCCGGGGGCGCGGAGGCTGTCCCCGCGGTCGCGCTGCGGGGCGTCGGCAAGTCCTTCGGTGGCAAGGCGGTGCTCGCCTCCGTCTCGCTGGACATCGCGCCCGGCAGCGTCGTCGCGCTGCTCGGTGCGAACGGCGCCGGCAAGTCCACGCTGATCAAGATCCTGTCGGGCGTGCACACCGACCACAGCGGGGAGATACGGGTCGCAGGGGAGCCCGCGACTCTCCAATCTCCGCTCGCCGCCCGCCAGCTGGGCATCCAGACGGTGCACCAGCGCATCGGCGAGGGCATCGTCCCCGGCCTCACGGTCGCCGAGAACCTCGTCTTCGAGGAACTGGCACAGCAGCGCGGCAACCCCTTCCTGGGCGGACGCCGCGTCCTCGCCCGCGCGCGCGAGATCCAGGCCGCCCTCGGCCTCGACTGGAGCGACGCGGTGCTGCGTGGCGACGTCACCGAACTCGGCGTGTCCGACCGCCAGTTGCTGACCCTCGCCCGAGCCCTGGCCACCCGCCCCCGGCTGCTGATCCTCGACGAGCCGACATCGGCGCTGTCCGCGGCCGAGGCGCAGCGGCTCTTCGCGCTCGTGGAGAGGATGCGGGACGACGGCATCGCCGTGCTCTACGTCTCCCACCGCCTCGGCGAGATCGACGCCCTGGCCGACCGGCTGGTCGTCCTGCGGGACGGGCACCTCACCGAGGACCAGGCCAAGCCCTTCGACTGGGACAGCGCCCTGCGCGCGATGCTCGCCCAGGCGCAGGAGGCCACGACGGCACGGCCGGTCCGGGAAGGGGGCTCCGGTGATGACGGGAGATCCGGTGGTGACGGGATGTCCGGTGGTGACGGACGGCCCGGTGACGTGGCGCTGTCGCTGCGTGGCGTACGGCTCTTCGAGGGCCGGGCACCCCTGGACCTCGACCTGCACGCCGGTGAAGTCACGGGAGTGGTGGGCCTGTTGGGCGCGGGCAAGACCGAGCTGGCCCGCGGCCTGTTCGGCGCCGAGCCCTTCACATCCGGCGCGGTCGAACTCGACGGCAGGCCCTACGCACCCCGCCGTCCCGCCGACGCCATCCGGGCCGGCGTCCACCTCGTCCCCGAGGACCGGCACGCCGACGCCCTCGTCCCCGGCTGGTCACTGGCGCGGAACATCTCCCTGCCGTTCCTGAAGTCGCTGTCCCGGCTGGGCCTCGTCCAGCACGCGAAGGAGGACGCCCTCGGCCGCGACACCATCGACGCCCTCGGTGTCGTGGCCCGCGACGAGCACAGCACCGTCGAGGAACTGTCCGGCGGCAACCAGCAGAAGGTGGTCGTGGGCCGCTGGCTAGCCCGGGCGCCCCGCGTCCTCATCCTGGACGAGCCCTTCCGGGGCGTGGACATCGGCGCCCGCCGCGACATCGGCCGCCGCGCCCGGGCGCTGGCCGCCGAGGGGGCCGCCGTCCTCGTCCTGTCCGCCGACGTCGACGAGGTACTGGAGGTCGCCGACCGCGTCGTGGTACTGGCCGCCGGAGAGATCCACCTCGACGCACACGGCGAGGACGCCCGACGCGACCGCGTCATCCAGACCATCTCGGCGTCCGTGTGACGCCGCCCCGCCCCCACGAAGTCCAGGGAAGTCCAGGGAAGCACCCCATGAACACCACACAGAGCACCGAATGACCACCACACAGAGCACCGAGGTGCCCGTCAAGGCGGCGCTCCCGCCCGCCGACTCCACCGCCCTGCGCGTCCAGAACGCCGTCATCAAGTACGGGTTCATCTTCGTCACGGTCGCGCTCTTCCTGTACTTCGCGCTGAGCGAGGGCTCCTTCCGCGAGTCGGCGACCCTCCTCGACACACTCCGCTATGTCTCCGTCGCCGCCATCCTCGGCCTGGGCGTCACCGTCACCATGGCCGTCGGCGGAATGGACATGTCCGTCGGAGCGGTGGCCGGACTCGGTGTCTCGGTCGCCGCGCACACGATGGTCGTCCTCAACCAGATCGGCACCGTGGCGATCATCGCCGTGCTGGCGGCGGGCGCGCTCGCCGGGCTGCTCAACGCCCTCCTCATCGTCGTCCTGAAGATCCCCGACATGCTGGCCACCCTCGGCACCATGTTCGTCATCCAGGGCACCAAACTCATCCTGGTCGACGGTCAGTCCATCACCCCCGGCATGACGCTGGACGACGGGACCACGGCCCCCGGCAGGTTCACCGACGGCTTCCTGAGGATCGACCGCGGCACGGTCCTCGGTGTCCCGATCTCGGTCCTGGTCTTCGGCGGACTGACCATCGCCGCCTGGGTCTTCCTCGCCCGCACCCGCTGGGGCCGGGTCCTGTACGCCATCGGCGCCAACCCCGAGGCCGCCCGGCTGGCCGGCATCCGCGTGGGCGCCTACCGGGCGCTGGCGTACGTCCTCTCCGGCGTCCTCGCCGCGACCGGCGGCCTGATCCTGGCGGCCCGCATCGGACAGGGCGACGTGTCCGCCGGTACGTCCCAGCTCCTGGAGGCGGTGGCGGTCGCGCTGGTCGGCACCTCGGTCCTCGGCCGGGGCCGGCCGAACGTGTGGGGCACGGCCCTCGGCGCCGTCCTCATCGGGATCATCACGACCGGCCTGACCATCAAGGGCCTGCCGTACTACACCCAGGACGTCGTCGAGGGCGCGGTCCTCATCCTCGCCCTGGTCTTCAGCTTCACCCTGTCCAAGCGCCGTACCGCATAAGGAAGTTCGAGGAGTTCGCAGCATGGGCTACCGCATCCTGGAGACCGACGACATCCCCGGCTACCTGCACGAGCGGGGCCACTGGGCGGACCCGGCCGACATCCGGGTGCGGGAGGTGTCGGACGGCAACGTCAACCGCGTCTTCCTCGCCTCGAACGCCGCCGGAACCCGCAGCCTCGCCCTCAAGCAGGCCCTGCCCTGGGTACGCGTCGCGGGCCCGTCCTGGCCGCTCAGCCCCGACCGCTCCGACGCCGAGGCCCGCGCCTACGAGCAGCTCGCCAAGGTCGCCCCGGACGACATCCCCGCGATCCACGGCTACGACCCCGAGAACCACGCCCTCGTCATGGAGGACCTCTCCGACCTGGAGGTCCTGCGCACGGTCCTCAACGACGGCGCGCCGTACGGCCCGCACACCTCGCCCCAGATCGGCCGGCTCGTCGCCAGGCTCTCCTTCGCCACCAGCGACTTCGGCATGACCTCCGCCGACCGCAAGGCCCTGATCTCCTCCTCGGTCAACCCCGAGCTGTGCAGGATCACCGAGGATGTGGTCCTCTCCGAGCCGTACGTCGAGCACGAGCACAACCACTGGCACGAGGGCCTGGACGACCTGGCGGCACGGTTCCGCGCCGACACCCGGCTGCGCACCGAGGTCGCCGACCTCCGCCACACCTTCATGACCAGCGGCCAGGCCCTGCTCCACGGCGACCTGCACACCGGGAGCGTCATGGTCGGCGAGCGCGCCGGCACCCCCGTCGTCCGTGTCTTCGACCCGGAGTTCTCCTTCGTCGGCCCGATCGGCTACGACCTCGGCCTGTACTGGGCCAACGTCCTGGTCTCGGAGGAACGGGCGCGTGCCTTGGGTGTGTTGAGCGACCACGCGAACCAACTCCGGCTGTCCTGGGAGGCGTTCGAGACGGAGTTCCGCCGCCTGTGGCCGACCCGTGTCGACACCTTCTTCGACGACGCTTATCTGGACCGCTTCCTGCGCCGCGTCTGGACGGAATCCCTCGGCTACGCCGGTACCGAACTCGTCCGCCGCATCATCGGCTTCGCCCACCTGACCGACCTCACGACCCTGCCCGACGCGGTCCCGGCGTCCCGGCGGGCGCTGCTGCTGGGACGTGAACTGATCGTCCGGCGCGAGGAGTTGACGACACCGGAGCTGGTGCGGGCGCTCGTCTGACGAGCCTCGCGGCCGGCGGGCACAGGGCATGCGAAAGGGGCGGCTCCGTCGGCGTGGAGCCGCCCCTTCCGCGGTGGTCGGCCCCGTGCGGATGGGGCCGCCCCGGTGTGGTCCGGCCGGTCAGGGGAGTGGCCGGACCAGACGCCGAGGGAGACTCATCCGGCAGAAACCTCCCTCGGCGCTGTCCGAGACTTGCTTTGCGGGACCTACTTCTTGTCGAGCAGGTCCTGCACCTTCGCGCGGACGTCGTCCGTCGCCAGACCGCGGATCGTCAGCGTCGTACGGCGGCGCAGCACGTCGTCCGGCGTCTCGGCCCACTCGTTGTCCCGGGCGTAGACGACCTGGGCCCAGATCTCCGGGGCGTCCGGGTGGACGCGCTCGCCCAGCTCCGGGTTCTCGTTGGCGATGCGGGCGATGTCGAAGGCCAGGGAGCCGTAGTGCGTGGCCAGGTGCCTCGCCGTGTCGGCCGCCATGCGCGGACCCGGCGCCGGACGGTCGGTCAGCAGACGGTGGGCGACCGCGCGCGGGTTGGCGATACCGGGCAGCGGCAGCTTCTTCGGCAGCGAGGCGATCGGCTCGAAGTCGTCACCCAGCGGAGCGCCGGGCAGCGCCTCCAGCTTCTTCATGATGGTGCGGCCGATGTGCCGGAAGGTCGTCCACTTGCCGCCCGCGACGGACAGCATGCCGCCCTTGCCCTCGGTCACGACGGTCTCGCGCTTGGCCTTCGCCGTGTCACCGGGACCGCCCGGCAGCACCCGCAGACCCGCGAAGGCGTAGGTGATCAGATCCCGGTCCAGCTGCTGGTCCCGGATGGAGAACGCGGCCTCGTCGAGTATCTGGGCCGTGTCCTTCTCGGTGACCGCGACATCCGCCGGGTCGCCCTCGAACTCCTCGTCCGTGGTCCCGAGCAGCAGCATGTCCTCCCACGGCAGGGCGAACGTGATGCGGTACTTGTCGATCGGGGTGGCGAGCGCGGCCTTCCAGGGCGAGGTCCGCTTCAGGACCAGATGCGCGCCCTTCGACAGACGGATCGACGGAGCGGCGTTCGGGTCCTCCATCTTGCGCAGGTGATCGACCCACGGCCCGGTCGCGTTCAGCACGAGACGGGCGCTCACCCCGAACTCGTCACCGGACTGCCGGTCCTTCAGCTCCGCGCCGGTCACCCGGCCCTTGGTGAAGCGCAGGCCGGTGACCTCGGCGTGGTTGAGCACGACCGCGCCCGCCTCGACGGCCGCGCGGACCGTCATCAGCGCCATGCGCGCGTCGTTCATCTGGTCGTCGCCGTACACGGCCACGGCCTTGAGATTGTCGGTGCGCAGCTCGGGCACGTCCTGCGCCGCCTTGGCGGGGGACAGGAGGTGACCGACGCCGTCACCGAACGCGGAGAGCGCGGAGTAGGCGAAGACGCCCGCCCCGAGCTTCGCGGCGCCGTGCGGCCCGCCCTTGTACACGGGGAGGTAGAACGTGAGCGGGTTCGCCAGGTGGGGAGCCACCTGGCGGGAGACCGCACGGCGCTCGAAGTGGTTCTCCGCCACCAGCTTCACCGCGCCGGTCTGCAGGTAGCGCAGACCGCCGTGGAGCAGCTTGGAGGAGGCGGAGGAGGTGGCGCCGGCGAAGTCGCCGGCGTCGACCAGAGCCACCCTGAGGCCGGACTGCGCGGCGTGCCAGGCGGTGGAGATGCCCAGGATGCCGCCGCCGATCACGAGAAGGTCGTACGACGCCTTGGCGAGCTGCTCCCGGGTCTCGGCTCGGCTCGGGTTGAAGCCGGAGGCCGGGCGCGTACCGAGGGCAGGCACGGACTGCAGGGTGGACTGACTGGTCATTTCGGGTTCTTACTCCTCATCAGAGTTCGAGGGCTGGCGGCGGTCGTCAGCTCTCGTCGTCCTCGATCCAGCCCATGGTCCGGTCAACGGCCTTGAGCCAGCTCTTGTACTCACGGTCGCGGGTCTCCGCGTCCATGCGGGGGGTCCACTCGGCGGCCCGGCGCCAGTTGGCGCGCAGTTCGTCCGTGCTGGACCAGAAGCCGACGGCGAGACCGGCGGCGTAGGCGGCACCGAGGCAGGTGGTCTCGGCGACCATCGGACGCACCACGGGCGCGTCCAGGACGTCCGAGAGCTGCTGCATCAGCAGGTTGTTCGCGGTCATGCCGCCGTCGACCTTGAGGGTCACCAGCTCGACGCCGGAGTCCTTGACCATGGCGTCGGCGATCTCCCGGGTCTGCCAGGCGGTGGCCTCCAGGACGGCACGCGCGAGGTGCGCCTTGGTGACGTACCGGGTCAGACCGGCGATCACACCGCGGGCGTCGGAGCGCCAGTGCGGGGCGAACAGACCGGAGAAGGCCGGCACGAAGTAGGCGCCGCCGTTGTCCTCGACCGAGAGCGCGAGCGTCTCGATCTCGGCGGCGGTGGAGATCAGGCCCATCTGGTCGCGCATCCACTGCACCAGCGAACCGGTGACGGCGATCGAGCCCTCCAGGGCGTACACCGTGTCCTGGTCACCGATCTTGTAGCCGACGGTGGTCAGCAGACCGGCGTAGGAGTTGATGATCTTGTCGCCGGTGTTCATCACCATGAAGGTGCCGGTGCCGTACGTCGACTTGGTCTCGCCCTCGGCGAAACAGGTCTGGCCGAACAGGGCCGCCTGCTGGTCACCGAGCGCGGAGGCGACCGGGATGCCGCCGAGCAGGTCGCCCAGCTTGCCGCCGGTGATCTCGCCGTAGACCTCGGCGGAGGACCGGATCTCGGGCAGGATCTGCAGCGGCACGCCGATCGACTCGGCGATCTTGTCGTCCCACTCCATGGTGTGCAGGTTCATCAGCATGGTGCGGGACGCGTTGGTGACGTCGGTGACGTGCTTGCCGCCGTCGACACCGCCGGTCAGGTTCCAGATGACCCAGGTGTCCATGGTGCCGAAGAGGATGTCGCCCGCCTCGGCGCGCTCCTTCAGACCCTCGACGTTGTCCAGCAGCCAGCGGGCCTTGGGACCGGCGAAGTAGGAGGCGAGGGGGAGACCGGTCTCACGGCGGAAGCGGTCCTGCCCGACGTTGCGGCCGAGCTCCTTGCAGAGCCCGTCGGTGCGGGTGTCCTGCCAGACGATGGCGTTGTGGACGGGCTCACCGGTGTTCTTGTCCCACAGCACGGTGGTCTCGCGCTGGTTGGTGATGCCGATGGCCTTGATGTCGTCACGGGTGATGCCGGCCTTCTGGACGGCTCCGGCGACGACCTCCTGGACGTTGGTCCAGATCTCGTTGGCGTCGTGCTCGACCCAGCCCGGCTTCGGGAAGATCTGCTCGTGCTCCTTCTGGTCGACGGAGACGATGCGTCCGTCGCGGTCGAAGACGATGCAGCGGCTGGAAGTCGTGCCCTGGTCGATGGCTGCGATGAAGGGGCCGGCGGTGTGCGCGTCGGTCACTGTCTACTCCTGGAAGTTCCGTGGTTATGGGGCTTTACGTACGGCGTGCGCTGAGAGTTTCGGTGCTTCTCACTCGAATGGGTGAAGCTCGGTTCTCTTAGGCGAATGCCACGTTGTAGATGCCTGCGGCGATCGCCGCGCCGATCACTGGACCGACCACCGGGATCCAGGCGTAGCCCCAGTCGGAGCCGCCCTTGTTCGGGAGGGGCAGAAGGGCGTGCACGATACGCGGACCGAGGTCACGGGCCGGGTTGATCGCGTAGCCGGTCGGGCCGCCCAGGGACAGACCGATCGAGACGACGACGAGCGCGACGATCAGTGCGCCGATCGGGCCGAGGCCGTCACCGTTGTTGTTGAGGCCCTGCGTGAGGATGGCGAGCACCAGCACGACGGTGCCGATGATCTCCGTCAGAAGGTTCTGCACCACGTTCCGGATCTCGGGACCGGTGGAGAAGACGCCCAGGACCGGGCCGGCGCCCTTCTCCTGGGCCTCGACGGCCTTGGCCGCCGTGGCCTGCGCACCCGGGCCGCCCACGATCTCCTTGTCGGTGAGGTGGGCGTGGAACTGGCCGTAGTAGGCGACCCAGACCAGAGCCGCACCGATCATGGCGCCGAGGAACTGACCGGCGAGGTACGTCGGAACGTTGCTCCAGTCGTTGTCCTTGATCGCGAGAGCGACCGTCACGGCCGGGTTCAGATGGGCGCCGGACAGCGGCGCCGAGGTGTAGACCGCCGTGAGCACTGCGAAGCCCCACCCGAAGGTGATGGCGAGCCAGCCGGCGTTGCGAGCCTTGGAGGCCTTCAGCGTGACGGCGGCGCAGACGCCACCGCCGAGCAGGATGAGTATGGCGGTACCGATGGTCTCGCCGATGAAGATGTCGGAGCTGGACACCCGCGACTCCTTTGTCCTTCGTCCAGGGGAAGCCGAACCCCGGGTCCCACCGGTGGTTCGCGTTGCCCTCGGGGGTGAGGGCGATGCCGGCCCTTGGCACTGTCACACTCTAGCGCGTATTGCCGGTAGGTGTTCGACAATGCCGACCGATGGACGGGAGTCTTGCCCCGGTGTGAGGGATGCGTCAAGAGCTCTGTCGTTGAATGCGCGATCGTTGTTGGTTGTGTTGCCTTATCGATATGTCGATAGCGGGATGGGGGGATTAACAAATCCGGGGGGGGGGAGGAACCCCCCGCCGTCGGCGTTGGCCCCACCCCCGCGGGCCCCCCCCGC
>NZ_JBHYJA010000019.1:0-21925 GCF_042740355.1 Streptomyces sp. NPDC059010
GGCCCTGAACGGGCATTGTCCTCAAACGCCGGACGGGCTGAGTGGTTCAGCCGGCGCTAGCGGCCCGCCTCCTTCGACACCAGGGCCACCGCCTCGTCCACGTCGTCCGTGACGTGGAACAGCAGGAGGTCGGTCTCCGCCGCCTTGCCCTGGGCGATCAGTGTGTTCTTCAGCCAGTCGATCAGGCCGCCCCAGTACTCGCTGCCGAACAGGACGATCGGGAAGCGGGTGACCTTCTGGGTCTGGACCAGGGTGAGGGCCTCGAAGAGTTCGTCGAGGGTGCCGAGGCCGCCGGGCAGGACCACGAAGCCCTGGGCGTACTTGACGAACATCATCTTGCGGACGAAGAAGTACCGGAAGTTGAGGCCGATGTCGACGTACGGGTTGAGCCCCTGCTCGAACGGCAGCTCGATACCGAGGCCGACCGAGACGCCGCCCGCCTCGCAGGCGCCCTTGTTCGCCGCCTCCATGGCGCCGGGCCCACCGCCCGTGATCACCGCGAACCCGGCCTCGACCAGCCCTCGGCCGAGGCGTACTCCGGCGTCGTACTCGGGAGAGTCGGCCGGTGTGCGCGCCGAACCGAACACGCTGATCGCCGCCGGGAGTTCGGCGAGTGTACCGAAGCCCTCGATGAACTCCGACTGGATACGCAGGACGCGCCAGGGGTCCGTGTGGACCCAGTCCGAGGGGCCGCCCGCGTCCAGCAACCGCTGGTCGGTCGTGCTCGCCGTCACCTGGCCCCGCCTGCGCAGGACCGGTCCCAGGCGCTGCTCCGACGGTGGCTGCTTCTTCCCCTCGGGGTTACCGGTAGCCATGTGCGCTCCCTCCACTGCGGGGCCTGCGGGTCTTGCAGGTCGTTCCACCTCAGCGTAGATCCACCAGGGTTACGGACGGGGTACATGTGCATGACCGCCATGAAGCGCCACCCTCAAGCTCCATCCCGGACTCCATCCCGGCCCCCTCCCAAGTGGCACCCCCAGGTGCATTCCAAACGGCGCCCGTCACCCGCGCACTACTGCGTGAGCCACGCCCGCAGCCGCTCCTCCCCCGCCAGCACCTTCGCCGTCTCCACCCTTTCGTCCCGCTTGTGCGCCAAGTGCGGATTGCCGGGACCGTAGTTCACCGCCGGGATACCCAGGGAGGAGAAGCGGGAGACGTCCGTCCAGCCGTACTTGGGGCGTGCAACGCCTCCGACCGCCTTCATGAACGCCGCTGCCGCCGGGTGGGAGAGCCCGGGCAGCGCGCCGCCGCTGTGGTCCTCGACCACGAACTCCTCGACGCCGCAGTCGGCGAAGACCTCGCGGACGTGCGCGACGGCCTCCTCCTCCGTGCGGTCGGGTGCGTAGCGGAAGTTGACGGTGACGACGCACTCGTCCGGGATGACATTGCCGGCCACGCCGCCCGAGATACCGACCGCGTTCAGGCCCTCCCGGTACTCCAGGCCGTCGATCACCGGGTAGCGGGGTTCGTACGAGGCCAGGCGGGCCAGGATCGGGGCCGCCGCGTGGATCGCGTTCGAGCCCATCCAGCCGCGCGCGGAGTGGGCGCGCTCACCCTTGGTCCTGAGCAGGACGCGGAGCGTGCCCTGGCAGCCGCCCTCCACCTCGCCGTCCGAGGGCTCCAGCAGCACCGCGAAGTCGCCCTCCAGCCACTCGGGGCGGTGCTCGGCGATGTGCTTGAGGCCGTTGAGGTCGGCGGCCACCTCTTCGTTGTCGTAGAAGACGAAGGTCAGGTCGCGGTTGGGGGCCGGGACGGTCTCCGCGATGCGGAGCTGGACCGCGACGCCCGACTTCATGTCGCAGGTGCCGCAGCCCCACAGGACACCGTCCTCGTCCAGCCGCGACGGGACGTTGTCCGCGATCGGCACGGTGTCGATGTGACCGGCGAGGATCACCCGCTCCGCCCGGCCCAGGTTCGTCCGCGCCAGGACGTTGTTGCCGTACCGCTCGACGGTCAGGTGCGGCAGGGCCCGCAGAGCTGTCTCGATGGCGTCCGCGAGGGGCTGTTCCGTACCACTCTCGGAGGGGAAGTCCACGAGCCGGGCGGTGAGCTTCGCGGCGTCCAGCGTGAGGTCAAGGGAGGTGTCAGCCATGGCGTCGACCCTAACCCGCCGGAGGGTCACCTCACTTTTCCCACCGATTTTCAACTGCGCCCATACCCCTCAGTAACCTCAGCTACCTTGTAGGGCGTGCCAGAGCCGTCACCCTCTCCGAAACGTCGTGGCCGCCTCCTGCGTCGCGGGGCGGCCTTCCTGGTCCTGCTCGCCGTCGCGGGGTATCTCACGGTGCAGTACGTCACCGGAGGACCGGGAAAACCGGGCTGCGCGGTCATCTCGGGCAAGGGCGACGGCGCCCGGTACGAGTTCACGCCGGAGCAGGCGGTGAACGCGGCGACGATCGCCGCCGTGGGCACCGGCCGCAAGCTGCCCGAGCGGGCCGTGACGATCGCACTGGCCACCGCACTGCAGGAGTCGGGACTGCGCAACATCGGCCATGGCGACCGCGACTCGCTGGGCCTCTTCCAGCAGCGGCCGTCGCAGGGCTGGGGCACGGAGAAGGAGATCCAGGACCCGATCTACGCGTCCGGCATCTTCTACGAGCACCTGGTCAAGGTCCGCGGCTACACCGAGCTGCCGCTCACCGTCGCCGCCCAGCGCGTCCAGCGCAGCGGCTTCCCGGAGGCGTACGCCAAGCACGAGCCGGACGCGACACTGCTCGCCGCCGCCCTCACCGGACGCTCCGCCGCGACGCTGACCTGCGAAGGGCTCCCCGGCACCAGCTCGGCGGGCGGCACGGACTCGGTACGGGCCGCTCTCGTACGGGACTTCGGGCAGGACGCGCTGCAGTCGGCCGCCGCCGAAGTGGGCACCGCGAAGCGCACGCCCACGCCCGCTCCCACCGTGATCGAGAGCGACGGGCGCACCGTCGTGCTGCCCGTGGCGGGCGAGCGGGGTTCCGTCGCCCGCGAGCGCGGGTGGCAGCTCGCCCACTGGGCCGTGGCCAACGCGTCCGATCTGCACATCCAGCGGGTGTCGTACGCCGGACGGGACTGGACCGCCGGGAACACCGACAGCCGGTGGCGGGCGAGCGCGGCGCCGGGTGCGCCGGAGGCGGAGAGCGGCGAGAGCGTCGGGCCGGACGCGGTCCGTATCGTCACCACTCACTAGTTCGGGGACTCACCTCCGCGGGTTACCCGAGGCGTCGGCCGGGGACCGTGTGGGCAGGATTTGGCGCGACCGCCCACGAATCCGTCAAAACCCTTGAGAGCAAAGGGCTGTAAGGATTCGGCAGGGTTTCCGGCGCGGCTCGTTTTGACCGTTTTTATCCGCAGGCGATAATGCGACGCATTGCCAACTCTTTACGTTGGCGCGCCGCAACCTTCGGGGGCTTCGAGCGGTAGTCACTGCGTCCGAGCCCGGAGATCAACAGCCAGTCGGTCAACTGCCGGGCGTGGTCGGACACTTCATCGTTCTCATCCGACTTACCCGTCGAAGGAGCATCATGTCCCTCCCCCTGACCCGCCGGATCGCCCGTGCCGCGCTGCTCGTCGCTGCCGGAGCGGCTGCCGGGGTCGGTGCGGCCGGCTCCGCCAGCGCGGCCCCCGAACTGCCCGACGCCTCGAAGGTCGGCGGGCTGACCGCCGTGGACAGCGCGAGTGTCGTCGACGGCGCGACGCAGAACGCCACCGGCATCGCGGGTGGCGCCGTGGACACCGCGGTCGACAAGGCGCTGCCGACCGCGACGAAGGCCGGTGGCAACGTGACCAAGACCGGTGGCAAGGCCGCGAAGAAGGCGGTGCCGACCGCGGCCAAGACCGGCAGCAAGGTCGCGAAGAAGGCGACGCCCGCGGCGCAGGAGACCGCGGGTGGCGTGGCCGGCACGGTCGGCACCGTCCTCGGCGACGCGACCGGAGCGGCCGCCCAGAACACGCCGAAGACCGGGTCGCTGCCGGTCCAGGCCCTGCCGATCGGCTGATCGGCTGATCGCTCGGGTTGAACCGACGGCGGGGTCCAGGAAGCTTCCTGGACCCCGCCGTCGTGTGCGTCTAGAGGGCGAGCCGCTCGACCGCCGCCCGCACCCGCTCGTCCGTCGCCGTCAGCGCCACGCGGACGAACCGCTCGCCCGCCTCGCCGTAGAAGTCGCCCGGCGCCACCAGGATGCCGCGCTCCGCGAGGTGGGCGACGGTGTCCCAGCAGGACTCCTCGCGCGTGGCCCACAGGTAGAGGCTGGCCTCGCTGTGCTCGATGCGGAAGCCGTGGCCGAGCAGCGCCTCGCGCAGCAGGGTGCGGCGGGCCGTGTAGCGGGCGCGCTGCTCCTGGACGTGGAGGTCGTCGCCGAGCGCGGCCACCACGGCCGCCTGCGTGGGCGCCGACGTCATCATGCCGCCGTGCTTGCGGATCTCCAGGAGAGGCGCCAGGACGGCCGGGTCGCCCGCCAGGAAGGCCGCGCGGTAGCCGGCGAGGTTGGACCGCTTGGAGAGCGAGTGGACGGCCACGATGCCCTCGTAGGACCCGCCGTTGACATCCGGGTGCAGCACCGAGACCGGGTCCGCCTCCCAGCCCAGTTCCAGGTAGCACTCGTCGGAGAAGAGCAGGACGCCGTGCTCACGGGCCCAGGCGACGATCCTCGTCAGCTCGTCCTTCGACAGCACCTTGCCCGTCGGGTTCGACGGCGAGTTCAGCCAGAGGAGCTTCAGGCCCTCCGGGTCCAGCTCCGTGGGGTCGTCGTACGCCTCGTAGTCGGCGCGGGCCAGGCGCGCGCCCACCTCGTAGGTGGGGTACGCCAGCCGCGGGTAGGCGACCCGGTCGCCGGGGCCGAGGCCCAGCTGGGTGGGGAGCCAGGCGACCAGTTCCTTGGAGCCGACGATCGGCAGGACGTGGCGGTGGGTGACCTCGCGGGCGCCCAGGCGGCGCTCGACCCAGCCGGTGATCGCGTCGCGCAGCGCCGGGGTGCCCCAGACCGTCGGATAGCCCGGGGAGTCCGCCGCGTCGATCAGCGCCTTCTGGATCAGTTCGGGGACCGGGTCGACCGGTGTGCCGACGGAGAGGTCGACGATGCCGTCCGGGTGCGCGGCGGCCGTCTTCTTGTACGGCTCCAGCTTGTCCCAGGGGAAGGTCGGAAGGCGGTCGGAGACTGCGGACACGGGATCTCGCTCACTTTCTGGTACTGCCGGATACGACGACGCCTCGGTCCCGTACGGCGATCAAGGCGATCAGGCCGTACAGGACCGAGGCGGCACGCTCTGCGGGTCGCCGGGTGCGGACTACTCGGCCTGGGGCGGCAGCGCGGCGATGAACGGGTGGTCCCGCTCGATCAGGCCCAGCTTGCTGGCGCCACCGGGGGAGCCGAGCTCGTCGAAGAACTCGACGTTCGCCTTGTAGTAGTCCTTCCACTCCTCCGGAGTGTCGTCCTCGTAGAAGATCGCCTCGACCGGGCACACCGGCTCACAGGCTCCGCAGTCGACGCATTCGTCCGGGTGGATGTACAAGGACCGGGAGCCCTCGTAGATGCAGTCGACCGGGCACTCCTCGATGCACGCCTTGTCCTTGACGTCGACACAAGGCTGCGCGATGACGTAGGTCACGCTGTCGTTCCTCCTCGATAGGGCGCTGGCGGGCCTCCACAGGCTCCGCCGCCTGGCGCGCGGGAGCGCGGCGTCGTCGATGCCCGCCCCTAGTATCTCCGTTCTTGGGCATGATCCGAACAGGAGGGGTGAACTGACCTGTGGAAATCTCTGCGACGGGGCGCCTTGAGGTCCGTATCACCGCTGCTGACGTGGGTAAACGAGTCTCCGTACGCCGCCTGAACGATCCTGCGGCTCCGGGTGAGAAATTCACCGACACGGTGGGTGTTCTCGCATCATGGGACGAGGGTGTGCTGCTGATCACACGGAAGAGCGGCGAGACCGTCCATATCCCGGAAGCGTCGCTGGTCGCGGGCAAGGTGGTGCCCGGCGCCCCGGCCCGGCGCCGGGGGCCCGCCGCCTCGTACGAGGAACTCGCGCGGGTCTCCACGCGCGCGTGGCGGCCGGTGGAGAGCGAGCGGCTCGGCGAGTGGGAGCTGCGGGCCGCCTCCGGCTTCACCCGCCGGGCCAACAGCGCGCTGCCGCTCGGCGACCCCGGGCTGCCGCTGCCGGCCGCGCTCGACGCCGTACGGCGCTGGTACGGCGACCGTGGGCTCCCCGCGTACGTCCAGACCGCGACCGGGGCCGAGGGCACGCAGGAGCTGCTCTGCGCGGAGCTGGAGCGGCTGGGGTGGGTGCGGGAGGTGTCCGCCGAGATGTGGATCGGGGCGCTGGCGCCGGTCGCGGACCGGGACGAGGGCGCCGGGGTGGTGCTGTCCCGGGAGGCGGACGAGGCTTGGCTTGGGCGGTATCAGCGCAAGGGGGTGAGCGAGGTGGCCCTGAAGGTGCTGGCGAGCGGGCCGTCGGTGTGGTTCGCGACGGTCCCCGGTGCGGCCGGCGGTGCGCCCGCCGCGATCGGGCGGTGTGTCGTGGACGGCCGGTGGGCCGGGTTCGCCGCCGTGGAGGTCGACCCCGCGCTACGGCGGCAGGGGCTGGCCACCCGGGTGATGGCCGCGCTGGCCCGGCAGGCCCTCGACGAGGGGGCGTCGGCGGCGTGGCTGCAGGTCGAGACGGAGAACGCGGGGGCCCGGGGGCTGTACGCCGGGATGGGGTTCGCCGCGCATCACGCTTACCACCACTATCGATCAGCTTGAGCAGCGGTACCGATCGCCGTGAAAGGGCACGACCCAGCTATGCGCCCCCTGTACCCCCCACCACCCGAACGTTCCGCCGAGCTACGGCGGCGGTTCGCCGAAGAGGCACGGTCCGAGCGGCCCGATCTGTCCCTGCTGTGTCTGCTGGTCGGGGCCGAGGCGGACGGAGCGCTGGACGAGACGCGCATGGACGCGGCACAGGTCGAGCTGGACGCGCTGGCGGGGCAACTGCCGTTCCGGCCCGGCGGGCCGCGGGCCTGGGCGGTCGCGCTGCGGGAGCTGCTCGGGGAGCGGTACGGGTTTCGCGGCTCCGCCGCGGACTATCAGCGGCTGGAGTCGTCGTTGCTGCACGAGGTGCTTCGGCGGCGGCGTGGGTTGCCGATTCTGCTGTCGGTGGTGTGGATGGAGGTCGCCCGGCGGGCGGGGGCGCCTGTGTACGGTGTCGCGCTCCCCGGGCATTTCGTGGTGGGGTTCGGGCCGACCGATGAGCAGGTGCTCGCCGATCCTTACGACGGGGGTCGGGTGCTGACCGGGGGCGATGCGGAGTTGCTGGTGGCCGGGGCCACGGGGGCACCGCTGCATCCGTCGATGCTGGCGCCGGCCGATCCGCTGGATGTGGTGCTGCGGATTCTGAACAACATCCGGGCGTGGGCCGCGACCCGGCCCGAGCGGACGGATGTGGCTCTGTGGGCGGTGGAGTTGTCGTTGTTGCTGCCGTCGCATCCGGCTCGGTTGCGGTTCGAGCGGGCGCAGTTGCTTGTTCAGCGGGGGGACTTCGTCGATGGGGCCGTGGAGTTGGAGGAGTACGCGGAGTTGATCAGTGCGGTGGATGAAGGGGCGGCGGAGCGGGTGCGGGGGGAGGCTCGGGCGGCTCGGGCGTTGCTCAACTGAGGTCGCCGGTTCGCCATGGGTGGTTCGGCTGTCTGGCGACTGCGGGGGGCGTTGTGGCTTGTCGCGCAGTTCCCCGCGCCCCTTTCGGGGCGCTGTACAACCCGGCGATTACAACCAGCCCTTCTCCCTCGCGATTCTCGCCGCCTCCGCCCTGTTTCGTACCGCCAGTTTCTGGATTGCCGTCGAGAGGTAATTTCGGACCGTTCCCTGGGACAGGTGCAGGGCCGCTGCCAGTTCGGCGTTGGTGGAGCCGTCCTCCGCCGCTCGGAGGACCTCTCGTTCGCGGTCGGTCAAGGGGTTGGCGCCGTCTGCCAGGGCCGCTGCCGCCAGGGTGGGGTCGATGACTCGCTCGCCCGCCAGTACCTTGCGGACCGCCTCGGCCAGTTGGGCCGCGGGGGCGTCCTTGACCAGGAAGGCGTCGGCGCCCGCCTCCATCGCGCTGCGGAGGTAGCCGGGGCGGCCGAAGGTCGTGAGGATGACCAGCTTCACGGCCGGGAGTTCCCGGTGCAGGAGGGCCGCCGCCTCGATGCCGGTCGCGCCCGGCATCTCGATGTCCAGGAGGGCCACGTCCACGTCGTGCTCACGGGCCGCCGCCAGGACCTCGTCGCCGCGGGCCGCCTGGGCGACGACCTCGATGTCGTCCTCCAGGCCGAGCAGGGCGGCCAGCGCCTCACGGACCATCGACTGGTCCTCGGCCAGGAGGACCTTGATCGTCGTGCTCATGCCGGGAATCCTACGTCCGCCGAGGCCGCGGCCGAGGGTGCGGCTGTCGGCACGGCCGGGACGCGGGCGGTCAGGCGGAAGCCGTGCCTGGTGCCGCCCGCCTCCATGGATCCGCCCGCCTTCGCCAGACGTTCCGTCAGGCCCGTCAGACCGCTGCCGGGGCCGCGGCCCTGGTCGCCGGAGCCGTCGTCCTCGACGGAGAGTTCGAGGACGGGGCCGCCGAGGGTCTGGCGGCGCAGGAGTTCCACCGTGCAGCGCCGGGCGCCACTGTGCCGTACGACGTTGGTGACCGCCTCGCGCAACGACCAGGCGAGGGCGGACTCGCTCTCCTCGGGGACGCCGTCGAGGTCGGGTTCGGCGGGCAGCTCGGCCGTTACTCCGGCCGCTGTCAGGGCGACCTGGACGCCCGCCAGTTCGGCGGCGAGGCGGGGGCGCCGGTAGCCGGTGACGGCCTCGCGGACGTCGACCAGGGCCTGGCGGCTGACCTGTTCGATGTCGGCGACCTGCTGGGCGGCCTTGTCGGGGTGGGCCGGGAGCATACGGCCCGCGAGCTCGCTCTTCAGGGTGATGAGCGAGAGGGAGTGGCCGAGCAGGTCATGCAGGTCGCGGGCGAGACGCAGACGCTCCTCGTTGGCGGCGAGCTGGGCGACGGTGGCCCTGGCCCGGCGCAACTCGATCGTCGTACGGACCAGTTGGCCGACGCCGGTCATGGCGAATCCGATGAGCAGCACCAGGAGTGCCAGGCTCTGCGCTTCCTCCCGGTCGACCCGGCTGCCGACGAGCAGCATCAGGCCGGTCGTCGCCGGGATCGCGCCGTATGCCAGTCGCAGCGGGAGGGTGGCCCCGCAGGCGACGGAGACGTAGCAGTAGAGGCCCAGCCAGTGGCCGCCGAGGGTGAGGCACAGCAGGGTGGCCAGCGCGCCGAGGAGCAGGATGAGGCCGACGACGAGCCGTCCGGTGAACGGCTTGCCCATGTTCCGGAAGACCAGCGACAGATACACCCCGACGAAGGCCGCGAGGCCCAGCCAGCCGCCCACGGTGCCGGCGGTGGTGTGACTTCCGGAGAGCAGGTCCTTGACCGGCGAGCTGAGGAACACGAGCCAGACGCCGATCCACAGCACCTTGCGGCGCAGCTCAGCGCGGTTGCGAGGAGGCTGTCCCACACGCATCTGCCGATCCGCCCATGGCCCGTCCGAGCGCAGGTCTTCCCACATCTTGCTCACGCCTTCAGCGTGTCCTTCCGGTACAGCCAGGCCGCGCCGCCGGTGAACAGGGCGAAGAAGACGGCGAGGACGGCGATGTCCTTGGCATGCGGGGCCTGGCTCTGTTCGATCGCCTGCCCCACGGCAGCGTACGCGTGGGTGGGCACCCACTTGGCGATCTCCTGCAACCAGGACGGGAAGGTCGTGGTCGGCATCCACAGGCCGCCGAGGATGGACAGCCCGAAGTAGGTGATCATCGTGATCGGGCGGACCGCGTCCCCGCTCGCGAGGTAGCCGAGGGCCACGCCGAGCGCGGCGAAGACCAGGCTGCCGGCCCAGATCGCGCCGGTGAGGGCGAGCCACTGCCAGGCGTCCAGGCGTACGCCCTTCACGATCGCGGCGACGGCGAAGACGATCACGATCGAGGGCAGGCTGACCACGGCCGACCCGGCCGTCTTCGCGAGGACGTAGCCGCGCCCCGGCAGGGTCGTCAGCCGCAACTGCCGTACCCAGCCGCCCTCGCGCTCCTTGGCGATGCGCTCGCTGTTGCCCATCAGGACTGCGGTGAGGGCGCCGAAGGAGGCCATGGAGACCATCATGTACGTCGGGAGGGTCAGGCCCGTCCCGTCGATCCTGGTGGTGCTGTCGGCGCTGCCCGCTATGAGCAGGAACAGCAGCGACGGGTAGAGCACCGAGAAGAACAGGAATTTGCGGTTGCGCAGGGCGCGGGTGAGCTCCAGCTTGATCAGGCTGTTCATCGGGTGCGGGCCTCCTCGGCCTCGGTGATGGCCACGAACGCCTGCTCAAGGCCGAGCCCGGCGACTTCGAGGTTGCGGGGGTAGACGCCGCTGCCGTAGAGGGCGTGGACGGTGGCGTCGGCGTCGGAGGACTGGATGCGTACGGTGCCGCCCGTCACGTCGAGACGGGTCAGGAAGGGCAGTGCCCGCAGCACGGTCTCGTCGATGTCCGTGTCCTTCAGCTCGAAGGAGATGCGCCGCGCCCCCGCCTTCGCCTTGATCTCGGCCGCCGTGCCGTCGGCCAGCAGCCGGCCCCGGTGCAGGACGAGCACTCGGTCGGCTATGGCGTCGGCCTCCTCCAGGTAGTGCGTGGCGAACAGCACGGTCCGCCCCTGGTCGGCCTGTTCGCGCATGGTGGCCCAGAAGGCCTGGCGGGTGGTGACGTCCATGCCGGTGGTCGGCTCGTCCAGGACGA
Source organism: Streptomyces sp. NPDC059010 (assembly GCF_042740355.1). Classification (NCBI taxonomy): domain Bacteria; kingdom Bacillati; phylum Actinomycetota; class Actinomycetes; order Kitasatosporales; family Streptomycetaceae; genus Streptomyces; species Streptomyces sp. NPDC059010. The sequence continues at coordinate 10,745 of NZ_JBHYJA010000019.1, forward strand.
TCAGGTCGCTGTCGCCGGCGGTCGCGAGGGCGAAGCGGACACGCTGGGCCTGGCCGCCGGAGAGCTTGTCGACCTTGCGGTCGGCGATCTGCGCGATGCCCGCGCGGCTCAGTACGTCGGAGACCTTGTACGGCCTCGGGTGCAGATCGCAGGCGAGCCGCACCAGTTCGGCGACGGTGACCTCGTCCATCAGCCCGCCGCTCTGCAGCATGGCGCCCACCCGCCCGGCGACGATGGCCTCGCGCGGGCCGGTGCCGAAGATCCGCACCGTGCCGCTGTCGGGCTGCTTGAGGCCGAGCAGCAGGTCGAGCGTGGTCGACTTGCCGGCCCCGTTCGGGCCCAGCAGGGCCACGGTCTCCCCCGGGTTCAGCGCGAGTGTCAGCCCGTCGACGGCCCGTACGCTCCCGTAGCTCTTGCTCACCCGGTCGAATCCGACCGCCTCGCTCGCCGTGTTCACGGCTGTCGTTGTCATGTGCTCCAGAGTGGCCGCCGGGGCCCGGTGCCCGGCAGTGTCGGCGGTCCTGACTGCCGGATGACAGATGTCATACGCCGGGTCCTCCCCTACGACGAGAGGGGGCACCCGGCGTGTGCCGGGTGCCCCCTCGTCCGAGCGGCCTGCGCTAGCTCGGGTTGGTGTCGATGGTGACGGTGCGCTCCGCCGCCGACTTGCCGCGCAGCGCCTTGCGCAGGGCGGAGGCGACATCCTGGGGCAGGACGTCACGCTTGCCGCTCGCGCCGTTGATCTGCACGCCGTCGAAGGTGGCGCCGTACGCCGCCTTGAGCGCCGTGAGGTCGTAGGTGTCCACGAGCTTGCCGTCGACGGCCTTGACGCCGAGGATCTTCGGCAGGGACAGGGCGCCGAACGGGATGCTGTGCGCGGCGTCCGTCTGCACCGTGACCTTGTTGGCCATCGCCGGCTGGGCGAACTCCTTCATGAACCGGTCGACCTCGGCGTTCGTCACCGTCGGCTGCCGGGTGGTCGTCGCGACCTTCACCGGGGTGGACGTCCCCGACTCCACCTGGGTGCGGTACGCCTCCTCGACCGCGGTGGTCGACCCGGCGACGTCGATGCCCTTGCCGGCCTTGCCGTACACGGCGACCGCCTTGCCGGACTTGAAGGAGACCGTGCCCTCGGTCACCGAGCCGGAGCCGCCGGAGGCCTCCTCCAGGGCGGCGTGCAGCTTCTCCTCGTCGGTGGGCATGACCGGGTCGACGACGCGCTGGTTGCCGAAGAGCGCGCCGATGACGGAGACCGGGTTGTAGTCGCTGGTCGCGGCCTTGCTGACGGTCTGCTGCATGTCGAACTGGAGCCCGGCCTTGTCCGGCGCCAGGCTGACGGTCTTGCCGTCCACCGACAGCTTCAGCGGCTTGTCGACCTGCTCGTCGAAGGCGTCGTTGAGCTTCTTGACCGCTTCGTCCCGGGTGCCGCCGCCGATGTCGACGCCGAGCACGGTGGTGCCCTTGGGCACGTCGGAGTGGGCCATCAGCAGGCCGGCGCCGTAGACGCCACCGGCGAGGACGATCACTCCGCCGCCGACCAGCGCCAGCTTGTTGCGGCCCTTCTTCTTGGGCGCGCGGGCGGCCGGGGCGTCCGAGGTGTCCGGTTCGGGCAGCTTCGGGGGTGTGTGCGGCACCGGTGCGTCGGTGGCGCCCGGGCCGAAGGGGCCGTTCTGGGCGCCGGGCGGGACGACGGGGATGCCGCTGGTGACGGTGTGACCGGAGACGTTGTCGGCGACGCCGCCGTAGTGCGGGGTGCCGGGCTCGGGGGCCGGTTTCTGCGGGGTGAGGATGGCGGTGTCGTCGCTCATGCCGCCGCCGGGGCCACGGCCCGGGGCGTGCGGGGAGCCGCCGGGGCCTGCCGGGCCCGCGGGTCCGCCGGGGCCCGCGGAGATGCCGGAGCCGCCCAGGCCGGCGGGTCCGGGAGGACCACCCGGGCCGCCGGGACCCGCGGGACCGCCGGGACCTGCGGGACCGCCCAGGCCGCTGCCCGGACCGCCGGGTCGGCTGCTCGGGCCCGCGGAGATGCCGGAACCAGGGCCGCTCGGCCCACCAGGACCGGCGGAGATGCCGGAGCCGACCGAACCACCCGGTCCACCCGGACCGCTCGGCCCACCGGGACGACCGGGGCCACCCGGGCCTCCGGGACCGCGCGGCCCGCCGCCCCCGGCCGGCGGCATCGACGGGCCGTCGCCGGTGACCGGACCGGCCGTCGGGCCCGCCGGGCCCTGCGGGCCGCCCTGGCCGCCGAAGTCGCCCGGGCCACCGAAGTCACCGGAGCCGTCGAAGCCGTTCGGGGCGTTGAAGTCGTTCGGGCCGTTGAAGTCGGCGGACGGGTCGAAGCCCGGGGCGCCGTAGCCGCCCTGGCCGTTCGGGCCGCCGTTGCCGTTCTCCGAGAAGTACGGCAGGTCGTCGCGGCGTGCCTCGCCGCCGGGGCGGGAGCCGTTGCCGTTGCCCAGGCCGCTCGCGGCCAGTGCCTCGGTCACGTCGAAGGAACCGGTGCCGCCGCCGTGCCCGGGGGCCACGGGGCCGCCGGTCGCGCCGCCGGGGAGTCCCGCACCCTGCGTGCCGCCGGGGCGTGATCCGCCCGGCGCGCCCATCGAGCCGACGACACCGCCGGGCCGTCCCGCACCGGGACGCGCACCGCCGGGCGTACCGGCACCGGCACCCGGACCGGCGGGCGGGGCGCCCGCGCTCGGGCCGCCGGGGCCGCTCGGGCCCGAACCGCCGGGCAGTCCGGCCCCGTTGGTGGCCGCTCCGCCCTGACCGCCCTTGGGCCCCGAGGACTTGCGGGGCGCGAACCAGTCGCTCGTCTTCTCCCCCGGCTGCGCCCCGGGCTCGGCCGGGGGCTCGACGGTGCCCATGGAGGTGGACGTGGGAGCGGACGGCGCCGGCGGCTCGGTGTCCGCGCTGCCGCCGGAGGACTCGGCCTCGGCGACGGGCTTGCGCACGACGACCGGCGGAATGGGCCGCGATCCGGGGATGTTGATCCGGATCCGGGTCGTCAGCGTGGTCTCGGTCTTGCGTTCCTCCGGCTGCGAGGCCGAACGGCCCGCGTCCGCACTGCCGTCGGAAGCCATGGGGGTCCCGTACGGCGGCGTGCCCGAGGGGTATGCGGCTCCGCCGCGCCCGTTGGGCCCGGAGGACGGAGTGTCAGTTTCACGACTCAAGGCAGGTTCTCCCGGTTGGCTCCACCGCCCGATTCGACCTCATTGCTGTGTTCGACCTCATTAGCTGTGGGCGGCTCGGCGGCGCGCACCACCATACTGGCCACGTCTGGCCCGCATCCCACGACCGCCTGGGAAACCCACACGGGACTCGCACGAGTACGTCGTGGAGAAGTGGTACGTCACTTGCCAAGTCGGACGCCGTCGCCGTCCGGTTGCCGCACCGGGGCGAGGGTGGCGCAGATCACAGCCACAGCCATGCCGCCGAGCAGGAAGAGATAGGAAGCGGTCCCTGTGCCGAAGACGAAGTCGCCCTCCGGGCGGCTGGCGGTGAGCAGGATGACGGCGATCATCCAGCCGCCGGCGGGTGCGACGGCCCCGGCCCGGCTGCCCGTCGCCCTGGCGCCGCCGAGACAGAGCCCGGCCTCGCCCGCGAGCGCGAGCAGCAGGCCGCCCGGGAACCACGCGGGCTGCACCAGCGCCCCGGCCACCCCGACGACGGCGCCGAGCACGAAGAGCCCGATACAGGCGAGGACCCGCGGGCCGGAGGGCCGCTTCAGCGGCTGGGCGAGCATCGAGCTCATGACGCCTCCCCGGCGACGACGTCGGCGGCGACACCGGCGAACAGATCGGACTCCTGCTGCCCGGCGATCGGCTCTCCGCTCACCAACTCGTAGTACTCGGTGGTGAAGAGGGGTTGCGCGAGTTCGTTGGAGAGCGCGAAGTATCGCTCGCCGGGAGCGACCTCGATCTGTGTGGCGTGGGCGCGCATCGCGGCGGCCTTGGCGGCGGCGTGGGCGGTGCCGTCGATCACGGTGGTGATGCGCTCGTCGTCCACCACGCCCGGTACGTCGTCGACGGAGGCGGACTTGTCGAAGGGCAGTCCGGGCAGATCGGCCTGAAGCCGGGCGAATGCCTCGTCGGCGACGGTGCGCGGGACGCGGTTCCAGTAGATCCTGGGGATCCGCCAGCCCGCCTCGTCGGCCAGCTCGGCCGCGCGCGTGGCGATGCGGTGGGCCTGGATGTGATCGGGGTGGCCGTATCCGCCGTCGGGGTCATAGGTGACGAGGACCTGGGGGCGTACCTCCAGGATCACCTCGACGAGCGCCCGGGCCGCGTCGTCGACGTCCGCCCGCCAGAGACTGGCCGGGTCGTCGTTGTCGGCGAGGCCCATCATCCCCGAGTCCTCGTAGCGGCCCGGTGCGCCGAGGAGACGGAAGTCCTCGACGCCGAGCTCGCGCATCGCGGCGGTGAGCTCGGCCAGGCGGTGTTCGCCGAGGTCGGTGCCGGTCAGGTGCTGGAGCTCGGGGGGAATGACCTCGCCGTGCTCACCGAGGGTGCAGGTGACCAGGGTCACCCGGGCACCCTCGGCCGCGTACTTGGCCATGGTCGCGCCGTTGTTGATCGACTCGTCGTCCGGATGCGCGTGTACGAGCAGCAGACGCCGGGCGGGCAGTTCCGTCATGGGACCACCCTACGAGGCGCCGCTGACAGCGCCGCGCGGCGCGGCTCAGAACTTGATGCTGCCGATCATGCCCGCGATGTTCGTCGTCAGCTCACTGATGGTGGGGGCGACGGTCGAGGACGCCAGGTAGAACCCGAGCAGCATGCAGACGACCGCATGGGCCGCCTTCAGCCCTGACTTCTTGATCAGCAGGAAGACGATGATCGCCAGTAGCACAACCGCCGAAATCGAGAGTGCCACGGCGGCTCACCTCCAAGAATCCCAAGCGCGGGGGGAACGGACTATGGGGGCAGATAAATCCATGCATCAGCCAGCAGGTTCATACCCACTATGCGGTTGTGATCATAACTATCCGTACGTGCGCATCGATCGGCGCACAGCCGCACAAGGGGGCGCACTGGCCAATATGGTCGGGGCATGACGACCGAGCCTGTCTCCTTCCCACGCCGGCACGCCCGCACTCAGCGGTTCACGCTCGGAGCGCCGCGCGCGTTCACGGTGGCGCCCGACGGCAGCCGTGTCGTGTTCCTGCGCTCGTCCTCGGGTACGGACCCGGCGAATTCGCTCTGGGTGCTCGACACGGCGGACGGCAAGGAGCGCGTGGCGGCCGACCCGCGCGCCCTGCTGGGCGGCACCTCGGAGGACCTCTCGCCCGAGGAGCGGGCCCGGCGCGAGCGCATCCGTGAGGCCGGGGCCGGCATCGTCGCCCACGCCACCGACAGCGCCGTCGAGTTGGCGTCTTTTGCCTTGTCAGGGCGGCTCTTCACGGCGGAGCTCCGGGCCGGGACGGCACGTGAACTCCCGGTCCCGGGACCAGTGATCGACCCGCGTCCGTCCCCCGACGGGCGGCACATCGCGTACGTCGCGCAGGGCGCCCTGCGGGTGGTGGGCGCCGAGGGCGAGGGCGACCGTGCGCTCGCCGAGCCGGAGTCGGACGGGGTCACCTATGGATTGGCCGAGTTCGTCGCGGCCGAGGAGATGGGGCGCTATCGGGGCTTTTGGTGGGGCCCTGAGTCGGACCGGTTGCTCGTGGCGCGCGCGGACGACACGCCGGTGCGCCGGTGGTGGATCTCCGATCCGGCGCGTCCGGAGGCCGAACCGCAGCGCGTGGCGTATCCGGCGGCGGGGACCGGGAACGCGGAGGTGCGGCTGTTCGTGATCGGCCTGGACGGGGTCCGTACGGAGGTCGCGTGGGACCGCGCCAGGTACCCCTATCTGGCGCGAGTGCACTGGTCAGCGGCGGGTGCGCCGCTGCTGCTCGTCCAGGCGCGGGATCAGCGCAGCCAGTTGTTCCTGGCCGTGGACCCGGCGACGGGGGCGACGCGGATGGTGCACGCCGACGAAGATCCACAATGGCTGGAACTGTTCGTCGGCGTCCCCTGCTGGAGCCCCTCCGGGCAGCTGGTGCGCATCGCGGACGAGGGCGGGGCGCGGGTGCTGGCGGTGGGCGAACGCCCGCTGACCGGACCGCAGTTGCATGTGCGCACGGTGCTGGACGTCTCCGACGACGACGTACTGGTCTCGGCGTCGGCGGGTGCGGCCGCGGCCGAGCCCGAGATCGGCGAAGTGCATGTGTACCGGGTGAACGAGCTCGGCGTGGAGCGTGTGTCGCAGCGGCCCGGTGTGCACTCGGCGGTCCGCGCCGGGGGTGTGACGGTGCTCGTGTCCTACGCGCTCGACCGGCCCGGGGCCGAGGTCCAGGTCCTGCGCGACGGAAAGCTGATGGCGTCCGTCCGTTCCCATGCCGAAGATCCCGGTCTGACCCCGCGCGTGACCCTCACCGAGGGGGGCGCACGCCGCATCCCGTGCGCCGTGGTTATGCCTCGGGACTACGCCGGTGACACCCCGCTCCCGGTTTTGCTGGATCCCTACGGGGGACCGCACGGCGCCCGGGTGGTCGCCGCGCACAACGCCCACCTCACCCCGCAGTGGTTCGCCGACCAGGGCTTCGCGGTGGTCGTCGCGGACGGGCGCGGTACGCCGGGACGCTCCCCCGCCTGGGAGAAGGCGGTCCACGGGGACTTCACCGTCTCACTCGACGACCAGATCGACGCGCTCCAGGACCTCGCGAAGTCCCACCCCCTGGATCTCTCCCGGGTGGCCATCCGCGGCTGGTCGTACGGGGGGTGGCTGGCCGGGCTCGCGGTGCTGCGCCGCCCGGACGTCTTCCGCGCGGGCATCGCGGGCGCACCGGTGGCCGACTGGCGGCTGTACGACACGCACTACACGGAGCGGTACCTGGGCGACCCCGCCGAGCAGCCGGAGTCGTACGCGAAGAGTTCCCTCGTCACCGACGACGGGCTCTCCTCCCCCGCCGAGCCGCACCGGCCGCTGATGATCGTGCACGGCCTGGCCGACGACAACGTGGTGGTCGCCCACGCCCTGCGCCTGTCCTCCGCCCTGCTCGCCGCCGGCCGGCCGCACGAGGTGCTGCCGCTGTCCGGGGTGACCCATATGACCCCGCAGGAGCAGGTCGCGGAGAATCTGCTGCTGCTCCAGGTGGACTTCCTGAAGCGGTCACTGGGACTGAACTGACGGCACGGCCGGGTCAGTTGCCCTGCAGGGGGGGCCGGGCCGCTGGGCCCGGCCCCCCTGGGGGTGGTGCGTCAGTTGCCCTGGAGCGTGTGTTCCAGGGCGTCGGCGTACAGTCGGGCACCCGCGGGCTTGGGGTGGAACGACTGCATCGACGGCGCCGGCCCGTCCGCGTCCGCCTCGGAGCGGCCGGTCATGACGATGCCGTGCACCGTCTCGGGATCACCGCAGATCGCCTTGCCCGCGAACTCGTCGCGCGGGTCGGAGAAGGCCGTGTAGGAGCCCGCGTCGGTCGCCGCGCCCTTCATCTCGTCGGCGAGGTCGTTCGCGACCTTGGTGATGAACTGGCCCTCGACCCCGTCCAGGGCCGGCAGGCAGGAGCCGTCCTTCTCCAGCAGACGCGGATAGCCCATGAGGACGATCTTGGCGTTCTGCGCCTTGGTGTGGATGGCCCGCAGCATGTTCGCGATCCGCGGCCGGACCGCGTCGTGCAGCCACTTGGGCGCCCACTCGTCCAGACGGGCGGTCTCCCCGCTGGTCTCCTTGCCGTTGTCCGGGTCAATGTTGGGAATCGACGCCGCCTGGCAGTTGACGAGCGAGGGCACCGGAATGTCCACGCACTTCTTGATCACGTCGGCGAAACGGGCGTCGTTGCCGCCGATGCTGATCGTCACCAGGCTGGTGTTCTGGTCGAGGTAGCCCGCGTCGATCTGCGGGACCTCGCCCTGGCCGCCGGTCATCACGTTGTACGTGCGGGCGCCGGAGCAGGCGACGAAGTGGTAGTCCATGTTGTTGTCGCGGGCGTCGGACATCGCCCCGACGGACTTGGAGTTGCCGGGCAGGGTCGCCTGGCGGGACCAGGCGATCTTGGACCGGTGGCACTTCGAGGTCGTGTTGACCTCGACCTTGCCCTCGTCGTGGGCCTTCTCGTTGACCTTGTCCCGGAAGTCGGTCTCCCGGTAGTAGTCCTTGCCGCCCGGCTCGGTGGCACCCTCGCCGGAGGAGTAGGAGTCACCCATGGCGACCACGAAGTTCTTCGGCTTGCCCGGCAGCGGCTGGAAGGCCACGGAGTCCCAGGCGATGTCCTCCTCGCCGCGGCCGTCGGCGGTGTCCGTGTCCAGCGACACGGTCGGGGTCCCGGTGAAGTTGAAGACGCCGAGGTCGACCCACTTGTTCTCACCGACCCGCTGCGGGTGCACCCGGACGGGGCTCTTGGAGTCGGTGCCGCCGACGCGGTAGGCGGCCTGCCGGGTGTGGGCACCGTGGTCCGGCATGTGCGTGAACACCCGCATCCAGCCCCGCTTGGTGCTGTTCAGGGTCCAGGTGCCCTTGGTGTACATCCGGATGCCGTTGGCGTCCCCGGTCTTGGAGCGGGTGTGGGTGAACCAGAAGTGGTTGCCGTTGCCCGCGCCGATCTGGTGCAGGTCCACCCGGCCGTTGGGCTGCCCGAAGGTCAGCTCGAACTTGCCCTGGGAGGACACGCCCGCACACCGGTTGGAGGAGCCCGCCGGGATGGTTCCGTTGGGCAGGTCGTCGACGATCATCGAGCCGGCCGGCAGACCGGTGTTGCAGCGCGGCGGGTAGGAGTCCGCGTCGGGCTGCTCGGGGTAGGTGTCGTCGAACCGGTGGATCGGATTGCCGCACTGGGCGCGGGTGTTGCAGTCCTTCCACTTGGCCGCCTTGTTCCACCAGCACTTCAGGTACAGCGGGTTGTGCTCGTCCGGGTCACCGGGCAGCTTGCAGGCGCCCTTGCCGGTGGTGTTGCTGTCGGTGTCGGTGATCTTGCTCCGGTCGCAGTCGTTGCTCTCGTCGCAGAACAGGCCGACCGGCGGCTTGGCCAGCGTGCGGTCCATGGTGGTGTTCCACCAGGCCTGCTTGTATCCGGCCTGGAAGTCACCGGGCTTGAACATCGCGGAGATCGGACGGGCGGCCCAGCCGATCACCTTCTCCTCGTACGGCCAGTCCTGCGGGTTCGCCGCGTGCCAGTAGGCGTCCCCGCCGTCTGCGGTCTCCAGGAACGGGGTGCGGTTCGCCTTCCACAGCGGGTTGGCGGGGTTGTTCGTCCAGCCGAGGCCCCACTTGCCGTTCTCCGGCTTCGACTTGGGGTGGTAGCCGGTGTTGTACGTCCAGAGCGCGGCGAACCAGTTCTCGATGTACTTCGGCTTGCCGTCGTTGATGACGATCCCGTCGGCGCGGGTCTGGTTCCACTTCTCGATCAGGATGTTGACACCGGCGGCGATGTTCGCCGCGTAGTCCAGTGCCACCGCTTCCTGCTGCGTGGGCGACAGAGCGGTCTCGCCGGGCTTCTCCTTGCCCTTCATCCGCATGCCGTCGGTCACCTGGGTGACGCCGTAACCGCAGTCGGCCTCGCCCCACTCGATGAAGAACGGGTCGGACTGGTCGCCGTCCGCGGCGTAGGGCACGCCGTAGAAGTTGCCGATCAGCGGGTTGCCGGTGACGCCGGGGACCGTGGTCCGGGCGGCCTGCCACATGTTGGACTCCTGCGCCGTGATGCCGAGCATCACCGTCGCCGGGATGTGCCAGTCCTCACCGGAGCCGCCGCTCAGCGTCCTGAGGGGGAACAGCGACTGCGGCGCGTACGCGGCCATGCCGGTGTTCTTCCAGTTCGCGAGGCGCGAGGCGCCCTTGTTGAGCTTGCCCACGACGGCCTGGTCGACGGCCCACTCGATCTGCCGCGGCGTCGGCTGGAAGGCCTGCTTCTTCGGGTCGTTGCGCGGCACGGAGCAGGCCCGGTCCACGTCCACGGTGGCGGCCCGCGACGCACCCCGCTTGGCGCCGAACGTGATGGCGGGCGTGAGGTCGTTGCCCTTGCTCAGCCGCGCCGGGGTGCCGAGCGTCGCGGCGCCGGCGCTGGTGTCGACGACCGTGGTCCGGCCGGTGTCCAGCGCTTTGATGTCGGTGCGCAGCAGACGCGGGGAGTCGGCCTCGGCCTGGGTGATGCGGGAGGTCTTGCCGTCCGCCCAGCGCGCGGTGACGGCGGCCTGTCCGCGGCTGGAGATGCGCGCGTCCTTGGCGAGTCCGCCGGGGTTGTGCAGGAGGCTCCCGGCCCGGGAGGTGGTCGTCGCCTTGCCGGTGACGTACACCTCGCCCGCCGGGGTGGCGGTGAGGTCGAACGCGGCCAGCCGGCCCGACGCGAGGGCCGCGGGGCGGGTCTTCGCCTTCGGGGTGCCGAGCTGCGCGGCGGTGACGCGGTTGACGGTGGCCCGCTCGCCGGCGGTGGCACGCAGCCTGCCGTTCGCGGGTTCGCGGTCGATGAAGGTGACACCGCCGTCGGCGTCGGCCTTGAGCTGGAACGGGGTGGTCTTCGTCTGCGCCACCACGCTCACCTTGGAGCCGGCGACGCGCACGATGTGGCTGCCGGCCGCCGCCACGATGCCCCGCTTGGTGGGGATCGCGGAGGTGATCTGCCCGTTCACGGTCTGCCGGGCGCGCACCTCGCCGGTGCGGGCGTCGACGGTGATGAGCCGGGTCCGGTCCTTCGTGGCCGTGTCGTCCGTCAGCGCGGTGAAGACCGCCTGCTCACCGGTGCCGCAGCCGGGCGAGAAGTAGCCCAGCGTCGCGGTGAAGGGCAGCTTGCGCACCTCGCCGTTGGAGAGGTCGACGAGCGCGGTGAACGCGCCGCGTGTCATCAGCTCGGGCTTGTTGGTGAAGGCGCGCGGCGCGTAGGCCACCGCCGCGTACTTCCCGGACTCGGTGAGACAGGCGTTGCCGATCCAGGTGTCGGTGTCGAAGCCGGGCTCGGAGAGGGAGGCGGCGGTCTTCCAGGCGTAGCCGTTCTTCTCGTCCGCGACCAGCAGATGGAATCCGGTGCCGTCACCGATGGTGGTGAACGCCCGGTCCTTGCTGGAGCGGTAGTCCTTGCCGAGGACGCCCTCCCGCTGCTTGGCGGGGATCGCGCCCGGTTGCTGGTGGGCGGCCCCCCCGGGCCGTGGCCACCACCCCGCCTGGCGCCGCCGGCGGGGGCGGGCCCGGGCCCGCACGGGGGGGGGGGGTGGGGGT
>NZ_JBHYJA010000019.1:21935-22244 GCF_042740355.1 Streptomyces sp. NPDC059010
TTGGTCGGGGCCCGCGTCCGTGGTGTATATGAGACCGGGGCGGGGGCCGCCCAGCGGGAGGCCGCGCCGGGTGGCGCGGCCTCGGCGAATGCCTGGGTGGTGGCGATGCCCGCCGACAACGACAGCACGAGTGCCGTCGTCACGGGAATGCGCGCACACCGCAGTATGTCGCGTCTCAACTTTCCTACTTTCACAGTGAGTCGGCCGTGCCTGGAACCTGTGTGCGGGCACGGCCGACCCCCGGCGGGGCCCGGCCAGAGCGCGGCGGCGGGTGTTTTTTGGGGGGGGTGGGGCCCCGGGGGGGTTAGA
>NZ_JBHYJA010000019.1:22254-47855 GCF_042740355.1 Streptomyces sp. NPDC059010
GGGGCTTATTTTTTCCAACCCCCCCCCCCCCTCTTCTCACCAAAAAAAACTCACCAAACAACCCGGTGGCGCCCCCCCCCCGCCCCGGGGGGGCCCCCCCCCCCCCACCGCGCCGTCGCCAGGACATGCGGCGACGGCGTGGTGATGTGACGTGGGGTCAGGCCAGAGGGGTGAATCCTCGTGCGGAGGAGGTCAGTTGCAGGTGCCGACCGAGGAGACGTTGTCGATGACGACCCGGCCGCCCTTCTTCATGTACGAGTACACCTCGCCGCAGTAGCCCTTCTTCTGGCGGACGGGGCCGGCGTAGGTGCTGAACGTGCCGAAGTCCTCGTCGTGCGGGGTGTCGGTGTAGTTGTCCTTCAGCCGGATGCCCATGTACTGGGCGGAGCCGGTCTCGTTGTGCAGGACGCCGCAGGTCGGCCTGTCGTAGATGCGCGGACCGGTGGTGGAGCCGTCGGTGTACACGTAGACGGTCGCGTAGCGGGTGCTGTCGTTCGGCAGCCGCTTCGCCGTGAGGATCTGCGTGTAGCCCGCGCCGCACACCGTCGCGGCTCGGGCGGCGGCCTTCGGGTTGGCGGACACGATGGAGCGGGCGCTCTTGGACGCCTGCGAGGCGAAGGTGAGGTCGTCGGCCTGGACGACGGCCGCGGCGGGCGCGGCGTGCGACGTCGTGTCGGCGGCGGCGACGGCCTGGCCCGGCACGGAGGTGCCGATCAGCGCCAGAGCGGAAACGGCCAGGGCAGAACGGAACGCGTTCTTTGCGCGCATGCGAAAAATCCCCCATGTAGATACACACACGGGGGGTGACGTGGTCAACTATCAGGCCCCCCGCCAGTCACAGGAGAACCTAACAGCTCTCACAACGAACCGAAAGCGTGTTTGCCTTCACACGTAGTGGGCGCACCGGCTTCACAGGACGCCCACATAGCAACGAGCCGGGGTGACATGGCGCACCCCGGCTCGTTCACGGCACCCGCACGGCCGTACGCTGCTCAGACTGACGCGTCCGTATATCGGGGTCGGGTCGGCCGAGTTGCCTGTGTGTTAACGCAGTTGATGCCTGTTTGTGCGGCTATGCGGCCACCTCCGCGAAGTGGCAGGCCGAGAGGTGTCCCGCCGCCGGGCCGACCGGGAGGTGCGCCGGATCCTCCCGTTCGCAGCGCTCCTGGGCCTTCCAGCAGCGGGTGCGGAAGCGGCAGCCGGAGGGGATGCTCGTCGGGGACGGCACGTCGCCGCTGAGGATGAGGCGCCTGCGGTGCTCGCGGGCCTCCGGGTCCGGCACGGGTACCGCGGAGAGCAGGGCCTGGGTGTAGGGATGCGTGGGGCGGTCGTAGATCTCGGTGTCCCCGCCGATCTCCACGATCCGTCCGAGGTACATCACCCCCACCCGGTCGGAGATGTGCCGGACGATCGACAGGTCGTGGGCGATGAAGACGTAGGAGAGGTCGAACTCGTTCTGCAGGCGCTCCATCAGGTTGATGACCTGTGCTTGGACCGACACGTCCAGCGCGGAGACCGGCTCGTCGGCCACGATGACCTCCGGGCGCAGGGCCAGGCCGCGGGCGATGCCGATGCGCTGGCGCTGACCGCCGGAGAACTGGTGCGGGTACCGGTTGATGTACTCCGGGTTCAGGCCGACGACGTCCAGGAGCTCCTGCACCTTGCGGCGCCGGTCCCCCTTCGGAGCCACCTCGGGGTGAATGTCGAACGGCTCCCCGATGATGTCGCCCACCGTCATACGCGGGTTGAGCGAGGTGTACGGGTCCTGGAACACCATCTGGATGTTCCGCCGGACCGCCTTCAGCGCACGCCCGGACAGCTCGGTGATGTCCTGGCCCCTGTACTTGATCGTGCCGGAGGTCGGCTGCTCAAGGTTGACCAGCATCTTGGCAACTGTTGATTTGCCGCAGCCGGACTCCCCGACGATGCCGAGGGTTTCTCCACTGTTGAGCGTGAAGTCCACACCATCAACGGCCTTGACGGCACCGATCTGCCTCCTGAACAGGATGCCCTGGGTCAACGGATAGTGCTTGACCAGTCCGGTCACTTCCAGGATCGGCTCAACCATTGAGGCACTCCCTCCAGAAGTGGCAGGCGCTCACCCTGTCCTCGGCGACCTCGTACAGCGGGGGTACGTCCGTCCGGCACACGTCCTGAGCCATCGGGCAGCGGGGGTTGAACGCGCAACCCGGCGGGATCTTCATCAAGTTGGGCGGCAACCCCTTGATCGCGTACAGCTCCTGCCCCTTCTGATCAAGACGGGGGATCGAATCAAGCAGTCCGCGCGTGTACGGGTGCGCCGGCGCCTTGTAGATGTCGTGGACCGGGGCCGACTCGACGATCCGGCCCGCGTACATCACGGCGATCCGGTCGGCGACGTCCGCCACGACACCGAGGTCGTGGGTGATCAGGACGAGCCCCATGTCGTACTCGCGCCGCAGCTCGGCGAGCAGGTCCATGACCTGGGCCTGGACGGTGACGTCGAGGGCGGTGGTGGGCTCGTCGGCGATGATGAGAGCCGGTTCGAGGGCGAGGGCCATCGCGATCATGATGCGCTGGCGCATACCGCCGGAGAACTGGTGAGGGTACTGCCCGACGCGTTCCCCGGCGGCCGGGATGCGCACGCGGTCCATCAGCTCGACGGCCTTCGCACGGGCGTCCTTGCGCGACATCCCCCGGTGCACGACGAACATCTCGCCGAGCTGGTCACCGACGGTCAGTACGGGATTGAGCGACGACAGCGCGTCCTGGAAGATCATCGCCATCTCGGCACCCCGCACCCTGCGCCGCTCGTCCTCCTTCAGCTTCAGCAGGTCCCGCCCCTGAAAGAGGACCTCACCCCCGGTGACCCGCCCCGGCGGCATGTCCAGAATCCCCATCACCGCCTGTGCGGTGACCGACTTCCCGGACCCGGACTCCCCCAGCACGGCCAGCGTCTCCCCGGCCTCCACGCCGTAGCTGACGCCGTTGACGGCCTTGGCGACCCCGTCCCGGGTCCGGAACTCCACCTGCAGATCCCGCACTTCGAGCAGCATGACGCCGGGTCACCTCAGCTTCGGGTCGAGGGCGTCGCGTACCGCGTCGCCCAGCATGATGAAGGCCAGGACCGTGATCGCCAGGGCGCCCGAGGGCCACAGCAGGGCGTGGGGGGCGTTGCGGATGTACGGGGAGGCCGCCGAGATGTCGATGCCCCAGGAGACGCTCGGAGGTTTCAGGCCCACGCCCAGGTAGGACAGGGTCGCCTCCAGCGCGATGTACGTGCCCAGCGCGATGGTCGCGACCACGATCACCGGGGCCACCGCGTTGGGCGCGATGTGGCGGAGCAGGATGCGGGAGCTGGAGGCGCCCAGGGCGCGGGCGGCCTGGACGTAGTCGTTCTGTCTGGCCGTGATGACCGCGCCGCGGGCGATGCGGGAGAGCTGCGGCCAGCCGAGCAGCACGATGAAGCCGATCACCGGCCAGACCGAGTTGCTGGTCACCACCGAGAGCAGGACGAGGCCGCCGAGGACCACCGGGATCGCGAAGAAGACGTCGGTGACGCGGGAGAGGAACGAGTCCCACAGGCCGCCGAAGAAGCCGGCCAGCGCCCCCAGCACCGAGCCGAGGACCGCGACCCCGAGCGTGGCGCAGACTCCGACCGTGACGGACGTACGGGCGCCGTACACCGTGCGTGTGTAGACGTCGCAGCCCTGGCCGTCGTAGCCGAAGGGATGGCCGGGCGCCGAGCCCTGCTGGGCCTTGGCGAGGTCGCATTTCAGGGGGCTGCCGGAGGCGATCGCCGCCGGGAAGACCGCGATGAGCAGCAGAAAGAGGATGATCAGGGCCGAGATGAGGAAGACCGGGTTGCGGCGCAGGTCCCGCCAGGCGTCGGACCAGAGGCTGCGGGGGCGGTCGGCCGGTGCGGCGGCCGCGGGATCCGGTTCGGCGGGCGGCCGGGCGTCCGAGGGGGCCGGGCCATGGCGTACGGCCGTTTCCGCCTCGCCCGCCGTCATGTGCATCGCGGCGCCCGTGCCGCCGGCGGCCATCGCCCCCTCGGACCGGAACGGCTGCTCAGGCATAGCGGATCCTCGGGTCGAGTACGGCGTACAGAAGGTCGACGACCAGGTTGCACAGGAGGAAGACGAGGACCAGGACCGTCACGAAGCCGACGACCGTCTGGGTGTTCTGGCGCAGGATGCCCTGGTAGAGCTGGTAGCCGACGCCGTGGATGTTGAAGATCCGCTCGGTGACGATGGCCCCGCCCATGAGGAAGCCGATGTCGGCGCCGATGAACGTGACGACCGGGATGAGGGAGTTGCGCAGCAGATGCCGCGTCACCACCCGGCTTCTGGGCAGGCCCTTCGCGATCGCTGTACGGACGTAGTCGGAGCGGCGGTTCTCCGCGATGGAGGTGCGGGTCAGCCGGGTGACGTACGCGAGGGAGACCGAGGCCAGGACCAGGCCCGGCAGGAGCAGTTCCGCGAAGGGGGCGGCCGTGGAGACCGATGGCCGGATCCAGCCCCATTCGACGCCGAGCAGCAGCTGGAGCAGCAGTCCGGTGACGAAGGTGGGGACGGAGATCACCACCAGGGTGGCGAGGAGTACGCCGGTGTCCACCGGGCGGCCGCGGCGCAGGCCGGTGACGACGCCCAGGGTGATGCCGATGAGGACCTCGAAGAGGATCGCCACGATCGTGAGGCGGAGGGTGACCGGGAAGGCCGTCGACATCAGCTCGGTGACTTCCTGGCCGTTGAACGCCGTACCGAAGTCTCCGGTGAAGACGTTCCCCATGTAGGTCAGGTACTGCTGCCACACCGGCCTGTCGAGGCCGAACTCCCTGCGCAGCTGGGCGGCCGTCGCCGGGTCGCACTGCCGGTCGCCGCACAGGCCCGCGACGGGGTCGCCCATCACGTTCACCATGAGGAAGATCAGCAGGGTCGCCCCGATGAACACCGGGACCATCTGCAGCAGGCGCCGGACGACGTACTGCCCCACGGCCGGCTCAACCGACCTTGATCTGGTCGTAGACCGGGACGCTGAACGGGTTGAGGGCCACGTTCGACAGCCGCTCCGACCAGCCGGCGCTGCCGTTCTGGTACCAGAGCGGGATGGCCGCCATGTTGTCCCGGACGACCTCCTCGGCCTTCTGGAACATCTCCACGGCCTTCGCGGGGTCGGTCTCGGCGTTCGCCTCGTCGACCAGCTTGTCGAACTCCGGGCTCGACCACTTGCCGTCGTTGGAGGAGGCGTCGGTGTAGTAGAGCGGCTGGAGGAAGTTCTGGGGCAGCGGGTAGTCCATCTGCCAGCCCGCCCGGAACGGCCCGGAGAGCTTCTGGGTCGTGGACTTGCTGCGGAAGTCGGCGAAGGTGCCGATCGGGTTGCCGACGCAGGCCCGGTCGTTGTCCAGGGCGTTGTTGATGGAGTTGCAGACGGCGTCCACCCACAGCTTGTGGGAGCCGGTGTCCGCGTTGTACGTGATCTTCACCTGGCCGCCGGGCAGCCCGCCGCCCTCCTTGATCAGCTTCTTGGCCGCGGCGGCGTCGTACTCGCACCACTGACCGCACAGCCCCGCCTTGTAGCCGCCGTCCTTGCCGAGGACGGGTGAGGTCCAGTCGGTGGCGGGGGTGCGGGTGCCCTGGAAGATGGTCCGGGTGATCTGGTCCCGGTTGATCGCCCGGGACAGCCCCTGACGGACCTTGACCGAGCCGGACTTGTTCCAGTCCTTGTCGTAGTAGGGGAAGGCCAGGGTCTGGATGATGCCGGCCGGGGTGTTCAGATAGCGGTCGCCGAGGTCGCCGCGGACGTTCTTCAGCTGCTGGGCCGGTACGTCGTCCACGAGGTCGAGGTTGCCGGCGAGCAGGTCGGTGTAGGCCGTGTTGTTGTCCGTGTAGACCTTGAGGGCGACGCCTGCGTTGCGGGCCGCGTCCTCGCCCCGATAGGCGTCCCATTTCGTCAGCCGCATCTCGGAGCCCTTGGTGTACGACTCCACGGCGTACGGCCCGTTGCCGACGGGCTTGGCGAGCCAGCCGGCGTGGTCGTCGAAGAACGCCCGGGGCAGCGGCACGAAGGCGTTGTAGCCGAGGGTGTCGGGGAAGCCGGAGAACTTCTGGCTGAGCCTGACGGTGAAGGTGCGGTCGTCCACGACCTTCAGGCCGCTCATCGTCTCGGCGCGCTGTGCGCCCTGTTCCGGGTGGACCTGGTCGTAGCCGTCGATGTAGCCGAAGAAGTAGGCGTTCTTCTGGTTGTTCTTCAGGCTCGCCCCGTAGTTCCAGGCGTCCACGAAGGAGCCGGCGGTGACCTTCTCGCCGTCGCTGAAGGTCCAGCCGTCCTTGAGCGTGATGGTGTAGTTCCGTGAGTCGGTGGTCTCGATCCGCTCGGCGAGCATGTCCTCGGCCTCGCCGGTCTTCGGGTCGTACTGCTTGAGCCCGCGGAAGATCATGGAGAGCACCTTGCCGCCCTGCACCTCGTTGGTGTTGGCGGGCTCCAGCGGGTTCTGCGGGTCGGTCCAGGAGGAGCTGAGCACCGCGCCGGTGTCACCGCCGGTGTCGCCGCCGCCTCCGCAGGCCGTCGCCGTGAGGGCGACGGCCACCGCGACCGCGGCCCGTCCGGCGTGCCTGGCTCCGCGCATGGTGCCTCCTCCTGACCGCGCCGCCCGGGATTCGCCGCGCCTTGGCAGCAAATATCGGCAGCCGTGAGGGGCTGTGCATGCGCAGGGCGCCCATCCGAGGTGCCGTTAGCCCATCCGGGCCGCGACCGCCCTGTCCGGAAATCCGCGCAGGTCCGTCAGGGCTCCACCAGGGACCCTTCACCGGTGTGGACCAATGGCTGTCTCAATCTCATCACTTCGTTGTTTTCCGCAGGCCACATGGGGTTTCATGCGCCGTTGACACGCGCAGAACAGCGCTGACAGCCCCATCAGCCATGCCAGCCAGCCGTCCAACAAGCCGTCCCTGTGCAAGCGATGACGCGAGGTCACGACCATGAGCACTCACGAGCAGCACAGCAGAGCACGGCGGCTCCTCGCCGCCGCCGGAGCCGCCGTCCTGACGCTGTCCGCCGGACTCGTGCCGCAGCAGGCGGCGGCCGCGGACGGCGACAAGGTGCTCACCGTCGCGGTCGCCCAGAGCGTCGACTCGCTGAGCCCCTTCCTGGCCGCGCGGCTCCTGAGCACCAGCGTCCACCGGCTGATGTACGAGTACCTCACCAACTACGACCCGGGGGACGGCCACACCGTCCCGGCCCTGGCGACCCGGTGGAAGTCGTCGCCGGACAAGCTGACCTGGACGTACACCATCCGCAAGGACTCCAAGTGGTCCGACGGGCGGCAGGCCACCGCCGAGGACGCGGCGTGGACGTTCAACAAGATGATGACCGACGAGGACGCGGCCACCGCCAACGGCAGCTTCGTCACCAACTTCCGCAAGGTGACCGCCCCGAGCCCGACCGAGCTGGTCATCGAGCTGAAGAAGCCGCAGGCCACGATGACGGCGCTGGACGTGCCGATCGTGCCGAAGCACATCTGGGAGAAGGTCGGCGACTTCGCGGAGTTCAACAACGACAAGAAGTTCCCCATCGTCGGAAACGGGCCGTTCGTCCTCACCGACTACAAGCCCGACAGCTATGTGCGGCTGAAGGCCAACATGGACTTCTGGCGCGGGGCACCGAAGTTCGACGAGCTGGTCTTCCGCTACTACAAGGACCAGGACGCGGCGGTCGCCGCCCTGCGCAAGGGTGAGGTCTCCTTCGTCGCCGGAGCCCCGGCGCTGACGCCCGCTCAGGCGGCCTCCCTCAAGGGCGAGAAGAACATCCACGTCAACGACGCCCCCGGCCGCCGCTTCTACGCCCTCGCCGTCAACCCCGGGGCCAAGGCGAAAAACGGCCAGAAGATGGGCAACGGCGACCCCTCCCTGCTGGACCAGCGGGTGCGGCACGCCCTGTTCATGGCCGTCGACCGCACGACCATCATCGACAAGGTGTTCCAGGGGTACGCGCAGCAGGGCGCCGGGTACATCCCGCCCCGCTTCGCCCCGTACTTCTGGAAGCCGACGGACGGGCAGGAACTCGCCTACGACCCCGCCAAGGCCGGCCAACTCCTCGACCGGGCGGGCTACAAGAAGAACGGCGACGGCAAGCGCGTCGGCAAGGACGGCAAACCGATCGACTACCGCATCCTGTGCCACGCCACCGACTCCAACGACAAGGCCATAGGGCAGTACCTCAAGGAGTGGTGGGGCAAGCTCGGCATCGGCGTGACCCTGGACTGCCTGGACAACGTCAGCGATCCCTGGCTCGCGGGCAACTACGACCTCGCCTTCGACGGCTGGTCCGTCAACCCCGACCCGGACTTCGTGCTGTCGATCCACACCTGCGCCGCCCTCCCCGCCACCCCGAAGGACACCGGCGCGACCGACAACTTCATCTGCGACAAGAAGTACGACGACCTGTACACGAAGCAGCTCGCCGAGTACGACGCCGCCAAACGGGCGGACATCGTCAAGCAGATGGAGTCACGGCTGTACGACCTCGGGTACATGAACGTCATGGCGTACCCGAACGCGGTCGAGGCCTACCGCACGGACCAGATCAAGTCGATCACGACGATGCCCGCGAAGGCCGGCAACATCTACGGGCAGGACGGCTACTGGAGTTGGTGGTCGGCGACCCCGGCGGACTCCGACGGCTCCTCCGGCGGCTCCGGCTCGGCGGGCGTCGTCATCGGGGTCGTCGCCGGTGCGGTCGTCCTCGTCGGCGCGGGGGTGTTCTTCGCGCTGCGCCGCAGGACCACCGCCGAGGACCGCGAGTAGCAGCCCATGACCGCCGAAGCACCGTCCACCGCGGCCGTCGGGGCCGCCGCGCCCGCGGTCCGGGAACCGCGGGCGCTCACCACCACGCGCTATCTGCGCTACGGCGCCGGAAAGGTGGGCGGCGCCGCCGTCTCCCTGCTCGCCGTCCTCGTCACCGGGTTCTTCCTGTTCCGTCTGATTCCGGGCGACCCGGTCAAGACCATGACGGGCGGCCGCCCGGTCTCCGCGGAGCAACTGGCCGCCTACCGGCGCGAGTTCGGGCTCGATCTGCCGCTGTGGCAGCAGTTCACCGACTACTGCGGCAAGGCGCTCACCGGGGACCTCGGGACGTCGTACCAGTTCCGCGCGCCCGTCGTCGACAAGATCTCCGAGGCGCTGCCCAACACGCTGCTGCTCACCGGCACCGCGTTCGTGCTGTACACCCTGCTCGGCATCGTGCTGGGCACCCGCTCGGCCTGGCGCCACGGCGGGCTGGGCGACCGCCTGAACACGGGCCTGGCCCTGACCCTCTACTCGATCCCCTCCTTCTGGCTGGGCCTGCTGCTGATCATCGTGTTCTCGGTGGGGATGGGCCCGATTCCCGGGCTCTTCCCGACCGGTGGCATGGAGTCCGGCGGTGAGGAGGGCTTCGCGTACGTCCTCGATGTCGCCCACCATCTGATCCTGCCCGTCGTCACCCTGGTCGCGGTCGAGTACGGCCAGACCCTGCTGGTGGCCCGCTCGGCGCTGCTGGACGAGATGGGCAGCGACTATCTGACGACCGCCCGCGCCAAGGGGCTCAGGGACGACCTGGTCCGGCGCCGGCATGCCGTGCCGAACGCGCTGCTGCCGACGGTGACGCTGGTCTTCGTCAACCTGGGCCGGACCGTCGCGGGCGTGATCCTCGTCGAGACGGTGTTCTCCTGGCCGGGCCTCGGCGGGCTGTTCTACCAGGCGCTGAGCGTGCCCGATCTGCCGCTGGTGCAGGGCCTGTTCCTCTTCTTCGCAGCGGCGGTGATCGTCATGAACACCCTGGCCGACCTGGTCTATCCGCTGCTCGACCCCCGGGTGGGCCGATGACGACCGATACGAAGAGCACCGGGGCCAAGGCTCCGGCGACCAGCCCGCGCGCGCTCGCCCGGCAGCGGCGGCGCCAGTCCGTCGTACGTTTCTGGAAGCAGTACCGCACCCATCGCGCGGGGCTGGTGGGAATGATCGCACTCACCCTGTTCGCGCTGCTGGCGCTCACCGCCCCCCTCACGGTCGGCTCCGACGTGTCCAGCGTGACGGGGGCGCCGGGGCGGCCGATGGAGAGCCCGAGCGCCGAGTTCCCGCTGGGCACCGACCGGTTCGGGCGGGATCTGCTGGGCCTGCTGGTGTGGGGTGCGCGGGTGTCGCTGCTGGTCGGTCTGCTCGCGGCCGCGCTGTCGGTGGCGATCGGCACGCTGGTCGGGATCACCGCTGGGCACTTCAAGGGGGCGTACGCCACCGTGCTGATGCGGGTCACCGACTGGTTCCTGGTGATGCCGACCCTGGTCCTCGCCATCGCGCTGGCCACCGTGATGTCCCGCTCGCTGGGCACGGTCGTGCTGGCGATCGGCGTGACCTCCTGGCCGACCACGGCCCGGCTGGTGCGGGCGCAGACGCTGGCGGTGGAGTCACGGCCGTACATCGAACGGGCGACGGCGCTGGGCGGCGGGCACTGGCACATCATGTCCCGGCATGTGCTGCCCAATGTCATGCCCCTGGTCCTCGCCCAGACGACGCTGATGATCTCGTCCTCCATCCTCGCCGAGGCGACGCTCGCCTTCCTGGGGCTGGGCGATCCGACCGTGGTGTCGTGGGGCGGGCTGCTCCAGGACGCGCGGGAGGCGGGGGCGGTCAGCTCCGGAATGTGGTGGTACCTGGTGCCGCCGGGCATCGCGATCGCGGTGGTGGCACTGGCGTTCACGCTGTGCGGGCGCACGGTGGAGTCGGTCCTCAACCCCCGGCTGGGGGTGGCCCGTTGACGCTGCTGGAGGTACGGGATCTGGAGGTGACGTACCCGGGCGGCGCGGCCGCCGTACGGGGCGTCGACCTGACGCTGGGGGCCGGGCAGAAGCTGGGCATCGCGGGCGAGTCGGGCTGCGGCAAGTCCACGCTCGCCCTCGCCCTGCTACGGCTGCTGCCGGCCGGGACGCGGATCGGCGGGGAGGTGCTGCTGGACGGCGAGGACGTCCTCACCATGAAGTGGGGCCGGGTGCGGGCGGTGCGCTGGGCGGGGGCGTCCATCGTCTTCCAGGGCGCGATGCACTCGCTCAACGCCGTCCACCGGGTCGGCGACCAGATCGCCGAGCCGATCCTGCTGCACCGGAAGGCGACGCCGGCGGGCGCGCGGAAGAAGACCGGCGAGCTGCTGGAGCAGGTGGGCCTGCCGGCGGCGCGGGCGGCGGCGTACCCGCACGAACTCTCCGGCGGCCAGCGTCAACGCGTCATGATCGCCATGGCGCTGGCCTGCGCCCCGCGCCTCGTCATCGCCGACGAGCCGACCACCGCGCTGGACGTGATGATCCAGGCCCAGATCCTCCGCCTGATCGAACAGCTCGTGACGGACCAGGACCTGGGCCTGATCGCGATCAGTCACGACCTCGCGGTCCTCGCCGACACCTGCGACCGGCTGGCGGTGATGTACGCGGGCCGGGTGATCGAGGAGGGCCCGGCGCGGAGGGTCTACGAGGACGCCCGGCACCCGTACGGCAAGGCTCTGTCGGAGGCGTTCCCGAGAATCGGCGACCCGGCGTCGAGGTTTGCCCCGCGCGGCCTGCCGGGCGACCCCCCGGACCCGTCCGCGGTCCCCTCCGGATGCGCCTTCCATCCGCGCTGCCCGGTCGCCCTGGACTCCTGCGCGACGGACGACCAGGAACTCCACGAGGCCGACGAGGACCGCCGGGCTGCGTGCGTGCATGTCACGGCGGCGACGCAGGACGCGAGGAACGCATCATGACCCTCTTGAGCGCACAGGGCCTGCACGTCACCTACCCCGGCCGGCACGGCGCCCGGCCCGCCCGGGCCGTGGACGGTGTCGAACTCGACATCGGCGCCGGGGAGATCGTGGCGCTGGTGGGCGAGTCGGGCTGCGGCAAGACGACGCTGGCGCGGGCGTTGCTGGGCCTGGTGCCGCCGACGGAGGGCCGGATCGTCTTCGACGGCGAGGACCTGCGCTACAGCTCACGGGCCCTGAAGGCGTACCGGCGGCGCGTCCAGCTGGTCCTCCAGGACCCGACGGGATCGCTGAACCCCCGGCACACGGTGTACGACGCGGTGGCGGAGGGTCTACGGATCCACGGCTACGCGGGCGACGAACGCACGGCGGTCGCGGAAGCCCTGTCCCGGGCGGGGCTACGGCCCCCCGAGCGCTTCTTCCTGCGCTACCCGCACGAACTCTCCGGCGGCCAGCGCCAGCGCGTGGTCATCGCCGGCGCGCTGGTCCTGGAGCCCGAACTCCTGATCGCCGACGAGCCGGTGGCCTCCCTGGACGCGTCCGTACGCGGCGAAATCCTCGCCCTGCTGCTCCGCCTGCGCACCGACCTCGGCCTGTCGGCGCTGGTGGTGACCCACGACCTGGGCCTGGCGTGGAACATCGCGGACCGGGTGGCCGTGATGTACCTGGGCCGGATCGTGGAGACGGGAGCCGTGGAACAGGTCCTGACGACCCCGCGCCACCCCTACACCCAGGCACTCCTGTCGGTCCTGCCGGAAGCCCCGGGCGCCCCGGTGATCCTCACCGGCGAACCCCCGGACCCGTCCCGCATCCCCTCCGGCTGCCGCTTCCACGCCCGCTGCCAGGTGCTGGCGAGCGGGGACGCGGAACGGGCGGGGGTGGCGGACGCCTGTCGGGGGGTGGATCCGGAGGTGCTTGGCGGGGGTGGGGAGGCACAGGTGGCTTGCCATTGGGCTCGGGCACGGATCACGGCGTGACGGCGGCCACCAACTCCACCTCGAAACCGTCGGAGTTCGCGAGGTAGGCCGCGTAGTGCTCCGGGCCGCCCGCGTACGGGTACCGGTCCGCGAAGAGCGGCGTCCAGCCGTGGGCGGGGGCTTCGGCGGCCAGCGCGTCCACCTCGTCGCGGGTTCCGGCGTGGAAGGCGAGGTGGTTGAGGCCCGGGCGGGTGCGGTCGTGGTCGGTGCCGGTCAGGGCCGGTGACTGCTCCACGACGAGATACGTCGGGCCCAGACGCCAGCTGCGGCCGTGCTCCCAGTCCTGGTACGGGTCGTAGCCGAGCCGGGTGAGCAGCCAGCCCCATGCGCGGGTCGCTCGGGGCAGGTCGGGGACCCACAGCTCGATGTGGTGCAGCAACTGAGCCTCTCTTCATGGAAAAACACCGGTTCCCGGCGCCCTCGTGAGGGTGCCGGGAACCGGTTTGAGGTGCTGGGACGTCACGCCGCGTGGACGACGTCCTTCTCCTCCGCGAAGTGGCACGCCGACTCGTGGGCCGCCGGGGTGTCCTGGCCCTTGAAGCGTTCCGGGATCGCCAGGAGGGGGACCTCCTTGGCGCACTTGTCCTGGGCCTTCCAGCAGCGGGTGCGGAAGCGGCAGCCCGAGGGTGGGTTGGCCGGGGACGGGACGTCGCCGGTGAGGATGATCCGCTCGCGGTTGTCGCGGGCGTCGGGGTCGGGGACCGGGACCGCCGACAGCAGCGCCTGGGTGTAGGGGTGCGTCGGGTGGTCGTAGATCTGCTCGTCGGAGCCGATCTCGGCCATCTTGCCGAGGTACATCACACCGACCCGGTCCGAGATGTGCCGGACGATCGACAGGTCGTGGGCGATGAAGAGGTAGGACAGGTTGAACTCGTTCTGCAGGCGCTCCATCAGGTTGATGACCTGTGCCTGGACCGACACGTCCAGCGCGGAGACCGGCTCGTCGCAGATGATGATCTCGGGGTTCAGAGCCAGACCGCGGGCGATGCCGATGCGCTGGCGCTGACCGCCGGAGAACTGGTGCGGGTACCGGTTGATGTACTCCGGGTTCAGGCCGACCACGTCCAGGAGCTCCTGCACCTTGCGGCGCCGGTCCCCCTTCGGAGCCACCTCGGGGTGGATGTCGAACGGCTCCCCGATGATGTCGCCCACCGTCATACGCGGGTTGAGCGAGGTGTACGGGTCCTGGAACACCATCTGGATGTTCCGCCGGACCGCCTTCAGCGCACGCCCGGACAGCTTGGTGATGTCCTGGCCCTTGTAGAAGATCTCGCCGGCCGTCGCCCGCTCCAGGTTCATCAGGAGCTTGGCGACGGTGGACTTGCCGCAACCCGACTCGCCCACGATGCCCAGCGTCTCGCCCTGGTACAGGTCGAAGGACACACCGTCGACGGCCTTGACCGCACCGACCTGCTTCTTGAACAGGATGCCCTGGGTGAGCGGGAAGTGCTTCACCAGGTTGCGCACCTGCAGGATCGGCTCACCCCGCTCGACCGGCGCCTCGATCGCGGCGACCGCCTCCGACTCGGAGTGCGCGTCGACGACCTCGACCTCGGAGACGTTCGGCGTGGCGTCCTGCGGCTCGTCGTTCTTGCTGAGCTCAGCCATGGATCGTCTCCTTCCAGAAGTGGCAGGCCGAGCCGCGGCCGGCCAGCTCGGTGCCGTCCGGCTCGGCGACCGGGTTCAGGAGCGGGACGTCGGTACGGCAGACGTCCTGCGCCTGGGGGCAGCGCGGGTTGAAGGCGCAACCGGTCGGGATGCGCAGCAGGTTGGGCGGCAGACCCTTGATCGCGTACAGCTCCTGGCCCTTCTGGTCCAGGCGCGGGATCGAGTCCAGCAGACCCTTGGTGTACGGGTGCGCGGGGCGCTTGTACAGCTCATGGACGGGGGCACGCTCCACGATGCGCCCCGCGTACATCACCGCGATCTTGTCCGCGACGTCGGCGACCACGCCGAGGTCGTGGGTGATCAGGATCAGGCCCATGTTGTACTCGCGCTGCAACTCCGCGAGCAGGTCCATGACCTGGGCCTGGACCGTCACGTCGAGGGCCGTGGTGGGCTCGTCGGCGATGATCAGGTCCGGCTCCAGGGCGAGCGCCATCGCGATCATGATGCGCTGGCGCATACCGCCGGAGAACTGGTGCGGGTAGTCGTTCACCCGGGCCGCGGCGGCCGGGATCTTCACCCGGTCCATCAGCTCGATCGCCTTGGCCTTGGCGTCCTTCTTGGACATGCCCTGGTGGACACGGAACATCTCGCCGAGCTGGTAGCCGACGGTCAGGACCGGGTTGAGCGAGGACAGCGCGTCCTGGAAGATCATGGCGATGCGCTGACCGCGGATCTTGCGGCGCTCCTCACCGGACATCTTCAGCATGTCCTGGCCGCGGAAGAGGATCTCGCCCTGCGGGATCTTCGCCGGCGGCATGTCGAGGATGCCCATGATGGCCTGGGCGGTGACGGACTTGCCGGAGCCGGACTCGCCGAGCACGGCGAGCGTCTCGCCCATGTTCACGCTGTAGTTGACGCCGTTGACGGCCTTGGCGAGGCCCTCACGGGTGTGGAACTCGACGTGCAGGTCACGCACTTCGAGCAGCGGGGCACCGTCGCCGTCGCGGGGCGACGGCACGGGAGCGACTTCTTCGATGATGGTCACGTACGCCTCCCTCAGCGCATCTTCGGGTCGAGGGCGTTGCGGACGGCCTCACCGAGCATGATGAACGCCAGCACCGTGATGCTGAGCATGATCGACGGGTACAGCATGATCCACTGGGCGACGCGGATGGAGTTGCCGCCATCGGAGATGTCGTTGCCCCACGAGACGCCGTTCAGACCGAGGCCCAGGTAGGACAGCGTCGCCTCGGCACCGATGTAGACACCGAGCGAGATGGTGGCGACGACGATCACCGGGGCGAGGGTGTTCGGCAGGATGTGCCGGAACATGATGCGTGTCGTGCTGGCACCGAGGGCCTTGGCGGCCTGCACATAGTCCGCCTGCTTGGTGGTGATGACCGCGCCACGCATGACACGGGCGATCTGGGTCCAGCCGAAGAAGCCGAGTGCGCCGATGACCACCCAGGTGGTGCGATCGGTGAAGGAGTTCAACGCGACCATCGTGCCGAGCAGGAACGGGATGCCGAAGAAGACGTCCGTCAGCCGGGACAGGATCGAGTCGAGGACGCCGCCGAAGTAGCCGGCGATCATGCCGATCAGGCCGCCCACGACGGTGACCACGATGGTGGTGCCGAAGCCGACCGACACCGAGGCCCGGGTGCCGTAGATGACACGCGCGTAGACGCTACGGCCCTGGGCGTCGTAGCCCAGCCAGTCGGCGGAGCCCACCTCGCCCAGCTTCGGCTTCTGGATGTAGTGCTTCGACAGGTCGCCCAGAACCGGGGTGGCGCTGGTGAACCAGCCGGGGAAGAAGGTGATCGTCAGCAGGAGCAGGATCAACACGCTGGAGACGATGAAGATCCAGCTTCGGCGCAGATCGGCCCAAGCGTCGCCCCACAGGCTGCGGGCCTTCTCGGGCTTTGCGTCGACGGCCGCTGCCACTGCCGGCTCCGCGCCGACCTTTTTGGTGGCGGTCTGGGTCACGTCAGGCATAGCGAATCCTCGGGTCCAGGACCGCGTAGAGCAGGTCGACGAGCAGGCTGGCGAGGAGGTAGATGAGGACCAGGACGGTCACCAGGCCGACCAGGGTCGTGCCCTCGCGGCGCACGATGGAATCGGCGATCGTGCCGCCCACACCATGGATGTTGAAGATGCGCTCGGTGACGACGGCGCCGCCCATCAGCGCACCGAGGTCGGTGCCGAGGAAGGTGACCACCGGGATCAGCGAGTTGCGCAGCAGGTGGACGCCCACCACACGGCGCCGCGGGAGGCCCTTGGCGATGGCCGTGCGGAGGTAGTCGGCGCGCAGGTTCTCGGCGATCGACGTCCGGGTGAGCCGGGTGACGTATGCCAGAGAGGCGGTGCCCAGGACGACCGCCGGCAGGATGAACTGGCTGAGGTCGGTCTCGTCACTGACGCTGGGGTCCACCCATCCGAGCTGGTCGGCGAAGACCATCTGGAGGATGAAGCCGAGGACGAAGACCGGGACCGAGATCAGAAGAAGCGTGATCACCAGGATCGCGTTGTCGGTGATCCGCCCGGCGCGCAGCCCGCTGACGATGCCGAGCGCGAGGCCCAGTACCGCTTCGAAGGCGAAGGCGAGTCCGGCCAGACGGAGCGTCACCGGGAAAGCCTCGCCGAGTACATCGGTGACGGGGCGGCCGCTGGCGATCTGCGTGCCGAAGTCGGCGTGCAGAATCATGCCCTTCATGTAGTCGAAGTACTGCACCAGGATCGGCTGGTCCAGGCCGTACTCATGTCTCAGGGCCGCGATCACCTGCGGGCTGCCGGCCTTGTCGCCGAAGAGCCCTCGCACGGGGTCGCCGGGCAGGGCGTAGACCATGAGAAAGATCAGCAATGTCGTCCCGATGAACACCGGGATCATCTGGAGCAGTCGTCGTGCGACGTAGCGCCCCATCGTGCCTCCATGTCAATTCCAGCAGCGGCAGCCGACGGGCCCTTTCCACGCGCACCCGTGAACGATGCGTGTCGAAAGGGCCCCCCAGCCGCTGCCGTCCCCCCGGGGCGGCGCACCGTACGGCGCCGCTCCCGGGATCGCGGGCTGTCAGCGATTACTTCTTCTTGACCTGAACGCCGGTCAGAACCGGGTCACCGTCCTGGGCGTACGCGACACCGGTGACGTTCTCCGAGTAGCCCGCGTTGACCTTGTAGTACCAGAGCGGAATGCTCGGCATGTACTCGGGGAGCTTCTTCTCCAGCTCCTGGTACAGCTTCATCGACTCGTCCTGCGTCTTGGCGGCGTCCGCCTGGGAGATCAGGGTGTCGATCTCCTTGTTGGAGAAGCCGCTCTGGTTGCCGGACGACTTGGTGCCGAACAGGTCGCGCAGGAAGTTGGCGTTGAAGGGGTAGTCCAGCACCCAGCCCGAGCGGTACAGGGACTTGACCTCCTTCGCGTCACGCGCGTTGAGGTCGGCCTGGAAGTCGGCCTTGGAGTCGCCGGTGCACTTCACACCGACGGCCTTGGTGATGGAGTTGCAGACCGCCTCGACCCAGTCCTTGTGGCCGCCGTCGGCGTTGTACTGGATGGAGATGGCGTTGCCGGGAACGCCGCCGCCCTCCTTGATGAGCTGCTTGGCCTTGGCCGGGTCGAACTTGAAGATGTCGGTGCCCAGGCTCGGCTGGTAGCCGAGAACGCCCTTGGCGACCCAGCCGGTGGCGGGCTCACGGGTGTTCTGGAGGACCGTCTTGGTGATGGTCGGACGGTCGATCGCCATCGACAGGCCCTGGAGGACCTTCGGGTCGATGTCTTTCCACTGCTTGGTGTAGAAGGCGGGGGCGATCGTCTGGACCGCGGAGTAGGCCTGGTCCACGGCGCGGTCGCCGAGGTCCTGCTTGTAGACCGGGAGGTCCTTGGGCGCGATCTGGCGCAGGACGTCGACGTTGCCGGACTTCAGGTCCTGGTAGGCCGTCTCAAGGCTGGTGTAGTTCTTGAAGAGCACACCGCCGTTCTTGGCCTTGTTCGGACCCTGGTAGTCGTCGTAGCGGGCGACCTCGATCTGCTTCTTGTGGTCCCAGCTGACGAACTTGTAGGGGCCGTTGCCGACCGGCTTCTCACCGGCGGCCTTCGGGTCCTTGTAGAAGGACTCGGGCAGCGGCGAGAAGACCTCGTAGCCCAGCTTGTAGACGAAGTACGGGATCGAGCTGGTGAGCTCGATGGTGAAGGTGTTGTCGTCGACGACCTTGAGGCCGGACATCTCCTTCGCCTTCGGCTTGCCCGACTCGGGGGCCACGTCGGAGTAGCCCTTGATGTCGGCGAACCAGAAGCTGTTGGTCTGCTTGTTGGCCGGGTTCGCGGCCCAGTTCCACGCCTTGACGAAGGACTCGGCGGTCACCGGGGTGCCGTCGTGGAACTTCCAGCCCTGCTTCAGCTTGACCGTGAAGGTCTTGTTGTCCTTGGTGTCCACCGACTGGGCGTTCACCATGACGATCTTGCCGCTCTTGTCGTAGTCGACAAGGGTGGAGAACAGAGCACGCGTGACGATGCTTCCGTTGGACTCCATGGTGTTCGCGGGCTGCAGCGGGTTCTGCGGCTCCCCGACCTCGATCGAGAACTTGCCGTTCGGGTCGATGGCAGCCTTGCTGTCGCTGCCGCCGTCGCCACTGCCACCACCACAGGCGGTCGCGCCCAGCGCCACAACCGCGGCTATCGCGACCCACTTGGCGCTCTTGGCACCGCGCATGGGTTCCTCCTCATGAGTCCATTGGTTCACCGCAAAGGGGCGCACAAGACACACAACCGCCACCGTCACCGGTGGCGAGGAAAGTCTGGTGCCCCCACGCTCGCGAGTCTGCGCCCCGTCAGCGCGACTCGTTCTGCCGAGCTCTACGCGCCTAACTATCTGTCATTGCCACATGGCCGAACCACACCCGTAAGGTCTCGGTTCGATCACACCTGGCGGCTACTTCTTCCAAAATCCGGACAAAGGGTTTGACGAAAGATCCCTGCGAAACGGACTTGTTACACATCTATCGGGAGTGAGTGTCCGCATTCCGGACGCAACGCAGTGAAAAATCAGTTGCGGCCGCCGCAGCCGTCGTGCAGGGCGAATCCATCACACGCTCGCGGCAAGGCTCTTCAGTCACCCTGCGTGTACACCGACGGCGACACAGCAGGTCCACAGCAGCGTAGTGGGCATCCGGTGAAGACCAGGCCCTCCTCCTGTAAATAGAGGGTTATCCCTACCCGTGTGTCGCGTCACGCCAACGGGCCGCTCCTGCCCCTACGACGACACCGGGCACCCGCTGTTGAGCGGGTGCCCGGTGTCGTCGTGTCAGGCGGCCGTGTCCGCCCTGAGCCGGTGTCAGCCGTGCTTGGCGCGGCTCGCGGCGCGGGCGCGCTCGCGGGCGTCCAGGTTCACCTTGCGGATGCGCACCGCCTCCGGGGTGACCTCGACGCACTCGTCGTCGCGGCAGAACTCCAGGGACTGCTCAAGCGACAGCTTGCGCGGCGGGACGATCGCCTCGAACGAGTCGGCCGACGAGGACCGCATGTTCGTGAGCTTCTTCTCCTTGGTGATGTTCACGTCCATGTCGT
The DNA here is from genome assembly GCF_042740355.1 of Streptomyces sp. NPDC059010. Lineage (NCBI taxonomy): Bacteria > Bacillati > Actinomycetota > Actinomycetes > Kitasatosporales > Streptomycetaceae > Streptomyces > Streptomyces sp. NPDC059010. The sequence continues at coordinate 42,139 of NZ_JBHYJA010000019.1, forward strand.
CGGAGCGGGAGTTCTCGCCGACGATCATGCCCTCGTACACCTCGGTGCCCGGCTCCGTGAACAGCACCCCGCGCTCCTGGAGGTTCGTCATCGCGAACGCGGTGACGGCACCCGAGCGGTCGGCGACCAGCGAACCGTTGTTGCGGGTCTGCAGGTTGCCGAACCAGGGCTCGAAGCCCTCGTGGATGGAGTGCCCGATTCCGGTGCCGCGGGTCTGGGTCAGGAACTCGGTCCGGAACCCGATCAGGCCGCGCGAGGGGACCACGAACTCCATGCGGACCCAGCCCGAACCGTGGTTGGACATGTTGTCCATACGGCCCTTGCGGACGCCCATGAGCTGCGTGACCGCGCCCATGTGCTCCTCGGGCACGTCGATCGTCATGCGCTCGACGGGCTCGTATGTCTTGCCGTCGACGTCCTTCGTGACGACCTGCGGCTTGCCGATGGTCAGCTCGAAGCCCTCACGGCGCATCTGCTCGACCAGGATGGCCAGCGCCAGCTCACCGCGGCCCTGCACCTCCCAGGCGTCGGGGCGCTCGGTGTCGATGACGCGAAGCGAGACGTTACCGATCAGCTCGCGGTCCAGGCGGTCCTTGACCTGGCGGGCGGTGACCTTGCGGTCCTTCACGGCCGACTTGGCGTCGGCGCCCTTGCCGGTGCCGCCACGGCCGACCAGCGGCGAGGTGTTCGTGCCGATGGTCATGGAGATCGCGGGCTCGTCGACCGTGATCAGCGGCAGCGGGACCGGGTTCTCGGTGTCGGCGAGGGTCTCGCCGATCATGATGTCCGCGATACCGGCGACGGCACAGATGTCACCCGGGCCGGCGACCTCGGCGGGCTTGCGGGTCAGCGCCTCGGTCATCATCAGCTCGCTGATGCGGACGTTGGACATCGTGCCGTCACGCTTGATCCACGTGACCGTCTGGCCCTTGCGCAGCTCGCCCTGCTCGACGCGGAGCAGCGCGATACGGCCGAGGAAGTTGTCGGCGTCCAGGTTGGTGACGTGCGCCTGGAGCGGGGCGGCCTCGTCGTAGGTCGGGGCCGGGATGTGCTCCAGGATCGTGGAGAAGAACGGCTCCAGGCTGTTGGAGTCCGCCGGCACCGTGCCGTTCTCCGGCTTGGTCAGCGAGGCGATGCCGTCGCGGCCGCAGGCGTAGACGATCGGGAACTCGATCTGCTCCTCGTCCGCGTCCAGGTCGAGGAAGAGGTCGTAGGTCTCGTTGACGACCTCGTCGATGCGGGAGTCCGGGCGGTCCGTCTTGTTGATGCACAGGATGACGGGCAGGCGCTGCTGGAGGGCCTTGCGCAGCACGAAGCGGGTCTGCGGGAGCGGGCCCTCGGAGGCGTCCACGAGCAGCACGACACCGTCGACCATCGACAGACCGCGCTCGACCTCGCCGCCGAAGTCGGCGTGACCGGGGGTGTCGATGATGTTGATGGTGATGACGTCCCCCCCGTCCTTCGGGTGGTACTTCACCGCCGTGTTCTTGGCGAGGATCGTGATGCCCTTCTCACGCTCCAGGTCGTTCGAGTCCATCATGCGGTCGTCGACGCCCTCAAGCTGGTGGGCGGCGAAGGCACCGGCCTGCTTCAGCATGCCGTCCACGATGGTGGTCTTGCCGTGGTCGACGTGGGCGACGATGGCGACGTTGCGGATGTCGTGGCGCGTGGCCATGGTGTGACGTACTCCCGGAGTGGTGAGGACGGCTCTCGCGTACGTCTGTGTTACGCGGGCCCTGCCGGGCGGAACATGCCACGGCCTCACCCCATGGTACGGGGCCACCGGGGTGACGGCTCGCGGGCGGGTGGGGTCAGGCCTTCTCCAGGACCGGGGAGCCATCCGCACAGGAACGGTGAGCGGCCTGAAGAGCGAGGCCGTCGCCGTCCACGGACTCGTCGCAGGAGAGGACACCGGCCATGTCGAGGGTCCAGTTCCTGGCGTGCCCCGTGGTGGTCTCCGCGCCGGAGCAGGTGTAGCGGAAGTCACCCTCCCACTCCCGCACCCCGACGTACTCCACGAGCTCTCCGGGACCGGTGACCTTGGACAAGCCGCTGTCCAGATCCGGCGCCGCGAGGTGCACATCGGTGAAGGAGTACGTGTCGCCGTCCACCTCTGCCAGGGTGGGGGCGTCGGAGTCGATCTCGCCGATCCTCTTGCCCAGCGAGAAGAGGACCTCCGCCGGGGACACGGCCGGCCCTGCGGCCCGTACGGTCGGCTTGGGCGTGTACACCCGCTCAAGCTGTACGTCGAACGTGCCGTCGGCGCCGACTCGCCGCGCCTCGGAGACCCCGGTCAGCCGGTCCCGCTTCTTGACGCCGGTCCACGTGAACGTGCCGTCGGCGCACGCCTTCACCACGGCCTTGGCGCTCTTGCCCGTGCTCTTGGGCTCGTCCTTCCCGTCCCCGGTACAGGCCGTCAGCCCCACTGCCAGCACCGCCACCGCCAGCCCCGTCGTACAGGCCCGTATCGCAGCACGCATCGTCTCGGCCTCTCCCCCGTGCAGCCGCCGGAGTCACCCGCGGCCTTGATCATCAGTGCGCTCATGGTGCGGGAGGCGGGAGAGGGGCCGCAAGCCGTTCGGGAGCGTCAGTTCCTGGGCGACGCGCCCCCCGACGCCCCCACCCCCTTCTCCAGGAACCCCATGTCCTCATAGACCGGCGTCCGGAAGCCGAAGGCGCCCGCGTTGGCGACGGTCTTCTTCGCGGCGGTCAGCTGGGGGCGCTGGTAGAGGGGGATCGAGCCGGCCGCCGCCCAGATGCGGGAGTCGGCCTTGCGGATCAGGCCCCGGTTCTCGCCCTCGTCCAGCGTGGCGATCGCCTGGTCGAAGAGCTGGTCGACCTGGTCGGTGCCGACGCGGGTGTAGTTCTGCTCGACGTTCAGGGAGCCGTCGGCGGCCGGGACCGGCTTGGCGTAGATCGGGCGGGCGTCGGTGGCGGGGTAGGCGGAGGTGGGCCAGGAGTACAGCGCGAGGTCGTACTGGCCGTTCGCGATGTGGTCCTTGAAGTAGCTCTCGTCCGAGACCTTGGTGATCGCGGTACGGATGCCGACCCGCTCCAGCATCAGCCCGATCCGGTCCGCCACCGTGCGCAGCGTCTGCGAGCCCTCCCCCGACGGCACCACGAAGCGCAGCATCAGCGGCTTGCCGCCCTTCGCCAGCGGCCGGGCCTCCTTGCCGGCCGGTGCGGCGGTGCCCCGCGGGGCGTACGCGCCGGGCGCGCCGGCCTGCTGCAGCTGCTGGGTGCCGTACTGCTTGCCGTCCTGCGCGAGGTGCTTGCCCTCGCGGCCCTCGCCGCCGTCCGCCTTGTGGTCCTCGCCGCTGCCCTCCCCGACGATGTACGTCCCGTCGTCACCGCCCGCCGAGTCCGATCCCGAGTCCGAGTCCGATCCCGACCTCTTCTCGGACTTGCTCTTCTCCGCCTTCTCCCCCTTCGAGCCCGCCGCCTTCTCCCCCTTCTTCCCCTTCTTGATCGGTCCGCCCTCCACCCACCCGGCGTCCGAGAGCAGGGCCTGGGCCTCCTCCGTGTCCTGGCCGCCGATCGCGCCGCTGTTGTCGGCGTAGGCGGCCTGGCCGGAGAGGGCGAGGTGGCTGCCGACCGGCTCGGCGGGCAGGCCGAGGGGGGTGAGGACGAGCTTGGCCAGCTCCTCGCGGTCGAGTGCGCGGGCCACGGCGCGCCGCACCCGCTCGTCGGCGAGCGGACCGTCGGCACCGTTGAGGGCGAGCTGGGTGTACGTCGGCTCCAGGGAGCGGCGTACCTCGAAGCCCCGGAACGCGGCCGCCTCCCGTCGCTGCTTGGGGGACAGCTTGCGGCGGTCGGGGCCCATCAGCGGCGAGGAGGAGGTGAGCGGCGTACCGGAGGCGCTGGCGGTCGCGCTCCGGGGAGGTGACGCGAGGGCGATACGGCGGGCCGCGGCGGGGTCGATCTCGGCCAGGTCGAGCTGTCCGGCGGCGAGCTCGGCGGCCCGTTCGTCGCGCGGGACGGCCCGCAGCACGATCTCGTTCAGCTTGGCCCGCTGTCCCCACCAGCGGGGGTTGCGGGCGAGCCGTACCTCGTCGGACTTGCGGTTGATCTTCTTCAGCGAGAACGGCCCGGCGCTGACCTTCAGCTTGCGCCGCGCCCCGTCGTTGAACGAGTCCGGCGTGCCCATGACGTCCTTCGGATACAGCGGCGAGAACAGCGAACGCCAGTCGGCGTACGGCTGCGCGAAGGTCACCCGGACCTCCAGGTCGCCCTTGCCGCGCTCGATCTTCTCGATGCGGTCGTAGCCGGCGTTGCGGGCGGTCCAGTAGGCGCTGTCCTTGCCGGACAGGGCCCGCCACTGGGCGGCGAAGTCGGCGGCGCCGATCTCCCGGCCGTCGCTCCAGACGGCCTGCTGGTTGAGCTTGTACAGGACGACCTGCTTGGGCTCGGTCTCGACGACCTTCGCGGACTCCAGGTAGTCGGGGTTGCGCTCGGGGCGCCCGCGCTCGTCGATGCGGAACATCGAGGGCAGGGTGGCCTGCGCGATCCGGGTGGTGGTCGCGTCGGCGTCCGACTGGAAGGTGTTCAGCGTCTCCGGTACGGCGTCCACGGCCCACCGCAGGGTGCCGCCCTGGGCGACCGAGGCCCGGTCGGCCGGGGCGATGTCCTGCCCGGCCAGCGGCTTTCCGGCCGGGTCCGGGGAGCTGCACCCGGCGAGCGCGGGCACCGCCAGGGCACCCGCCGCGAGGAATGCGGCCGCGCGCATGATCGCGCCTCGGGCCGGCCTGGGTCCGACGCCGTCGTAGGACATCTCGCCGTCGTAGGACATCGGGTACCTCCGGGGAGCCGCTCCCGCCGGTGACGATAAGTGCGTTCTGATCACATTTGGCGGTATTTTGGAGTTGATCAGATCTAAGGGCCCCCACTGAAGAGGAAAGGGTTGGCCGGGCGGAGACGACACGGCGGCGGGGACGCACAAGGCCACCCGTGTGGAGCAACGCATCCACCGGGGACGGCGGCTGCGCGCCCTCGCGCTTCTTCGGCTCCCCCGGCGTACACAGAGCGCATGCGGGCGCGCGTCTCAGGCGTGCAATCCGCCAATCGCTGCACATGCCTTCACAGCGACAGGTGTGACGCGCAACACTCGCAGGCGCATGAACGTTGCCACCAAGGGCCGAACGGCCCACGGAAGTGAGGTCACGTCATGTCCGTGCAAGACGACCTGACAGCTGTCCAGCGCTGCCTCGACGACCTGTCCCGGTCCGTGGGCCGGCTGGAGCAGCACCTCGGTACCGGCGGACTGGAGATGCGCCGCGTCCGTACCGACGCCAACCACCTGCGCGAGAGCCTCGCGCTGCTGCGGGAGGCGGCCGCGAGCCCCGCCACGCAGCGCAAGCCGGAGCTCGTCAGCATCCCCGACACGCCGTACGACGACTCGTTGTGGATCGACACGGATGACGAGGGTCTCGGCGCCCGGGACCGCCGCGCTCCCTAGAATCCGTCGCCCCCTGACCCGACCGGAGTCATGCATTGGCCACTGGTACGGAACCCCATCTGAACAGCGGCGGCGTACGAGCCGGTACGCGCGCCGCGATCACCGCCCCGCATCTGCGGACCGACCGCTGGTGGCTGGCCCCCGCCCCCCCCCCCCCCCCGGGGGGGGGGGGGAAACGTTAATAGAACAGGGCGGGCCGCGCCCACGCGGGCAAAAAAACCGGGCCCGAACTATACCCCCACTAAAAGCCCACTGATGGGGT
>NZ_JBHYJA010000019.1:47865-173916 GCF_042740355.1 Streptomyces sp. NPDC059010
CGCCTCCCCCCCCCCCCCCCCCCCCCCAACCCCCCCCCCCGCCCCCCCCCCCCCCCGCCCCCCCGCCCCCCCCCCCCCCCCCGCGGCCGGTCTGCTGGCGTTCATCGTGTACTCGACCTGGCGGGCCTTCGCCAACGCGGACTACTACGCGGCGCCGTACGTCTCCCCGTTCTACTCGCCCTGTCTGGCGGAGAACTGCCAGACCATGCGCGGCGGGCCGAACTGGGACCTCTTCGGGAGCTGGTGGGGCATCTCCCCCGCGATCATCATCCTGATCTTCCCGCTCGGCTTCCGCCTGACCTGCTACTACTACCGCAAGGCCTACTACCGCGGCTTCTGGATGTCGCCCCCGGCCTGCGCGGTGGCGGAGCCGCACGGCAAGTACACCGGTGAGACCCGCTTCCCGCTGATCCTGCAGAACATCCACCGGTACTTCTTCTACGCCGCGATCCCGGTCGCCGGGATCCTGACGTACGACACGGTGCTCGCCTTCCGCGACGAGAACTACGAGTGGGGCCACATGGGCCTCGGCACCCTCGTCTTCCTCGTCAACATCACGCTGATCTGGGCGTACACCCTCTCCTGTCACTCCTGCCGGCACATCGTCGGCGGCAAGCTCAAGCACTTCTCCAAACACCCCGTGCGCTACCGCATGTGGCAGTGGATCGGGAAGCTCAACGCCCGCCACATGCTGCTGGCCTGGGCGTCGCTGGTGAGCGTGGCGCTCGCCGACTTCTACGTCTATCTCGTCGCGTCCGGGGTCTTCGACGATCCGCGCTTCTTCTAAATTGAGTGGGGACTGAACACAGATGTCCGTGGTCGACCGGCAGGAGTGGGACGTCGTCGTGATCGGCGCGGGGGGCGCGGGCCTCCGAGCGGCGATCGAGGCACGTGAGCGAGGCGCTCGTACGGCCGTGATCTGCAAGTCGCTGTTCGGCAAGGCGCACACCGTGATGGCCGAGGGCGGCATCGCCGCGGCCATGGCCAACGCCAACGAGCACGACAACTGGCAGGTCCACTTCCGCGACACGATGCGCGGCGGCAAGTTCCTCAACCAGTGGCGGATGGCCGAGCTGCACGCGCGGGAGGCGCCGGACCGGGTCTGGGAGCTGGAGACCTGGGGCGCGCTCTTCGACCGTACGAAGGACGGCCGTATCTCGCAGCGCAACTTCGGCGGCCACGAGTACCCGCGCCTCGCCCACGTCGGCGACCGCACCGGTCTGGAACTGATCCGCACGCTGCAGCAGAAGATCGTGTCGTTGCAGCAGGAGGACAAGAAGGAGACCGGGGACTACGAGTCCCGGCTGAAGGTCTATCAGGAGTGCACGGTCACGAGGATCTTGAAAGACGGCAGCCGGGTTTCGGGCGTGTTCGCCTACGACCGTGAAACCGGCCGCTTCTTCGTGCTGGAGGCCCCCTCCGTCGTGATCGCGACGGGCGGGATCGGCAAGTCCTTCAAGGTGACGTCGAACTCCTGGGAGTACACGGGCGACGGCCACGCGCTGGCGCTGCTCGCCGGGGCGCCCCTGCTGAACATGGAGTTCGTGCAGTTCCATCCGACGGGCATGGTCTGGCCGCCGTCGGTGAAGGGGATCCTGGTCACGGAGTCGGTGCGTGGCGACGGAGGGGTGCTGCGCAACTCCGAGGGCAAGCGGTTCATGTTCGACTACATCCCCGACGTCTTCAAGGAGAAGTACGCGCAGTCGGAGGAGGAGGGCGACCGCTGGTACGAGGACCCGGACAACAACCGGCGGCCTCCCGAGCTGCTCCCCCGTGACGAGGTGGCACGCGCGATCAACTCCGAGGTGAAGGCGGGCCGCGGCTCCCCGCACGGCGGGGTCTTCCTGGACGTGTCCACCCGGATGCCGGCGGAGGTCATCCGGCGCCGGCTGCCCTCCATGTACCACCAGTTCAAGGAGCTGGCGGACGTGGACATCACGGCGGAGGCGATGGAGGTCGGGCCGACCTGCCACTACGTCATGGGCGGCATCGCGGTCGAGTCCGACACGGCGGCGGCACGCGGGGTGCCCGGCCTGTACGCGGCCGGTGAGGTGGCCGGCGGTATGCACGGCTCGAACCGGCTCGGCGGGAACTCCCTGTCCGACCTGCTGGTGTTCGGGCGCCGGGCGGGCTGGCACGCCGCCGAGCACGCGGCGGCACGGGCCTTCGAACGCCCCGAGGTCAGCGACCTGGAGGTCGACACGGCGGCCGCGGAGGCGCTGCGGCCCTTCTCCGCGGAGGGCCCGGTCGGGGGCGCGGACGACGGGCGCCCGCCGGAGAATCCTTACACCCTCCACCAGGAGCTCCAGCAGACCATGAACGACCTCGTCGGCATCATCCGCCGCGAGGGCGAGATGGAGCAGGCGCTGGAGAAGCTGGCCGAGTTGCGGGTACGGGCGCGCAGGGCCGGCGTCGAGGGCCACCGGCAGTTCAACCCCGGCTGGCACCTCGCGCTCGACCTGCGGAACATGCTGCTGGTCAGCGAGTGCGTGGCCCGGGCGGCGCTGGAGCGCACGGAGTCGCGCGGCGGCCACACCCGCGAGGACCATCCGACGATGGACCGCAAGTGGCGCAACATCAACCTGCTGTGCCACCTGGCCGACCCGACGGGCGGCCTCGCGGCGACGGACCCCGAACGCGGCCAGATCAATCTGATCCGGGAGACCACCGACCCCGTCCGCCAGGACCTGCTGGCTCTCTTCGACAAGGAGGAGCTGGTCAAGTACCTCGCCGAAGAGGAGCTCTACCAGTGAGCAGCAGCTACGAGGCCCGCTTCAAGGTGTGGCGGGGCGATGTGCAGGGCGGCGGCCTGGAGGACTTCGAGGTCGAGGTGAACGAGGGCGAGGTGGTGCTCGACATCATCCACCGCCTCCAGGCCACCCAGGCCCCCGACCTGGCCGTCCGCTGGAACTGCAAGGCGGGCAAGTGCGGTTCGTGCTCGGCGGAGATCAACGGCCGCCCACGGCTGATGTGCATGACGCGGATGTCGGTGTTCACCCGGGAAGAAACGATCACGGTAACGCCGCTGCGGGCGTTCCCGGTGGTCCGCGACCTGGTCACGAACGTCGGCTTCAACTACGAGAAGGCCCGCCAGGTCCCGTCCTTCGTACCGCCGGAGGACCTCGGCCCCGGCGAGTACCGCATGATGCAGGAGGACGTGGACCGGTCGCAGGAGTTCCGCAAGTGCATCGAGTGCTTCCTGTGCCAGGACACCTGCCATGTGGTCCGCGACCACGAGGAGAACAAACCGGCGTTCGCGGGCCCGCGCTTCCTGATGCGGGTCGCGGAACTCGACATGCACCCGCTGGACGCGGCGAGTGAGAGCGGCCTGGACCGCAAGAAGACCGCCCAGGACGAGCACGGCCTCGGCTACTGCAACATCACCAAGTGCTGCACGGAGGTCTGCCCCGAGGGCATCAAGATCACCGACAATGCGCTGATCCCGCTGAAGGAAAGGGCCGTTGACCGCAAGTACGACCCGCTGGTGTGGCTGGGCTCGAAGATCATGAGGCGGTCCTCAGCAGACTGAGCACCTCCTGGAGATTGTGCTCCGCGATGGCCCGCATCGGCTCCGGGTCCGGATAGTCGCCGTCGAGCAGACGGAGCGGACCGGCGACCAGGTCCAGGTGCATGGCCAGGCGGTAGAGGCGCAGCCGGTGGCCGTCGAGGCCGGGGACGCGGAGGGCGTCGTAGTGACGCCCGAAGCGGAGCCGGAGAAAGACGTGCTCGTACTCCACGTCGGCGTACAGCAGGCCTTCGATGTCGATCAGCGCCGGCTGCCCGTCGGAGGTCAGCAGGACGTGGTCCGGGCCGAGTTCACCGTGGACGAGGGTGTGGCGGGCGCGGGGGCGGACCTCGGCGGCCAGCTCCCGCAGCCGGTCGGCCAGCTCTTCGCGTACGGCGCCGATCCGCGGGTCGCGCACGGCAACCGCCTCGATCGAACGCAGGGCGCCCTCGGCGACGCGCCGGGCACACGCACTGTCGTGGGAGGACCCACCGCCGTCGACACGACCGACCTTGCCGAAGCGGGGCCCGGTGACGGCGTGCAGGGTAGCGAGCAGCTCCGCGAACCGCTCCATCACCGGGGCCGCCCCGGACCCAGCCCCCGGATCGCGACTCAGCAACTCCTCCAGGCTCCCGCCGTCCAGATCCTCCACGATCGCCGCATCGGCCGGCAGGTGGGTGTGGCCGGCGTCGGCATACAGGAGACGGGGCGTGCGAACGCCTGCGGCGGCCAGGCGGTCGTGCGCGGCGGTGAACAGGCCGAGGCCGGTGGCGTGGGAGAAGGGGTCGCGTGGGTCGGCGGGGGCGCGTGGGTCGGCGGGGGCGCGGGGGTCGGTGGAGTTGCGGGGGTCGGCGGGATCGCGGGGGCTGCGGGGATCTCGGGCGTCGCTGGGATCGCGGGGATCGCGGGGGCCTGCGTCCCAGTAGTCCTCCTCCGCTGACCAGACGTAGGCGACGGCCGTCGTGCCGTCCTCGAAGGCCAGCCGGTAGACGCCCTTCTTGGTGCCGCCACGTAGACGGGATACGGCGGTGAGGGTGCGGGTGGGGCCGAGGGCGGCGCGGGCGAGGGGGGCCAGGTCGGTGCGGCCGAGGGGCCTGCGGGGGACGGTCACCTGCCGGATCGTCGCAGGCCGGTCGGGTCGCCGCATGTGGTTTTGCGGCCCGCCCGCACGCGGCTTCCGCCGCACCCGTGGCCGTGTGGCCCACCCGCATCCGGACTGTGCCCCCTCCGTATGCGGTTTACGGCAGTCCCGGTGCCCCCGGCGCTGCGCCCCACCCTGGGTGCACCCCGCTCGCGCGTGGGCATTCCTGCTCATACGCTCCGAAATGTGACGTCATCCTTGATCCGGGGCCGGCCGCGGCGTGGGCGCTCGCACATATCGGTGCGGGTGGTGCATGCCCTGGTGGGTGGGCTGGTCGGGGTGGTGTGGCTGGTGTTGCCCTGCCTGACGATCAGCGGTGCGATCGTGGGCGGGGCGGATCGGCCCGTCGCCGGGGCGGAGGGGCAGGGGGAGGTCGGGGAGACGTCCGCCGCCGATCTGGTGCTGCCGATACTGGCCGTCGTCGCGGTGCTGGTGCTCGCGGGGTACGGGTTCCTGCGGCGGAGGCGCCGGGCGCGTGGGCGTACGACGCCGGGCGGTACGCCGGTGCAGGCCGCCGAGCCGGCGGTCGGGGAACTCGACGCGCAGGCGCGGGCCCTGCTGGTCGAGGCCGATGACTGGGTTCGGGTCAGCCGGGAGGAGCTCGGGTTCGTCGAGGGGCGGGTCGCACTCGTCGCCGACCGGCCGGACGCCTCGGTCGGGGCCGGGGACGTCGAGGCGTTCGGGCGGGCTCTGCGGGATGCCGAGGGCGAGCTGGCGGTCGCGTTTCGGATGCGGTGGCAGTACGAGGGCGGGGTTCCCAAAGAGGCGGCGGCTCGGCGGCATGTGCTCGCGGGGATCGTCGGGCGGAGTGCGGAGGCGGGGCGGTTGCTGGATGCGCGGGCCGCCGTGTTCGACCTGGTGCGGGGGCTGGAGGAGGGGCTGGGCGGAGGGCTGGGCGAGGCGTTGGCCGTCGCGGAGGGCCGGTTCCGGGAGCTGACGGGACGTACCGGCGTCGCGGGCGCGACTCTGCGCGAGCTCGGCGGACGCTACGCCCCCTCGGCGAGCGCCCCCGTGGCGGGGCATGTCGAGCAGGCCAAGGACCGGCTGGTGTTCGCCACGACCCGGCTCAACCACGCCCGCCAGAATGCCGACTTGGGTGAGACGGAGCGCGCCGCGGGCCAGTTGCGTGCCGCCGAGGGCGCCATCGCCCAGGCCGCCGTCTTCATCGCCGGCGTCGACCGCCTCGCCGCCGAGCTCGCGAGGGCCGCGGCGATGATTCCGGCCGCGCTGACCGGCGGGGAGGTGGAGATCGCCGGGGCGCGGGAATCACTGGCGGGGACGGGGACCGGAACAGGGACGGGGACGCAGGGCGAGGGCGCGTACCTGGACATCCCTCCCGGCGAGCTGCGCGCCCGTGTCACCCATGCCGACTTCGTGCTGGCCGTCGTACGGGAGGAGCTGGTTTCGGGGCCGTACGACCCCCTCGACGTGCTGCGGCGGATCGTGCGGGGTGTTGTGCCCGTCGTCGCGGGGCGGACCGGCGTCTTCCCGGCCGCCGCGCTGGTGTGCGCGCGCAGTGCGGTCGCCGACGCGGACGACGTCGTCGCGACACACCGGGCCGCGGTGGGCGCCGAGGCCCGCACCCGGCTGGCAGAGGCCCGACGCCTGCTCGCTCCCCCGGCACCGGCGCCGTCCGGGCGGGGCCCGCGCGAGGAGTCGGCCGAACTCGTGGCAGCCGACACCCTGGCCGAACAGGCCCGTGAGCTGGCCGAACAGGACATCCGCGTCCACGGCCACCCGATCGACGGCCCCGGCACGGACACGGACGGCCTCGCGGGAGCGGTCCTGGGCGGAATCCTGCTCGGCGGCACCCCGGACGGAGGACCACCACCCAGCTTCGGAGGCCCGCACTCCCGGGCCCGACGCGGCGGCACGACCGTGGCATGAGCGAACTCGCCCCCGAACGCGCAGCCCAGCCCCTCAGAACAGGCTGAGCAACGCCTCCGCCGGATCCGTCAACCCGTTCTCGCCGTCCGGCAACGGCAGTTCGAACCACACCGTCTTGCCGCGCGGCGTCCGCCGTGAGCCCCACGCGGCGCTCAGCAGGCCGACCAGTTGCAGCCCGCGCCCGCCCTCGTCCGTGTCACGGGCGCGCCGCCGCCGCGGCTGGACCAGTCCGGAGTCCCAGACCTCGCACACGAGCGTGCGGTCCAGCAGCAGCCGGAGTCTGATGTCGCCCTCGCCGTAGCGCAGCGCGTTGGTGACCAGTTCACTGACCAGGAGTTCCGTCGTGTCGACGAGCGGCTCCAGGTCCCAGGACAGCAGCTGGCCACGGGCGTACTCACGGGCCCGGCCCACACTGCGCGGCTCGCGCGGCAGCGTCCAGTCGCCGACCGAGTTCGCGGGCAGGCCCTGGACGCGGGCCATCAGCAGGGCGATGTCGTCCTCGCCGTGGTGGCTGTCGAGGGTGTTGAGGACGTGGTCGCATACGTCCTCCAGGGGGCGCGTGGGGTCGGTGAGCGCGCCCACGAAGGCCTGGAGGCCCTCGTCCAGGGGGTGGTCGCGGGACTCGACCAGTCCATCCGTGTAGAGGGCGAGGAGCGCGCCCTCCGGCAGTTCGACCTCCACCTCCTCGAACGGCTCGCCGCCCACGCCCAGCGGCATCCCGGGCGGCACGTCCAGCATCAGCGCCGCCTCGCCGGGTTCGACCAGGACCGGTGGGAGGTGCCCGGCGTTCGCGAAGGTGCAGCGGCGGGTGACGGAGTCGTAGACCGCGTACACGCAGGTCGCCAGGTAGACCTCGGAGAGGTCCGCCTCGCGGGGGCGGCGGGCCGCGCGGGTGGCCTGCTGGACGCCGCCGGGGGCGCCGAGGCCGCGCGCGATCTCGTCCAGCGCCGAGAGGACCTCGGCCGGTTCGAGATCCAACAGCGCCAGCGTCCGTACGGCGGAACGCAGTTCGCCCATCGCGACGGCCGCGCGCAGACCCCGGCCCATCACATCGCCCACGACCAACGCCGTGCGGTGCCCGGGGAGTTCGATCACGTCGAACCAGTCGCCGCCCACCTCGCTCGGACGGTCCGACGAGGCGTTGCCGGGCAGATAGCGGCACGCGATGTCCAGGCCGGACGCCACCGGGTCGCCGGGCGGCAGCAGGGACCGCTGCAGTATCAGCGCGCGCTCGTGCTCACGGCGGTACAGCCGGGCGTTGTCGATGCAGACCGCGGCACGTGCGGCGAGTTCGACCGCCAGGTCCCGGTCCCGGTCCCCGAACGGCTCGCTGCCCTTCGTCCGCGCGAACTGCGCCAGTCCTACGACCGTGTCGTGGGCGACCATCGGCACCGCGAGCGTGGACTGCACGAGGCCGCCCTCCTCGCCGGGCACATGCTGCGGCTTGGCGGTGCGCAGGGCGTCCGCGCCGGGCGAGTTGAAGGGGTAGTGGTGGACGGCGCCGACCGCGACGGGCGCGACCGGGGCGCCGCCGCCGATGAACGGCACGTCGGAGACCGCGCTGGCGAAGGCGACGCGGCGCAGCTCGGCGCTGCCGTCGGCGAGCCCGGGCGGGGTCTCGTCGCCGGCCAGCAAGCCCTGGTAGAGGTCGACCGTGGCCAGGTCGCAGAAGCCGGGGACGACGACGTCGAGGAGTTCGCGGGCCGTCGTCTCCAGGTCGAGGGAGTTGCCGATCCGGGCACCGGCCTCGTTCAGCAGGGCGAGATTGCGCCGGGCGGCGGCCGCCTCGCGGGCGGCGGCGCGCCGGGCGGTGATGTCGGTTCCGAGCCAGGCGATGCCGATGGGCCGCCCGCTGCCGCTGCGCACCCGGTAGAGGTTGACGGACCAGTGGCGACGCTCGTCGGAACCCGGCAGAAAGCCTGTGACGTGCATGTCCGTGATGGAGTCGCCGCTTTCCAGGACCCGGCGCAGGGTGGCCGCGACCCGGTCGGCCTCGGGCCGGGGCAGATAGTCGTGGACCTCGCGGCCGCGGTGGTCGTCCGGATCCCCGCCGAAGAGGGAGGCGAACCGGTGGTTGACCCGACGGACCTTCAGTTCGGGGTCGATCAGCACGAATCCGAAGGGAGATTGACCGAAAATCGCCTGAGAGGCGGCGAGGTCGGTCTCCATACGGCGCAGTGTGCGGACGTCCACGACGATGCAGACGGCGGCTCTCTCGCCCTCCTCCGTCCGCGTCGGCATGACGTACACCTCGGCGAGCCCGTCCCTGCCGTGCCCTCCGTCGCCGTCGTCCGGCATCCGGAACGGCACTACACCGGTCCACTCCCGCCCGTCCAGGATCTCGGCCATCTTGCGCTGGCCCTGCTCGTGCAGGTCGGGGTCGATGAACGCCGCTATCGGGTCCATGCCGACGGCCCGCTCGGCCGGGATGCCGAAGACCTGCTCGGCGCGCAGGCTCCACTGCTCGACCAGGCCGTCGGGGCCGATGGAGAAGGAGGCGACCTTGATGTAGTCGTAGATCGAGCCGGGCGGGCTGCTCTGCCAGATGGGGTCGCCGGGGCGGATGTCGTCGTCGGGACCGAAGCCGGGGTTGCCGACGGTGGCGGCGGATGTGGCAGATGTGCCGTGGGAGGCCTGTGTGTCGTGGGCCGCCCGCTCTCCCGCGGCCCTGGTCCTCGCGCCGCCCGACGGGTCCTCGGACTCCGTGGCCTTCGCTGGTATCTCGCTCACGCGAACCGTCCCCTCCAGCTCACCGCGTCCGGCACCGGTCACCGGCGGCGGCTGCCCGCAGTATCCAGCACTACGGCCCCGCACAACACGGTGTTCACGATCACAGCACGTTCCCGATGGTTTTCGGTCCGGGACGCAGAAACACTTCCAGTCTTCTAACCAGCGGACACGCAGTCGAATCACGCGATTGGACACCTGCCACTGGCCTGAACCATTCGCTCGACAGGGTGGAGTGGGACGTACAGCGCCATGGACGCCTACTGACGGGTTGTACAGAAACCGGGAGCCGCCGAGGTCACTCCGGCACCGCGAGCTCGAACCACACCGTCTTGCCCGTGTTGCGGCCCGGCCGGGTTCCCCATCGGCGTGAGGAATGCGCCACGAGCTGAAGTCCGCGGCCGCTCTCGTCCTCGGGGTGGGCGGTGCGTTCGCGGGGCGGGTCGGGGAGCGGGTCGGAGACCTCGACCAGGAGGACGTCTTCGAGGTCGCCGGGTCGGACCAGGCGTACACCGATGGGGCCGGTGGCGTGCCGGAGGGAGTTGGTCACCAGTTCGCTGACCAGCAGCGCCGCGATGTCGGCGAGGCTGTCGAGGCCCCAGGCGCGCAGGCGTTCACGGACGGCGCTGCGCGCGGCGCGCACCGCGCCGGGCTCTGCGGGAAAGCTCCACTCGGCGCAGTCGCCTTCGGTGTCGATCACGCCGATCACTTCCCAGGCCAGCAGGTCCGCCCATGTCCGGTTTCGTGGGGTTAATAGCCACATACCCGATATTCAGGGGGCGGTACCGCACAGAAGGGGCGGGCCACCGGGATGTTTCAACGCCGGCCGGCGCACCTCACAACCATCGCGCCGCCTCGCGCACCGCCGGCACGTCCTGGTCCAGCCAGTCCACGTCCCACAGTTCCCCCGGGTTCAGCCAGCGCAGCGCGTCATGGTCCTGGAGCGGCTTGGGCTCCCCGGTGCCGGGGAGGAGACGCGCGGTCCACACCTGGAGGACGTAAGGGGGCCTCAGTGGCCACTCCCCCGGCACCCGCTCGACGACCTCGGCGTCCACGCCGAGCTCCTCCCGCAGTTCGCGCACGAGCGCCGCCTCGGGTGTCTCCCCGGGCTCGACCTTTCCTCCGGGCAACTCCCAGCGCCCGGCCAGCTCCTCGGGGGCACTGCGACGTGCCGCGAGCAGGCGGCCCTCGTCCAGCAGCGCGGCACCGACCACGATCCGTTCCGTCATGCGCCGGAGCCTACGGGAGCGCGGCCCTGCGCGAAGATGCGTCGGCTGTCGGCCCCGCCCTGCTCAGCTGTTGGCGCCACCTGGTCAGTTGTCGGCGCCGTCCCCGTCAGTTGTCGGGGCTGTTCCCGTTCTGCGCGATCCGCTCGACCCAGTACAGCTGCTTGTGGCCCCGGTTATCCAGGCTGTCCGCGATCTTCTGGGCCTCCGACCGTGTCGCGTACCGGCCCACGCGGTAGCGATTGCCGTTGTCGTCCTGCCGGACGACGAGCCAAGGAAGAGTGATCGTGCTGTCGTTCATCGCGCCCCACCGCTCCTTCCCGCCCACGACCGCACGAGCCCCTCCTCCAGCCTTCGGCCGGGGGGAACCCCATCTCGCTTCGCTCGCGGCCTGTGCCGTGCCCCGCCCGCTAAGGAAACCGCAATCCGCATATGCCCGAGCCTACGCCTAACCTTTACGCAGCGAATACGGCTTTTCACAAAGAGGTACGCAACCAGCCAAGTCGCAGGGGGCGCACGGCATCGAATGCGCCGTGCGGGGATGTCGATGCATCCGGTCACGGGCATACCGGGGACGCGCGCTACGACCTGCGAGAACGGCCAGATTCCAACGGCCGGGGAAGGGACGGGAGTTGGGGTTCCTGCGGAGGCAACTGCCGGGACGGTGTGCGCTACTTCACGGGGAGGTGGTACGCGATGCGGTAGCGGTCCGCCGGGACCACCACGTCCGCCGTCTCCACGGGGCGGCCGGACGCGAAGTAGGTGCGCTGGATGACGAGGACGACATGGCCGGGGACGCCGCCGAGTGCGAGCAACTCCTCCGCCAGGCCGGGGCGCGCGCCGACCTCCTCCGTCATGTTGTCCACGACGACGTCGATGGCCGCCATGCGCTCGACGACGCCCATGCCGCCGAGCGGGCCCTCCTCGGGCAGCATCACGGGCGTACGGCCGGTGACGGCGAGGGGTTCCCAGGAGGTGGACAGCATCATCGTCTCGCCGGCGTCCCGGAAGACGTACCGCGTGCACATGACGCGGTCGCCGGGCCGGATGGCGAGCCGCTCGGCGACCGCGACACTGGCCTCGGCCTGCTCACTGCTGGACTCCCAGGTGCCGCGGGTCTCGCCCTCGGCCTGCTCCTGGCGGAAGGGCGTGGCGCCGCTCGGCGGGCGGAAGCCGGAGCGGGAGACACGGCGGGGCACGGGGCGCTCGCGGACATACGTCCCGGAACCGGAGCGGCCCTCGACCAGGCCCTCGGCCATCAGGACCTTGCGCGCCTCCAGCGCGACGGTGTCCGAGACGCCGTACTCCTCGCGGATCCTGGCCTGGGACGGGAGCCGGGTGTGCGGTGGCAGCGAACCGTCGACGATCTTCTTGCGGAGATCACCCGCGACGCGCAGGTACGCCGGCTGCTCACCGAAAGTCACTGGCCGCTCCCATCAGGTTGTACAGACAGCAACAGCGTGGCAACCCTGGGTTGTCCCATGCAAGCAAAGGCCAGAGAATCACTCGATGTGATGACATGCGGCCCCGGGGGGCTTTACGCAGGCACTTTCTCCCCGCTATGGCCGCGCCCACACATCGGGTCACGCATTCAGGCCGCCGCGCTGCCGCCGCCGTCCGCGCCCTCGGAGTCGTCCTCGTACGTCGGGTAGGTGGTGTCCAGGCCCAAAGCCTTGCGTGCGGTGACGGTCGTGCGGCCGTCCACGTACGCGTACGCCTCGTCGTAGTGCTCGTAGTAGTCGTCCGCGTAGGGGGACTTGGCCGCCGCCGTCCACTCCCTGCTCGCGTCCCGCATCTCCTCGACCAGATCGGCGACCGGCTTGCCGGCCCCGGCGGGCCAGGTGCGCCCGCTCAGCGCCTTCGCCTGTGCTCCGGTCACGTCCGCGACCTCGCCGGCCCACGTCTGGTTGGCGAGCAGGTCGTCCTCGGCGTAGTCGTCGGGCTCCCCGTCGAGCGCGTCGTCGACCGCCCGCATCGCCCGCAGGAAGGCGACCTGGTCCGCGTCGAGCGTCGTCGCGTCGTTGCGCAGCGAACCGGTCAGCCGGCCGTTCTCCTCGGTGCTGCCGAACAGGCAGGTGATCTCATGGTCGCCGAAGCGCCAGCTCCGCCGGGACGGGATGAAGTAGTACACGTCCGCGTCGTCCGGTACGGCCCAGCCGTCCATGGCGTAGGTGTCCTGGAGGGCGTAGCACTTGTCGTCGGCGATGCGGGTGACCTCGTCGTCGCCCGGGAAGGCGCCGCCGGGCAGCTTGACCACCGCGAAGACCTCGCCGTCATGCCGGCCGGAGCAGGGCACCTCGTCGATGTCGTACGCCTCCCCCTCCAGGTTGCCGGTCGGCGAGTCGAAGCAGTCGCCCTTGGCCAGTGCGTAGGGGGTCCCCTCGCCGTTCGCGGCGTCCTTGAAGCCGCCCCAGACATCGGCGGCGGCGCCCGTGGACAGCGCCAGCACCCACAGCGCGAGCCCGATGGAGGACAGCACGGAACCGGCGACCGCCATCCCCTTGCCCCGCTCACCCCGCTTCCTGATCTGCAGCAGCGCGATGACCCCCAGCACCAGACCCACGGCGGGCAGGAAGCAGAGCACACCGAGGACCAGCGCGCCGATGGCCGCACCGTTGACCGGGGTCTGACGGCCGTAGGAGCCATAAGGGCCGTACGGCGCGTAGGGGTTGTAGGCGTACGGCGCCTGGCTGCCGGGTCCGCCGTGGGGGTACTGCCCCTGGGGCTGCTGGGGGCCGGGAGGCGGAGGTATGGACACGGGTACCGTGCTCCTGGTTCGGGCGGCGGGGCCGGGGCTGGGAACGGGCGTACGAATGGCGGAATGGTACGCATGAGGCGAGGGGGATGCCATGGGGGTCACGAACGCGACGATCCGGGCGGTGAACCGGTTGACGGCCCGGTGGGCGGGGGCCCCGGGAGCCGCTGAGGGCGGGACGGTCCTCTCGGCGGCGGGGGTTTGGCCGCTGCTGGCGTTTCTGGCCGACGGGGCGGGTGGCACGGCCCGGGAGGAGCTGGCCGACGCGGTGGGACTGCCGGCGGACGAGGCGGCGGGCAGGGCGCGGGAGTTGCTGGGCGTGATGAACGCGATGCCGGGGCTGGACTCGGCGCTCGGGCTGTGGACGAAGCAGACGCTGGAGTTGCGGGAGCAGTGGGAGGCGGGGCTCCCGGCGGCGGCTCACGGGGTGCTCACCGGGGACGAACCGGCCGACAAGGCCGCGCTGGACGCCTGGGCGGCCAAGCGGACGGGTGGGCTGATCGAGGAGATGCCCGTCCTGCTGGACGAGGACACCGCGCTGGTGCTGGCGAATGCGCTGGCGTTGCGGACGGAGTGGCTGCGGCCCTTCCGGGACGGGCCGATCTCGCCGGAGGACGGGCCGTGGAGCGACCGGACGCTGCACGGACTCCGCCGGCGGAGCACGCTGCTGGACCGGGTCGGCGTCGCGGACACGCCGACCGGTCATGTCACCGAGCTGAAGGTGCTGGGCGACAACGCCGTCGACGTCCATCTGCTGCTGGGCGAGGAGGGGATGCCGGCGGGGCGGGTGCTGGGTGCCGGGGTGGACATCCTGGCGCGCAGGTGCCCCGTGGTGCCGGGACCGCACCTTCCCTACGGGCGGGTGGGGCCGGGCCTGCGGGTCGTGAAGGAGCGCTCTGCCCGGCCCGTACCGCCGACGCTGGACGTCCGGACCGTGGCGTTCGACATGAACGCGCACCACGACCTGCTGGAGCTCCACGACGTCTTCGGCCTCACCACGGCGAGGGACAGGACCCGCGGGCACTTCCCCCGCATCAGCGACTTCCCGCTGGCCATCGGGTCGGCCCAGCAGGCCGCGATGGCGAGGTTCGGGCGGCTCGGCTTTCGGGCGGCGGCGGTGACGGCCATCGCTCTCGCGCCGGGCGGCCCGCCCCGGCTCGGCTGGGTGACCACCTCCGTAAAAGCCACCTTCGACCGCCCCTTCGGCTTCCTCGCCCTGCATCGCCACTCGCGGCTCGTCCTCGCGGCGGGCTGGGTCACGGACCCGGCGCCCTACCGCGAGGACGAGAGGGACTGAGGTCGGACTACGGACCCGGGGCTAGAACTGCAGCGCCCAGGCGTCGATCCGGCCGGTGTCCAGGTTCGCGTTGTCGCTCACGCGGAGTTTCCAGGTGCCGTTGGCGGCCTCCGAGGAGGCGTTCGCCGTGTAGGTGGTGTTGATGTTGTCCGAGCTGCCGCCCGAGCCGTACGACTTGAGGGTGTAGGCCGTGCCGTCGGGGGCGATCAGCTGGACCTGGAGGTCGCCGATGTAGGTGTGGACGATGTGGACCTCGACGGCGAGGGCCGAGGGGGCGTTGCCGGAGACGCCGGAGACCGTCACCGGGGACTCGACCGTGGAGTTGTCGCTGATCGCGTAGTCACCGGTGTTCTCGAAGCGCGGGCCGGGCGGGGTCGTCGTGCCGCCGCCGACGTAGAGAAGGCGGTTGGGCGAGCCGGAGCCGGGGCTGGTGACGACGCCGGTCGTGGCGGCGGACGTCAGGGCCGAGGAGACCTGGGCCGGGGTGGACGTGGGGTGGTCGGCGAGGTAGAGCGCCGCCGCGCCCGTGACGTGCGGGGTCGCCATCGACGTACCGGAGATGGTGTTGGTCGCCGAGTCGCCGGAGTTCCAGGCCGAGGTGATGGAGGAGCCCGGCGCGAAGAGGTCGAGGACCGAGCCGTAGTTGGAGTAGCTCGCCTTGGCGTCCGACGAGGTCGTGGCGCCGACCGTGATCGCCTCCGTCACGCGCGCGGGGGACCTGGTGGAGGCGTTGGTCGACTCGTTGCCGGCCGCCACGGCGAAGGTGACGCCGGAGGCGATGGCGTTGCGTACGGCCGTGTCGAGGGCGGTGTCGGCGCCGCCGCCGAGGGACATGTTGGCGACGGCCGGCTTGACCGCGTTCTGGGCGACCCAGTCGATACCGGCGACGACCTGGGCGGTCGTACCGGAGCCGGAGTTGTCCAGCACCCGGACGCCGACGATCTTGGCCTTCTTGGCGACGCCGTAGGCGTTGCCCGCGACCGTGCCCGCGACATGGGTGCCGTGGCCGTGGCCGTCCTGGGCGGTGTTGTCGTCGTCGATGGCGTCGTAGCCGTAGGAGGCACGGCCGCCGAAGTCGCTGTGGGTGATGCGGACGCCGGTGTCGATGACGTACGCCGTCACGCCCTGACCGGCCGAGTCCGGGTAGGTGTAGGAGCTGTTGAGCGGGAGGGCCTTCTGGTCGATGCGGTCCAGGCCCCAGGAGGGCGGGTTGGCCTGGGTGCCGCTGACGGTGAAGGTGCGGTTCTGGACGACGGAGGCGACCGCCGGGTCGGCGGCGAGCCGCTTCGCCTCGGTCGCCGAGGCCTCGATCGCGTAGCCGTTCAGGGCCTTTTTGTACGTCCGCTCGATGTCGGCGCCGTACTTCTCGACCAGGGCCCGGCCCGCCTTGGAGCCCGAACGGGCGTGGTCCGCCCTCAGGGTCACGAGGTAGCTGTCGGCGACGGCACCCGCCGCGCCCTCGTACTGGATGCGGCCCTCGGGTGCGGCCGCGGCGGGGAGAGCGCAGACCAGGCCCGCGACCAGCGCCGCGGTGGCCGTCGCACTGAGCGCGGCGAGTCTTCGCCGGGTGTCTCTTCGGGAGTTGCGCGTCACTGCCATCTGAGGGGTCCTCCTCAATCGGTGGTGCGCTGGTGGGGATGCACGGGTGCGGACGGAACCAGGGAGCGGGCAGGAACATGTCAACTGCCTGTGTCGCACCTGTGCGCCAGCCGAAAGATTGAGGCCTCCACAGGAATTGCACAAGGGCTCTGCACAGAAAGAAGGGGGCGCCGTCGGCGCCCCCTTACCTCTCGTCCGCTCGCTACCAGATGCGCTTGGGGTCGCAGTGGCGCTTGTAGTGGCCCTGCGGGACGGGGACGTTGCGCTCGGCGTCGTGGATGGCGGCCTCCTTGCTGTTGCCGCTGCCGGTGCCCCGGTCGACGCCGACGACGTTGTTGTCGCTGATGCGGACGATATGGCACTGGACCGTGGCGTGCCAGGTCCGCTGGATCGTGATGCCGCTCTCCGGAGCGGCGGGGCGGGTGGTGTCGGCGGACGCGACCGGCGCCGCGAGGCCGCCCAGCGCGACGGCCAGCGCGCCGACGGTGAGCGCGGTACGGAGCTTCCTCATGGACTTTCCTCGCTTCGTCGTGGGTGTGGGTTGCGAGTGCGTGCCGCGGCGCCTACGACCCTCGCACCCGCCGCCCGCCCCACGCAGCGTCCGGCCGGGGAGTTGGCAGTCCGGTGTCAGTCGGCAGTCCGGAGGCTGCCATGGACAACCGGTCTGAACCGTCCCGGCGCCCGCCGCTACGTACAAGGCGTACCGACAGCGGTCATGGAGGAGAACACATGGCGTACGACACGGCCCGTCCCCCCCTCGTGGGGCGACGCGACAACCCCTCGCTGGCGACGGTGGTGGGCACCGAACTGGCTCGCAACAAGCGGGGGTTCGTCCCCTGGTACCACCTGCTCGCGCCCGTCGTCATCACGGTCCCGCTCTTCCTCGGCGCCCTCGGCTCCTCCGAGGCGAAGGCCGGCCAGACCTTCGAGGTGTTCCGCAATGTGACGCTGGAGTTCTGGGGCGTGCTGGTGCCGATGACGGCGGGGCTCGCGGCGGCGCTGACGGTCCGCGCGGATCAGGACGCCTGGCGGCTGCTGCTGTCGTACGGCGTTCCGCGCCGGCGTTACTTCATCGGCAAGGTGGCCGCCCTGGGGGTCCTCGGGTTCGTGTCGTCCACCGTGCTGCTGGTGATGCTCTCGCTGGGCGCGGTGATCAGCGGGAAGTTCCCCGAGGCGATGGGGACGGTGGCCGCGGCGGTCTATCTGCCCTGGCTGGTGGGGTTGTCCATGACCGCGATGGCCGTGCTGGTGGCCGTGATGTGGGGCACCGGGCCCAGCATCGGGGTGGGGGTCGCGGGGCTGCTGTGCGGGGCGCTCGTCTCGGACAAGGTCTTCTGGTTCCTCGTGCCGTTCTCCTGGCCCATGCGGGTCGTGCTGCCGCTGGCCGGGATCGGGCCCAACGGGGTACCCCTGCCCGACGACAGCCCCGTGACCGATCCGTCGGCGATCCCGCTCGCCGTGGGCCTCGCCGTCGTCCTGACCGGGCTGCTGCTGCTCGCCGGCAGCGCGCACATGAGCCGTAAGGAGATCTGACATGACCGTGAACCCGGCGGCCCCCGCGCTGGCCATCCAGCAGCTGCACAAGCACTACGGCGCCCATCGCGCCCTCGACGGCGTGGATCTCACCGTGCGACAGGGCGAGGTCTACGGACTGCTCGGGCCGAACGGCGCCGGCAAGACGACCCTGATGAAGGCGCTGCTGGGGCTGCAACGGCCCACGTCGGGCCGTATCGAGCTGTTCGGCGGCCCGGTCGGGCGGGAGTCGCTGGCCGAGGTCGGCGCCCTGATCGAGGTACCCGGGCTGTGGCCGACGCTGACCGGGCAGGAGACGCTGAAGGTGCACGCCGCGCTGCGCTGTGTGCCCGAGGAGTGGATCGAGCCGGCGCTGGAGCTGGTCAAGATGACCGAGGCGCGCGACCGGCGGGTCGGCGCCTACTCCCTCGGTATGCGCTGGCGGCTGGGCATCGCCGTCGCGCTGCTGGCCCGGCCGCGGCTGATCGTCCTCGACGAGCCCACCAACGGGCTCGATCCCGTCGGCATCCGGGAGATGCGCGGAATCATCCGCTCGCTGGCCGACGAGGGCGTGGCGGTGCTGATCGCCAGCCACCAGCTCGCGGAGGTCGCCCAGGTCTGCGACCGGGTGCACGTGCTGGTGGCCGGGCGGACCCGGTACGAGGGCGCGCTGGCCGGGCTCGCCGTCGACGGTGACCTGGAGGCCGGGTTCTTCCGGCTGCTGGAGACCGCCGAGGCGGGCGTGCGCTGAGGGCGCCCCGCGGATCAGGAGGCGTGCTTCGGGCGCGTCCTGTCGTCATCGGCCCGGGGACGCAGGGGGGTCGCCCCGGCGGAGGCCAGCGACACCAGCTCGGTGCGGCCCCGCACTCCGAACTCGTCGTAGAGCCTGCGGATACGGCGGTACATGGACCGCTCGGAACAGTAGTGGCGGCGCGCGATCTCGGAGACCGTCATGGACGTACACAACTCCCGGACCAGCTCCCGCTCGTCCCGGCGCAGTTCGGGAACGGCCGGGAGCGCGGGGCGTGCGGGCCGCGGGTGCCGCCGGGGCCCCTGCGCCTCGGCCTCCTCGGCGTGCGCGGCGGCATGGGCGGACAGCTGTGCGTGCACCATGCCGATCTGGCTCTCGCCCGCGATGGCCAGGTTGAACACGAAGTTGGCCCCGGACCGGATCGCGTAGTAGGTGTGATGGCCCGAGACGTCGTTGGTGACGGCGATGAGCAGGGCGAGCGGATGCCGTACCCGTATCGTGCGCAGCTCCTCGGCCTGGAACTCGCTGTTGACCGGGAGCAGCACCGCAGCGTCGAGCGCGGCACCGTCGGACGCCGCCAGGTCCTCGTCGTCGACGAAGGCGACGTGGTCGAGGCTGCGGCGGAGTGTGTCGAGCGGTGAGTCGGTCGGATGGGTCGGGTCGAAGTGGCTCTTGAGGCCGGAGTGGACCAGCACGTGAGCATGCTGAGACTGGTGCACAGCGAATCTTTCCCCCGTGTGTCGTGAATCCCTTTGTCGTCGCAGGACGCCGTCGGAAGGATGCCGCCGTCGGACCCGGGCGGCCGGCCACGCGTGGTCAGTGCGGGCCGGCCGGGCGCAGGTCGTCGGGAGGTCCTGTCGTCAGGTCGTTCCGCAGAGCTTCATGGTCCGGCTGAGAAGAACTCCCAGACTCACCTTGTCACCGCCCTCGCCGCTCGCGCGAACCGGTGCGACGTCGTCGTAACCGGCCTTGCGGGCCCGGTCGTTGAGCGCGTAGGTGGTGCCGTCGGGAACGGTGATGACGGCCTGGCCGCCCTTGCGGCACTCGGCGGTGCCGCGGTCGACGGTCAGCGGCCACATGAAGCCGAGGTTCTTCTCGGTGATCACCTGCTTGGTGGACGTCGGACTGGGCAGGGGCGTCGGCTCGTCGCCGCCGGTATCGGTACGGCCGCCGCCTCCGCAGGCGGCGAGCGCCAGCAGGGCCAGGCCGGTGAGGGCGGTTGCCGTGGTGAGGGCGATCGGGCGGAGCCTCTCGGTCGTGTTCGGGCGGAGCTTCTCGGTCATGTGTCGGCCACCTCGTTCCGGAGGGTGCGGGTGTGGTGGGTGTGGTGGAGTGCGCTGTCGGCGGCGAGCAGGGCGGCGTAGCCGTCCTCCAGGGACGGTTCGACCGGGCGCGCGCCGCCCGGTGGGGTGGCGGTGACGACGCGGTACTCGGCCTCTCCGGCCGTACTGACCGCGCTCACCACCTGGGCGCCCGGCGGGGGCCCGCCGGCCGGGCCGTCCGAGCGGACCACGTAGGTGTAGCCCGCGGCCTGGCCGACCAGTGCGGTGGTGGTGTCGTGGAAGACCAGCCGCCCGGAGGCGAGCACGGCCACCTCGGGGCAGGTCTGGGCGACGTCGTCGAGGATGTGGGTGGACAGCAGGACGGTGCGGCCGCCGCCGAGTCCGGCGAGCAGGGCGCGGAAGCGCATCCGCTCGTGCGGGTCGAGGCCGGTGGTGGGCTCGTCCACGATCAGCACGGTCGGGTCGCCCATCAGGGCCTGTGCGATGCCGACGCGTCGGCGCATGCCGCCGGAGAACCCGGCGAGCCGCTCGGCGGCCCGGTCCTCAAGGCCGACCTCGGCGAGCCGGTCGTCCACCTGCCGGCGGCGATCGCGCTTGTCGTGGACGCCCTTGAGTACGCCGATGTAGTCGAGGAACTCCCGCGCCGTCAGGTCGGGGTAGAGGGACAGTTCCTGCGGCAGATAGCCGAGGGTGCGTTTGGCCGCGGTGAGTCCGGCGGACGTCGACAGGTCGTGCCCGGCGACGAGGACCCGGCCGGAGGTGGGGCGCAGGACGCCGGTGAGGATGCGCAGCAGGGTGGTCTTGCCGGCGCCGTTGGCGCCCAGCAGGCCGACGGTGCCGCTGTCGATGTGGAGGTCGACGGCGTCCAGCGCACGGCGCCCGCCACGGTAGACCTTCGTCAGCGCTTCCGTGGTGATGTTCATGATGCTCCGTGTCGTCGGATGCGGGCGACGAGATGGCCGAGCGCGGAGCAGGCCAGGGCCGTCGCGAGGA
Organism: Streptomyces sp. NPDC059010; assembly: GCF_042740355.1. Taxonomy (NCBI): domain Bacteria; kingdom Bacillati; phylum Actinomycetota; class Actinomycetes; order Kitasatosporales; family Streptomycetaceae; genus Streptomyces; species Streptomyces sp. NPDC059010. The sequence goes on from NZ_JBHYJA010000019.1 coordinate 68,542, forward strand.
CGAGGGCGAGGTTCAGCAGGGCGGTCGTGTCGGTCGCCTCCGGGCGCAGTGCTCCGGTGCCCTCCCGGGCGGCCCACACCTGCGGGGCGTCCGCCCAGGCGACCAGCGGATAGCCGCCGAGCGGGGACAGTACGGTGCCGGTCGCCGTCGGTACCGGTGAGAACTCCGGCGGGAAGTGACAGGCCCACAGCCACAGCACGACCAGCACGGCGCGCGCCGCGGCCACCGGCATCAGGACCCCCAGCAGACCGGCGAGCGCCGTGGCGAGCGCGGCGGCCGGGAGTACGGCCGTGAGCAGGGCCGCGGCCGCCGAGCCGAGCGGCGCCGGTGAGCCCTCGGTCGCCGAGATCACCGCCGCGTACAGCAGGAACAGGGCGGCGACCGGCGTCACCGCGGTCAGGAACGGGCCGGCGAGTGTCCCGGCCGTGCGGGAGAGCGGTGACGCCGGGGTGGCGGCCAGCAGTTCGGGCATGCCGCGGGTCTCCGCGCCGCGCCGCAGCCGGTCGGCGAGCGCGATGCCCACGCCCAGCGAGCAGAGGGTGTTGAGGAGCACCGCGGCGGCGCCGGTGCGGGCCGCGGGATCGTCGTGGCCGGTGACGGCGGGCGAGGACACGGCGAGCAGCAGACTCAGCAGGGCCAGCGGCAGAACCGCGCCCCACACGACTTTGCGGCGGGCAGCCATCAGCGCCTCGTACCGCAGGGTCCACAGCAGAGCGGCCATCACATCCCTCCGTCGGCGGCGTGCGGATCGGCGGCCCCGCCGAGGCGGGCGCCGGGTTCGAGGGCCCTCAGGGCCCGGGCGGTGAGCAGGGCGCCGAGGAGCAGTTCGGGCAGTGCCTGTCCGGCGCCCTCGGGCAGGACGCGGTCGAACAGCAGCAGCTTCGCCAGTACGGCCGCGACGACCAGCCCGGTGGCGGGCGCGGGCGAACCCGACCGCACCGTGGCCCACACGGCGGCGCCGCTCAGCAGGACGGTCAGCCCGGCCAGCTCCAGCAGCACGGAGCCCGGGTCGAGCGAGTCGTCCCCGGTGACGCTCAGCAGGGTCACCAGGGCGACGGCCGCGAACGCCGTGACCGTGGCCGGCCAGCTCAGACGCCGGGCGACGGTGAGGGGGTAGGGGGTGGGCAGCGACAGGTGCAGTTCCAGCGCCGGTTCGCGTGCCACGACGGCCGCGCAGGCCAGTGCCGTGGCGGCGGGCAGCGCACAGCTCAGCAGGGTGCGGCCCAGCAGCATGCCGGTGCCGGGGCCGGCGGTGCTCGCCAGGTAGGCGAGGAGTGCGGCGGCCGGCGGCAGGATCACGGCCTGCCTTCCGCAGCGGCGTGCTTCGTACGCCCACCACGTCGCAGCGGTCATGTCGCGGCTCCTCCCCCTTTCGTCCGGCCTCCCGTTCGGCGCGGGAGGTGTACCGCCGCCCGCGGCCGGACTCGGGGGTCGACCTGCCCCGGAACGGCGGTACACCCAGTACGTAGCGGCGCGGGCCGCGGTGGTTCACGACTCGGCCTACCGGAGATCGCGGTGAGCCCGCGAAAGGCGCGCGGTGGCGGGATCCGACAGCACGCACGATCCGGTGAGCCGTGAGAACCGACGGTCCGCACGATCCAGGAAGCCGGGAGAGCCGACAACCTGTGAGGTCCGAGGTCCGAGGACCGAGGGGGCGCGTAAGCCGTCGGCCCGTGCCCGTGGGGTCCGTCGGCCCGTGCCCGTGTCCATGGGATCCGTGCGTCCACCACCGCTACCGCGAAGGGGCGTTGCCCAGGAAGGACCGCATCGCGCCGACCGCCCATCCCAGCAGGACGACGGCGATGGCCAGCGTCCACGGGGTCGTCGCCAGCAGGGGGTCCAGGAGGGCGTCGAGGGGTGTCGCGACCAGGCCCTGAGGGCCGCTCAGTACGCCCAGCAGCCACAGCGCGCCGCCCGCCGCCGAGCCCGCCGCCGGACTGACCCGGACCGAGACCGCGAGGGCGCAGGACGCCGCCAGCAGGGATTCGCCGAGCCAGGAGGAGACGACGTGCCACCAGCCGGGTGGGCCGTCCACCAGGGTCGAGCAGACCATGGCCAGCGTCACGTCGACGCACAGCACCACCGTCAGCCGGGCGAGGAACACCGCGGCGGGCGGCACCGGGAGGGTGAAGAGCAGCTCACGCCTGGGGTCCCAGCGGGGCGAGGCCGCCATCAGGGCGCCGAGCATCACCAGCAGCACCACCACGGCGGTGAACAGCCGCAGGCCGAACCGTTCATGCACCTGGACCGAAGCCAGCAGGGCCGCCCCGACGAACGCGGCGGCGCTCAGCGGTGCCCAGCTGCGGGGCATCAGCACGGCCTGCCGGGCGACGAGTTGCCAGGTCGTCCGCCAAGAGGGGCTCGGGGCCGGGGCGGCGGGGGCCGGGGCGGGCACGGCGGCGGCCCGGGCGGTCGACGGGGCGGTGGACGGGGCGTCCTCGGCGGCCAGCGCGGCGCCCAGCAGGGCGTCGAACGAGGGCGGGGCGACGGTTCGTTCCGCCTCCCGCGCCCGCACCGCCGTACCGATGGTCCGCCAGACCGCCATCCTCGTACGGCAGTCGTCGCAGCCCGCCAGGTGCCGGCTGTGCAGCGGGTCGGGTGATCCGGGGCCGGCCAGGCGGGCCAGGGTGTCGTCCGTGAGGTGTTCTGTCGTCATCGTCGTTCCGCTTCTTCCAGCCGCCTGGCGGCGAGCATGCGGCCGAGCCGCTGCCGTGCCTGGGACATTCTGCTCTTGACGGTGCCCACCGGGATGGCGAGCGCGGTGGCCACTTCGGGGTAGGGCAGTTCCTCGACGAGGACCAGCGCGAGCACTTCGCGCAGATGCCCCGGCAGGGTCTCGACGGCCGTCATCAGCTCGGTGTGCTCGGCGTGCCGGAGGATCTGGTCCTCCACGCCCGGCGCCGGGTCCGCCACGTCCTGCGCCTCTGCCAGGTCCGCGAACTGCGGTCGGCTGCGGCGCAGTTGGTTGTGGGCCTGCCGTCTGGCCACCCCCATGACCCACCCCTTGACCGAGGACTCGCCCCGGAAGGCGGCCGCCGAGCGCCATACGGCGAGCCAGGTCTCCTGCAGGATCTCCTCCGCCACCCCCTGGTCGGAGGTGAGTCTGCGGATCAGGCGCAGCACGGCGGCGGCATGCCTGTCGTAGAGCACACGCAGGGCGGCTTGGTCACCGTCGGCGACGGCGGAGAGCAGGTCTTCGTCCGGACACACACCACGTACGTATCCAAAAGCGCCGCACCGGTTCACGGGTTGCGACAGCTTCCGGCGATTCTGGCCGGAACTCGATGGACGGGCGAGCCGTGCGTGACGGCTGCCACGCGACTGCCAACGCTGCCAATCCAGCCGAGATCGGTTGTTCCGCCCGGAACGGCCGTGGTTCGGTGATGTCCGGATCGCGATCCACGCACATTTGTTCGAAGAATCTCACGAAGGAGTTCAGCATGGGCATCAACGTCCCTGCCGTGTCCTACAACGACACGGACCTGTTCGACCTCGACGTGGAGATCGGTGTCGAGCAGTCGGTCGCCGGTCCGGCCATCACCAGCGTCTCGTGGTGCACCCCTGGCTGCACCAGCGAGGGCGGCGGCTCCGGCTGCAGCCACTGCTGCTGACGGCTGACGGCCGACGGCTGAGAAGTCGACGAGCCATGGGGCCGGGGCGCCCCGGCCCCATGGCCGTTCCAGAAGTCGAAAGGGTCGAAGAGGGGGACATCGTGGGGGAAGAAGCAGCACGAGAACAGAGCCCGTTCGAGGCCGGAGACGTCTTCCTGTACCGGGCGCCCCTGGCACCGCACGGCGCCGGTCTGCCCCTGCCCGCCGCGGGCCCCCGGGATCTGGCGGCCTGCGCCGACCTGATCGGCTCGGTCCCCGCGGACACCGAACTGAGCGAGGCCCTCGACCTGGCCTCCCTCAGCCTCAGCGCGATGGTCCGCCGTGTCACCGGGCGCGGCACTGACGGCATCAAGGCGGGCCAGCTGCGCCGGGCCGCCCTGGCCGTGCTGCGCTACGACATCCGGATGCGTACCCGGCCCACCCCGTTCGGCCTGTTCGCGGGCGTGGCGACGGGCCGGTTCGACTCCACCGCGAAACTGGAGCGGGGCGCACGGCACCGCACCCGCACCCACGCCGACATGCAGTGGCTGACCAGGATCGGCCACCGTCTCGAACGGGACCCGGCGGTGCTTGCCGCGCTCACCGTCCAGGCCCACCAGGCCCTGGTCGTACGCGGCGACCGGCTGGTCCTCGCCTCGTCGTCGGCGCAGGGCGTCCGTCTCACCGAGGGCGGCGAGACCCGCTCGACCGTGTCGGTGCGCCTGACGCCCGTCGTGGAGCGGGCCGTCGCCGAGGCCCGGGCCCCGCTGCCGTACGACGACCTGGTGGCGCGCACCGCCGCCGCGTTCCCCGGTGCTCCCGTCGAGCGCGTGCGTGGGCTGGTCGCCGAGCTGGTGCGGCAGGAGATCCTGATCACCGGGCTGCGCCCGCCGCTGGACGGCGGCGACCCGCTGGACCACGTACTGAACCTGCTCGCGTCCGTGCCCGACCCGTCCGAGGAGACCGGGCGCATCCACACCGCGCTGCTGGCGATGGACGACGAGCGCCGGACGTACGACGCGACCGCCGTCGGTGCGGGGCGGGAGCGGCTGGAGCAGCTGCTGAGGACGGCGCGTGCGATCGAGCCCGACGACACGCCCCTGCACATCGACACCCGGCTCGACACCACCCTCCATCTGCCCCATGCGGTACGGGAGTCGGTCGAGCGGGCCACCGGTGTGATGTGGCGGCTGTCGCGGCCCAAGCTGGGGCTGTACGCCCTGCGCGACTACCACCGCCGGTTCCTCGACGTGTACGGCGCCGACCGGCTCGTACCGGTCCTCGAACTGCTCGACGAGTCCACGGGCCTCGGCGCTCCGGCCGGCTACGGCTGGCCCAACGGCGACACGCCTCCCGAGCCCACGCCCGATCCTCCGCGTACCGCCCGCCGGGACCGTGCGATGGCCCGGCTGGTCGCCGCGGCGCAGCGCAGCGGGCGGCGCGAGGTCGTCCTCGGCGACGCGGACCTGGACGCGCTGTGCCACGACACCGCCGACCCGGCCGAACTGCCCAACTCCGCGGAGGTGACGGTGCAGGTCGTCGCGCCGTCCGTGGAGGCGCTGGACGACGGGGACTTCCGGGTCTTCCTGTCGCCGTCGCCGGGCTCGCACCGGGCCGGTTCGACCTTCGCCCGGTTCGCCGACCTCGATCCCGGCTGGCGGGCGGAGTTCGCCGCGCTGCACCGGGCCAATCCGGTCCATGTCCAGGACGCCGTCGCCGTCGACCTGGCGTTCCGGACGCGCTCGGGACGCGCCGCCAACCTCGCCCACACCACCCCCGCCACCGGCCGCCGCGTCTCCGTGGGCGTGCCCGATCTGCCCGGCGTGGAGGAGCTGCGCCTCGCGGACATCGGCATCGGCGCGACCCTGGACCGGCTGACCGCCGTGCACATCCCGACGGGCCGCGAGATCGTGCCGGTGCTCGGCAACATGGTCAGCGCCCCGGCCCAGGCGCCCAACGCCGTACGGCTGTTGTGGGAGATCGGGCTTGAGGGGCAGCGGCTGTGGGAGCCCTGGAACTGGGGGCCGCTGGCCGACGCGCCGTTCGTGCCGCGGGTGCGCTACGGCGACTTCGTGCTGGCCTGCGCGGTGTGGCGGCTGGACGAGCTGCGGGAGCGGGCCGACGCCGGTAAGGGTGAAGGCGCCGCGAAGGCTGCCGACTGGGACGCCGCGGTCGGCGACTGGCGGGCCGGGTGGGACGTACCCCGCCATGTCCTGGCCGTCACCACCGACCAGCGGCTGCTGCTCGACCTGGACGACGCCTGGCACCGTGAGCTGCTGCGCGACCAGGTGCTGCGCCACCCCGATCTGATCGCCCAGGAGGTCCCCGGCGAGCACGAGGGATGGCTCGACAGCCCGCTCGCCGGGCACGGCGTCGAGCTGGTCGTGCCGCTGACCCGCCGGGAGAACGGCGTGCCCCGGCGCCGCCCGTACGCCGGCCGCCACCAGCCCGAACGCACCGTGCACGGCCTGGGCGGCGAATGGCTGTACCTCAAGCTGCACCTGTCGAGCCGCGCGCAGGACGACCTGCTGCGCGACCACGTCCCCGAACTGGTGGACCTGGCGGGGCGGCAGGGCGCCGACGGCTGGTTCTACATCCGGTACACCGACGAGGCCGGTCACCATCTGCGGCTGCGCCTGCACGGCGACGCCGGGGCGCCCGAGCGGTTGTGGGGTTCGGTCGCGCCCGCCGTCGGCGCCCTCTTACGGCGCTGGCAGCGGCAGGGCCTGGTGCGCGGGCACGTGCTCGCGCAGTACGACCCGGAGACCGAGCGCTACGGCGGTCCGGCGGCGGAGCGGCTCGCCGAGCGGGTCTTCCAGTACGACAGCGAGGCCGCCGTGGCCCTGCTGCACCTGGCCAAGGACCCGGGCAACCACTTCGGCGTCGACGATCTCGCCGTCGTCTCCTGCGCGGCGCTGGCGCACGCCTTCGGTCCGCCGCCGCCCGGACACCCCCTGGTCACCGAGGACTTCGGGGACGACGCGGCGGCGTCCTGGCTCTCCATGACCGGCACCCGCCGCGACCTGCCGGCCGCCTTCCGTACCCGGTCCGCCCACTGGCGCCGCCTGATCGACCCCTACGACGGCTGGCCCACCCTCGCGGACGACCCCGCGGGAGCCCGCGCCCTGGCCGCGCTGACCGCCCGGGACGACGCCGTGCGCCGACTGGCCGCGCTGGTCCGGGAGTCCGGTGACAGCCCCGAGGGCCGGGTCGTGGGCAGCCTGCTGCACATGGTCTGCAACCGCCTGTTCGGCGGTGAGAGCGCCCGCGAACTGACCGTGCTCGGCATCGCGCGCGGTGCCGTACAGGACAACTTCCACCGCCGGAGCCACGCATCATGACCACCACCGAGCTGAGCACCCGGGAGGCGGTGACCCTGGTCGCCGACCGGCTCGCCGACCCCGCGCAGGTCGCCGCGATCGCCTCCCGGGACGACAACCGCGACCCCATCTACGACTCCGTGATGTGGGGGCCGATGACCCTCGCCAACGGACTGCCCGGCGTCGCCCTCCTCTACGGGGAGCTGGCCCGCACCGACGGGGCCTGGCGGCCTACGGCGCACCGGCACCTCGCCGCCGCGGCCGGGGCGATGAACTCCGCGCCGAGCCGCGGTCTGTTCTCCGGCCCCGCCGCCCTGCTCGCCGCCGCCCAGACCTGCGCGGGCCCCGAGGGACACTACGGCGCCCTGCGCCGCAAGCTCGCCGCCTGGGTCGCCGACGACCAGCTGACCCGGCTCGGCACCTTCCGCGACCGTGCCGCGGACGGCGGCAGGGGCGTCGACTGGGCGGCGTACGACCTGGTCAACGGGGTGTCGGGGACGGCCCGGCTGCTCCTCGACTCGGCCGCCGACCCGGCCGAGACCGGCCCCGACGTGGAGTCCGCGCTGACCGACTCGCTCCACCACCTCGTACGCCTCACCGAGCCCGTCCTGGTCGACGGCCACGAGGTGCCCGGCTGGTGGGTGCCCTGCGAGCTCCAACTCGGCGAACGTGACCGGCAGATGTACCCGCGCGGCGACTTCAACCTGGGCCTGGCGCACGGCATCGCCGGACCGCTCACGGTGCTCGCCTCGGCGTACGAGGCCGGGCACCGGGTCCCCGGGCTGGTCGAGGCCATGGAGCGGATCGCCGACTGGCTGCTCGGCTGGACGCTGCGCGACCCGGCCGGGACCTACTGGCCGGCCCGGGTGAGCTGGGACGACGAACTCGCGCCCGAACGGCCCCGCGAGCTGTTCACCCGCACCGCCTGGTGCTACGGCGCGCCGGGTGTCGCCGCCGCCCTCTGCCACGCCGGGACGGTCCTCGACCGGCCGCTGTGGCGCACGGCCGCCGTGGACGCGCTGCATGCCGCACTGCGCCGGGACGAGTCGCTGTGGGCGATCGAGGGCGCCACCGTCTGCCACGGCTACGCCGGGCTGCTGCGGGTCGTGACCCGCGTCGCGCACACCACCGGCGACCCCGAACTGCTCGCCGGACGCCCCCGGCTGGAGGACAAGGTCCTCCAATGCGCCGACGAGGAGGCGCCGTTCGGCTTCCGCCACCTGATGCGCTTCCCGGCCGCCGCGCTCTCCCCGGTCCCGCACCGGGCCGTGAACACGGCGGGGATGCTGGAGGGCGCGGCGGGCGTGGCGCTGTCGCTGCTGCCGGTGGATCCGGGACCGTTGCCGTGGGACCGCACGCTGGGACTGGCCTGAACGCCGTGGAGCCTGAACCGCCGGAGGAAATCGACATGTCGATCCATGAGCCAGACGGGCCAGGCGTGGCGGCGGCCGCCGCACCGGCCTTCGCGCTGACCGACCTCGTAGTGCGCTACGGCAAGGTGCGCGCCGTCGACGGGGTGTCCATCAGCTCTCCCCCCGGCCGTATCACCGCACTGCTCGGCCCCAACGGCGCCGGAAAGTCCTCCCTGCTGGGCGTGCTGTCGACGGCCGCGCGCCCGGACGCGGGCTCGGTCCGCATCTTCGGGCACGACGTGCTGTCGGCGCCGATGGCCGCGCGCCGCCGCCTCGGGCTGGTCTTCCAGGAGCGGACCCTCGACAAGGAACTGTCCGTGGAGCGCAACCTGTGGTTCCACGCCCGGCTGTTCGGGATGAAACGGGCCGACGCCCGCGCCCGCATCGACCTCATGCTGGACCTGTTCGGCCTGACCGACCGCCGCCGCCAGCCGATCGAGGAGCTGTCCGGCGGCCTGGCCCGGCGGGTGGAGATCGCCCGCGCCCTGCTCCACCGCCCCGGCCTGATCATCCTCGACGAGCCCACCAACGGCCTGGACCCCGCCGCCCGCGCCACCGTCTGGGCCGACCTGCTGCGGCTGCGCGACCGGCTGGGCGTCACCGTCCTGTACTCCACGCACTACATGGACGAGGCCGAGTACGCCGACGAGATCGTCATCCTGCAGAAGGGGCGGGTCGTCCGGCAGGGCAGCCTGGAGCAGCTCAAGAGCAGCCTGGACTCGTCCCGGATCGTGGTGAGCTGCGCGGACGACGAGGCCGCCGCCCGCCAGTTGCGTGCCGCGGGCTTCGACCCGCTGATCGAGCCCGGCGGAGTCGCCGTGCACTGCGCCGACCCCGAGGCCCGGATCGCGGAGGTGGTCCGCGCGCTCGACGTACCCGGCCTGACCGTCGCCGTACGCCATCCGTCCATGAACGACGTCTACCTGGCGGCCGCGTCGGGATCCGGCGGTTCGCAGATCGGCGAGGACAGCCACGACCGACAGGAGAGTGTGAGCACCCCGTGACCGCACACCCCATGACCGCGACCACCGCACCCGCCGCCCTGGAAGAGGGACGGCTGACCGTCGCCCTGCGCGCCATCGGCGTCATCGCCCACCGCGATCTGCTGCGGCAGGTCAAGAAGCCGGGGATGCTCGTCAGCCAGGGCGTGCAGATCCTGTTCTTCGTCCTCGTGTACGCCGTCGGCTTCAACGGCATGATCGGCTCGGTCGGCTCGGTGTCGTTCAGCGCGTACGTCTACCCCGGGATCATCGCCATCCAGGTCGTGTCGATCGGGGTCGCCTCCGGCCAGACATACGCCTGGGACCGGGAGTACGGCGTCCTGCGCGAACTCCTCGTCGCCCCCGTCCCCCGCATCTGCCTGCCGCTGGGCAAGGTGGCCGCCGGGGCGGGCCTGGTGACCGTGCAGAGCGTCGTGATGCTCGCCTTCTCACCGCTGACCGGGGTCGAGCTGACACCGGGCCGGTTCGTCGCGGCGGTCGGGGTCTACGCCCTCACGGCAGTCATGTTCAGCGTCATCGGCCTGTGCCTGGCCACCGTCATCAAGCGGGTGCAGACGCTCCAGGCCGCCGTACAACTCGCCATGTTCCCGATGCTGTTCCTCTCCGGCTCGGTCTTCAGCGCCGAGGACGCGCCCACCTGGCTGGCCTGGATCATGCACCTCAACCCGATGACGTACGCCGTCGACCTGGCACGTCAGACGCTGCTGGGCGGCGGCGGGCTGCTGCCCTGGTGGGTGGATCTCGGGGCGCTCGGGGGGATTCTGGCGGTGGTGCTGGCGGTACTCCGGGTGCGCAGTGCGCGGTGAGGGGGGTGCGATGAACTGGGCTCCGTTGCCGTCGCATGCGCGGGCGGACGTGGTGGACGTGGCGGACCCTGCGGTTCTGCTCGGGGAGGACGGGGCGGCGGAGCAGGTCCTGGCGGGCGGGCTGCGGTGGATCGAGGCGCAGTTGGAGTGGTTCGAGCCCGCGCGCTGGGAGGAGTTTCTGCCACGCCGCCCCTTCCGGCCCGGGCCGCTGCTGGAACTCCTAGGTCTGGTAAGGGTGTTGGACCGCGTGGGTGTGCTGTCGAAAGAGGCGCCGCTCGCGAGGGGCGCACTCGACCTCGCCGTGCGCGTGGCCGCCGACCCGTCCTTCGAGGCCGGGCTGCGCCGGGCCGACGAGTACTTCCCGTACCACCTCAACCTCATCGGTCTGCTGGAGCTGCTGGGCCGCCCGCAGCCCACGGGGCGCGCGGTGTGCGAGGCGCTGCTCGCGGCGGACGCGGGCGCCCACGCACAGCCGTACAAGCCGGTGCTCAACCGCCTGGAACTCCGCTACTTCGCCGACCGCGGCGGCTTCCCGGCCCCGGCGTCCCTGCCCGGCCCGGGCGCGCTGCTCGCCGAGAGCATCGCGGGTCTCGACCCGGACGTACTCCAACTGAGCGAGAGCGAGGTCTACGCCCTGACCCATGTGGTCTTCTACGCCACGGACTTCGGCCGGCACAGCCTCACGCTCGCCGCGGACGAGGCGACGGGCCGGCTGCGCGAGACCGTCCGTGTCCTGCTCGGCGTGCACCTCGCCCGGGGCAGCCTGGACCTTTTGGCGGAGCTGTTGCTGTGCACGGCGGCCCTGGAGGAGAGCCCTGGGCCGCGCACCGGACACCTGCCCTGCGCAGGCTGGAACGCCCTCGCCCGCGCGGCCCGCCCGGACGGCGCCCTGCCCAGCCCCGTGCACCGGCCCGAGGTCCTGGCCGGTCTGAGCGACGCCAAGGCGGCGGCGTACGTCTTCGGGACCTGCTACCACACGACGACGGCGGCGGTGCTGGCGGCGGCGGTACGGAGACAGCGCGGCGAGGTGGGACAGGGTTCCGACGCCGACACCCCCGCTGCGGACGGCGCCCAGCCCCTGCCCTGCGCCGCCCCTCACGCGATCCGGACATGGGCACGAGAGGTGTCCACGACCGCGCGCACCGCCCCTGCCGCCGTACGGGATGCCTGGACCGATCACCTGGACCCCCTCCTGGCACTCTGCGTCCAGGCCCGCGACCCGGGTCTGCTGGCCGAAGTCCTGTACGCCGCCGAACACCTCGGCCGTGCCGGCCATCCGACCCCGCGCAGAGCGGCGGCGCTGCTCGCGGCGTGGGGCATCTGAGGTTCACAGCGCGAACTCCGCCCATACGACCTTGCCGGGGTTCCGCTCCCCCACTCCCCACTTGTCTGCGAGCGCACCGACCAGCAGCAGGCCGCGACCGCCTTCGTCCGGGGCGTCGGGGTCGTCGGGGATTCGGGGGACGCCCGTTCCGCTGTCGTGGACTTCGACGCGGAGGACGTGGCCGTCGTAGCGGACGCGGAGGAGGAAGCCGCGGCCGGGGGGAGCGCCGTGGAGGAGGGCGTTGGTGGCCAACTCGCTTACGCAGAGCAGCAGATCATCTGTGCGGGGCCAGTGGTCGAGGTGCCAGTACTTGAGCGCTCCTGCCGTCAATCGCCTGGCAGCGGGGATGGATTGACGGTGGCGGGCGTAGAACTGGTCGCGCTGGACGAGGGGTTCCCTTTCGGTAATCACCGTAGGAATGTCGCGCAGAGTCAGTAGTGTGCATCAGTGCGTGAGCCCGTACAAAAGTTTTGTACGGGTCCGCGCTGAGTCGGTGCGGCAGCCGTGGGGAGTTAGGCAGTCCATGAACACCAAGAAGCTGTCACGGACGAAGAATCAGTCGACCATGCGCATGCTCGGCAAGCAGCTGCAGGCTGCCCGCAAGGCGGCGGGGTACACACAGAACGCTCTGGCCCAGGCAGTCGAACTGGCCGAGGAGACCATCGCGGCGATCGAGCAGGGCAGGCGGTCGCTGCTGCCTCCCCTCGCCGCCACGCTGGACCAACTCCTGGACACGAAGGGCATGTTGGTCGCAGGCATCGAGAACCTGCCGGAGATCGATCAGTTTCCGCTCAACGCAGAGCAGTTCAACGTGCACCTGCGCGAGGCCATCGCCATCTCCTGGTACGAGTGCGTTGTCCTGCCCGGTCTGCTCCAGACTCCGGAGTACGCGGGCGCCGTGTTCCGGGAGCACGTACCCGCGTACGAGAAGGCCGTGATCGAGGCCAGGACGACGGAACGAATCGACCGTCAGGAGATCCTGCGTCGGCCCTCACCGCCAACGCTGAGCTTCGTCGTCTGGGAGCCGGTGCTCCATCTCCACATCGGCGGGGCGGAGATCCGCCGCGCTCAACTCCAGCACCTGCGCGAGCTCACCGAACTCCGGCAACTCGTCCTACAGATCCTGCCTCTTGACGCGCCCTCGCACGCTGGTCTGGCAGGCCCGTTCACCATCCTGGAGACACCGGACCACCAGCATCTCGTCTACGCCGAAAGCCAGCTTGGCAACCACTGGATCGCCGACCCGAACGAGGCGGCCAACAGGGCACACAAGTATGCGATGCTCCGGTCACAGGCCCTTTCCCCTCAGGACTCCAAGAGCTTGCTCGACCGTCTGCTAGGAGAACGATGACCAGCGCAACACTCCAGTGGTTCAAGTCCAGTTACAGCTCCGACTCAGGCCAGGCCTGCCTCGAAGTCGCCCTCACCCCCGGCACCATCCACATCCGCGACTCCAAGAACGACCCCCAAGACAGCCCCACCCTCCAGGTAAGCCCCGCCGCCTGGTCCGCGTTCACTGCCGCGAGGTAAACGCGGTCGCCCGCGCCCGCTTCTCCCACCCGGCGATATCCCCGCGCACCTGCTCCAGGTGACCGAGCACCGCATCGACCCCGTCGTCGCCCAACGGCAGCCGCAGCGGGGTCTTCTCGGACTTCAGCGCGGCCAGAATCAGGGCCGCGGCCTTGGCCGGGTCTCCCGGCTGCGTGCCGTCGCCGCCCGAGACGAAGCCGCGCGTCTGGCTCACCTTGGCGTACCGGCCGCTGTCCGTGCTGACCCCGGCCCGCCCGGTCTCGAACAGCGACGTGCGGAAAGAACCCGGCTCCACGATCAGCACCTTGATGCCGAACTCGGCGACCTCGTCCGCGAGCCCCTCGGACATGCCCTCCAGCGCGAACTTGGTGGCGCTGTACGCCGAGAAGCCCGCGAAGGACATCTGCCCGCCCATGCTGCTCATCTGCACGATCGCTCCGGCCCGCCGCTCCCGCATATGCGGCAGCACCGCACGTGTGAGGGCGGCGGGCCCGAAGACATGCACATTGAACAGCTTGCGCAGCTCGTCCTCGGTTGTCTCCTCGAACGCGCCCACATGGGTACGGCCCGCATTGTTGACCAGCACGTCGATCCGCCCGTGCCGGGCGATCACATCCCGTACGGCCGTCTCGGCGGCGCCCGTGTCACCGACGTCCAGCCGCAGCGCCTCCACCTGGTCGGGGTGGGCGGCCACGAGGTCGTCCAACCCCTCGGGCCGGCGTACGGCACCCACCACCACGTCGCCCTCGGCGAGCGCCGCCTCCGCGATGGCCCGCCCGAAGCCGCTGCTCGCGCCGGTGATCAGCCACACCTTGTTCATGACAGCTCCTCGTATCCGCCTGTGCGTACCAGCCTGCTGCGGTACGGGGTTGCCCGTCCAAGACCCGCGCTGATAGCCGATGGTTATGACCATGGACGTTCATGTGCGCGACCTGCGCTACTTCGTGGCGGTGGCCGAGGAACTGCATTTCACCCGGGCGGCCGAGCGGCTGTACGTCTCGCAGCCCGCGCTCAGCAAGCAGGTGCGCGCGCTGGAGCGGCAGCTGGGCGCGGAGCTGTTCCGGCGTGACCCGCAGGGCGTGACGCTCACGGAGGCGGGCACGGCGCTGCTCCCCCACGCCCGCCGCGTGCTGGACGCCTGGTCGGAAGGGTCGGCCGCGTTGGAGGACGCCAGGGCGGCGGCGCGCGGCACGCTGGTGGTGGGCATGAGCACCAGCCCCGGCCGGGGCGGACTGCTGCCCGCGATCCGCTCCCGCTTCACCGCCGCCCACCCGGACACGGTGCTGCGGCTGCGCCAGGTGGGCTGGGCGGACCCCACGGCCGGGCTGGCGGACGGTGACGCCGACGTCGCCTTCGTCTGGCTGCCGCTGCCGGACGCCGACCGCTACGCCTGGACGGTGCTCGCGGAGGAACCCCGCCTGGTCGCCCTGCCGGACACCCACCCCCTCGCCTCCCGTCCGGAGGTCGACTTCACGGACCTGCTGGACGAACCGTTCCTCGCGCTGCCGACGAGCGCGGGACCGTTGCGTGACTACTGGCTGGCGCTGGAGGAGCGGGGAGGCCTGCCGCCGCGCATCGCGGCGGAGGTGGCGGGCACGGAGGAGACGTACGAGGCGCTGGTCGCGGGGCTGGGGGTCTGCCTCGTGGCCACGGGCAACGCTCCGCTGATCACCCTGGGCGGGGTGGTGACACGTCCCGTCCGGGGGCTCTCGCCGAGCCGTTACGCCCTGGCCTGGCGGCGCGCCGACCAACGGCGGCCTCTTGTGCGGGCGTACGCGGAGGCTTGCCGACGGTCGAAGGGCGGGGCGTGAGCCCTACGGCCATAGTCCGTCAGGCCCGTTCCGTCGCGGGCTCGGCCGGTGTCGTGCCCAGGCGGGCCTGTTCCTCCTCCACGATGCGGCGGGCCAGGCTCAGGTCCGAGATGTCGACGGCGTCCGGGGTCGACTCGGCGACCGCGCTGCGGCGGGCGTACGCGTCGAACAGGCGGGACTTGTTCTCCAGCATCCGCACGAGCCGTTCGTCCACGCCGCCCGTGCAGAGCAGGCGGTGCACATGGACCGAGCGGACCTGGCCCATGCGGTGGGCGCGGGCGACCGCCTGGTGTTCGACGGTGGGCTTGAGCTGCGGCTCGCAGAGGATGACGACGGACGCGGCCTGCATGTTCAGGCCCACTCCGCCCGCCTCGATCTGCGCGAGCAGCACCGCATGGGCGGGCGCGGCGGCGAAGTCGTCGACCAGTTGCTGGCGGCGGGCGGGCGGCACGCTGCCGGAGATCGGCCCGAAGACGGGGCCGTTGTCCGCCAGCGCGTCACTCACCGCGCGCAGTACGTCACGGAAGGCGGAGAACACGACGACCTTGAGGCCGTTCTCGGCGGCCTCCGTGGCGATCTCGCGCAGGCGGTCGAGCTTGGCCGACTGCTCGGGGCGGGCGTATGCCGCCCGGCGCATGGCCATGAAGTTCCCGGCGGCGACGGCCTCGCGGTAGGCCTCCTCGTCCTGCGCGCTGGGCTCCTCCCACTCGTCCGTGTGCTGGAGTGCGGGGAGCTCGGTGAGGACGTCCTGCTGGTTGCGGCGCAGATAGACCGGCGCGACGGCCTTCCGGAACGCCTTGGAGCCCGCCACGCCGTCGTGGTCGTCCACGGACTCGGCCAGCTCGGGCTGGAGGATGCGCACCAGGCTGCGGAACTCCTCGACGCGGTTCTCCATGGGCGTGCCGGTCAGGAACAGCACGCGGTCGCAGTGCCGCGCCCACTCGGAGACGGTCATGGTGCGGCGGGTCTGCGGGTTCTTCACGAAGTGCGCCTCGTCGACGACGAGCATGCCCAGCTCGCCGCCGCCGGGCACCGGGAAGCCGCGCAGGGCGTCGAAGGTGGTGACCGCGACGCCGCCGCGCCCCTTCCAGTCGGCGTACGCCTCCTGCCGGTCGGGGCCGTGCAGCGGGGTCACGCGCAGTGCGCTGCGCTTCTCGATCTCGCGGGTCCAGTTGATGAGCACGCTGGCCGGGCAGACGACCAGGAAGTGGCTCTCCCCCTCGCCGGCGAGGTGCGCCAGCGCGGCGATGGCCTGGATCGTCTTGCCGAGCCCCATCTCGTCGCCGAGGATCACCCGGCGCTGGGCGAGCGCGAAACGGGTGCCGAAGGACTGGTAGCCGCGCAGCGAGACCCGGCGGTGGGTGTCGTCCAGCGACTGGGTCCTGACCCGCTCGGCCACCTCGTCCGGCAGAAACCCCTCGGCCGCCGCCGGGTCGGGGGCGCGGCCCGAGACCTCGGCGAGCAGGCCGTAGTACTCGGCGGAGCGGAGCTCGAAGTCGACCAGGGCGGCCACGTCGGAGTCCGGACGGCGCAGCATGTCGACCGAGGCCTGGGCGAGGAGCTGCGGCACGTCGTCCTGGCCGGCCCGCTCGGTCAGTTCACGCACCTCGGCCAGGGCCGTCAGCGCGCGTTCGCGTCCGGCGCGGCCCGCGAGCAGCATGCGCAGCCGCCCGGCCGTCGGGGCCGCGTCGGCCAGCGCCGGGCCCAGCCGCTCGGTGAGCGCGGCGGCCGTGTCGACGGCCCGGCGCGCCTCGGGGCCCGCCTCCACCAGGACGTTGAGCGCGACGACCAGTGCGGTGGTCCGGGGCTCCGGGTCGTCCACGTCGATATGCACGGCGATCGTCTCGCGCACGGCGTCGGCGATGCGGCGGGCGGCGGCCACGGTCTGGTCGGCCGTCTGCTGCCCGACCCCGGGCAACTGCCGCAACCGGTACGGCCCCGCGTCCAGGACCTGCCCGACCGTACGGAAGCCGCCCCTCTCCACCTCGCCCAGCCGCAGCCTGCCCTCGGTGAGGTCCCTCAGACGGGCCACCGGGATGGCGTCCAGCTCGGCGCGGGCCAGCTCGTCATGGATCGGTTGCAGGGCCGCGCGCACCGCCTCGACGGCCCGCGCGTGATCCTCCACGACGGCCTGCGCCGCCTCGTACAGCCGCCTGCCCCCGGCCACCGCCTCCCGCTCGCTCCGCCCCATCGCGCCCCGCCCCCCTTCGCCCCTCTCATCGCGTCCCCGCATCCTGCCATTGCTGGGACGAACGCCGTCCGGCCCCAGGTTCACGCACGACCGTCGGTTCACGTACGACTGTCGGTTCGCGCACGACCGCCGGTTCGCGCACGTCCGGGCCCCACCGGCAGGGGCCGTGCTACTTGATGAGCGCGTTGGCAACCACGACGATCACGCCGAGCAGCGCGTCCACACAGCCGACGGCCAGCGCCGCGCGCCAGGTCCGGCCCGAGGCGCGGGCGGCGGACAGCCCCCAGGCGAAGAGCAGGACGATGTTGAAGCCGAAGGCCACGTACTCGATGCCCTCCGAGCGCCACCAGCCCCAGGCCGCGCCGAGCAGCATCACCAGCGTGGGCAGGGTGGCCACGATGAGCGGCCATTCGTCGGCCAGCACCCGCAGCGCGCCGCGCACGCCCGTGCGGGAGCCGTCGCCGCGCCGGGCGATGAGATGCGCGTACCCGTGCGCCAGGGCCGAGGCGACGGCGGTGATCAGCAGCCACCGGGCGTCGTAGAGCCAGTCGGCGCGTGACGTCTCGCCGTACTTGGTGAGCGCGGCGACCATCGAGCTGGCCAGGACGGCCCCGTACACACCTCCGAACAGCACGTTCGGCCGCGCCACGACGCGTCGGAGGCGCGGGAGGGCAACGGGCCTGGACATGGGGGTGGGGGTGGGCACGGAAAGCTTCCTCGGGCTGGGGGTCGGCGGACCGGAGCGGCCCTACTTCCAGGACAGCCGGTGGGCTCCCGGCGGCACCACCCCTCGCCCTGCCGGAAGCACCCCGCCCACCGGTCCCGGACTCCCCCCGACCGGCGGGAACGCCCCGCCACCGCGGCTCACGGGGACGTGTCCCGTTCTACGGTCGGAGCGGTGACAATCGACATCGACGTGCGGCCGGAGCCGTACACACAGGGACGGCGAGGCGGGACGCACGTGATCCGGGTCATGGTGGTGGACGACGAGGCGCTGGTGCGCTCCGGCTTCAAACTCATCCTGAGCGCGGCCGACGACATCGACGTCGTCGCGACCACGGCGGGCGCGGAGGCGGTGGACGCCGTGCGGCGGGAAGCCCCCGATGTCGTGCTGCTGGACATCCGGATGCCGGACGTGGACGGGCTGACCGTGCTGCGGCAACTGCGCGCGCTTCCGGAGCCGCCGGTGGTGGCGATGCTGACGACGTTCGACGCCGACGAGTACATCCTGACCGCGCTGCGCTCGGGCGCGGCCGGCTTCCTGCTCAAGGACACCGAGCCCGACCAGCTCGCCCAGCTGGTCCGCACCCTGGCCGCGGGCGGGGTCGTGATGTCACCGAAGGCGTCCCGTGCCGTCTGGCAGAGCCACCCCGGTGCCGCGACCGCCGACGACGAGGAGACCACCCGTGTCGGCCGGCTCACCGAACGCGAACGCGAGGTCCTCGTGCTGATCGCGGAGGGACTGTCCAACGCCGAGATCGGCACCCGCATCCACCTCAGCGCGGGCACCGTCAAGGACCACGTCAGCGCGATCCTGACCAAGCTGCGGGTCGGCAGCAGAGTGCAGGCGGCGCTGCTCGCCCAGCGGGCGGGACTGCTCGACGAGGGACAGCGGCGCCCGGAGGCCGGTCTCGAAGACCATCGGCGCCCGGAGGCCGGGCGATGACCAGGCCGGGGGCTTGGTGGGCGCGGATTCCGGAACCGGTCATCGACCACTTGGTCGTCGCGGTCGCCGCCATGGACGTCCTGCTCAGCCTGGAGGACGCGGGCCCGGTCGAGCAGGCGATGGCCGCGCTGGCGTGCGCCGCACTCGTGGTGCGACGGCGCTTCCCCCTCCCGGTCTTCCTGCTCACGCTCCCCGCCAGCCTCATGCTGGACGTCGTCTTCGCCCCGTTCGCGGCGCTGTTCACGCTGGCCGAACGCTCCCGTGACCGCCGTCTGCTCGCCGGGTGCGCCGTGCTGTTCGCCGTCGCCTCGGCCGCACCCTGGCCGCTGAACGGCCTGTCCTCGCACGACCGCACCTGGACCCTGATCTACTTCTTCTACACCCTCGCCACCGCCGCCGCCCCCGTCCTGCTGGGCCAGCTCGTCCAGGCCCGCCGCGACCTGGCCCACCGCCTCACCGAGATCGAGGAGGCCCGCGAGCACGAACGCCTGCTGCACTCCCAGGCCGTCCTGGCCCGCGAACGCGCCCAGCTCGCCCGCGAGATGCACGACGTCGTCTCCCACCAGGTCAGCCTGATCGCCGTACAGGCGGGCGCCCTCCAAGTGGCCGCCACCGACCCGGACTTCAAGGAGGGGGCCCGCACCATCCGCACCCTCAGCGTCGACACCCTGGACGAGCTGCGCCACATGGTCACCCTGCTCCGCGCCTCCGGCGGCCGGGCCACCGAGCTCACCCCTCAGCCCACCCTCGCCGACCTGCACAAACTCGTCGACACGAGCGGCCTCGACGCCGAGCTGGCCGGCGAACTCCCGCCGAGCGTCAGCACCCCGGCCCAGCGCGCCGTCTACCGAACCGTCCAGGAAGCCCTCACCAACGTCCGCAAACACGCCCCCGGCGCCACCGCGACGGTCCGGCTCTGGCATGCGGACGACGGCACCGCCTTCGGCGTGACGGTCACGAACACACCGCCCACCCGTTCCTCGCTGCCCCTCCCCGGCTCCCGCCAGGGCCTGATCGGCCTCAGGGAACGCGCCGAACTCCTGGACGGCACCTTCGACTCGGGCCCCACGGCCGACGGCGGCTACGAGGTGAGTCTGCGGATCCCGAACCGTACGGACTGACGCCCGCCACCACACCGGGAACCGCGCGTCAGCACCGTCACTTCTGCACCGTCACCTCCGCACCGTCACATCTGTACGCGACCGTGGATTCCGTGGCTGCGCAGTGTGTCGGCCCACAGTCCGCTCACCGACTCGCGCAGCGAGCGGACGGCGGTCCAGCCGAGGAGTTCACGGGCGGGCTCGGGGTCGACCTGGATCCAGTCGTCGCCGGCCGCGCCCGTGGCGGCGGCGGGAAGCTCCCGGACCTCGGCGGGCACGCCGCTCACCTCCACGAGCAGATCGACCAGCCACCGCACCGCCACGGCCTCGCCGCGTCCGACCGGGACGACCAGCCCCGGAACGCGGGCGCGGGTGGCGGCCAGCACCGCGTCCGACACGTCACGCACGTCGACGTAGTCGCGGTGGGCGCGCAACTGGGACAGCTCCACGACCGCCGGGAGCATGTCCCGGGCGACGGCCTCGGCAAGCCGCCCGGCCACCCGGCCGAGCAGGCTGACCGCCGGGGTGCCCGGCCCCGCCACATTGGCGATCCGCAGCACACCCACGTCGACCACGCCTTCCGCGGCGGCCTCCAGTACAGCACGGCTCGCGGCGAGCTTCGCCTTGCCGTAGGCGGTCGTCGGCCGGGGCGGTGACGCGGTCCGGGTCGATTCGCCGGGCGGGGTCGGGCCGTACTCCAGCACCGAGCCCAGGTGGACGACGTAGGGACGGCAGGCGGTCCGCCGCAGCGCGTCCAGCAGGCGGCGGGTGGGCACCGCGCAGTTGGTCTCCATGTCCCGTTCGGCGATGCCCCAGTTGCTGCCGATGGCGTTGACCACCGTGTGCGGGCGAACGGAGTCGATCACCTCGGCCAGTTCCCCGGGCGACGCCGTGGTGACGTCCAGGACGAGGAGCCGGCACGGCAGGGGGAAGTCCGGTATCCGCCGGGCGACCGCGGTCACCTCGGCTCCCGCCGCGGTCAGGTCCTCGCACAGCCGGCGCCCCACGAACCCCGTTCCACCGGCCACGAGAACACGCTCGCGCTCATCGGCCACCTGCTCCTCCTGACCGGCCGTCGCCGAGCAGCCGTGCCCGGCTCTGCACCTGACTTACCAATCGGGCCCGTGCGACGACATCGGCGCCCTGCTCCGCCGGCCCGCCGCCGTCGACGGCCCGGGCGAAGCGCGTGAGGGTGCCGGCGAACTGGTCGTCGGCCGGCAGGACGATCTCCCGCACCCCTTCGGCGCGTTCCAGCCGGACCCTGGGGACGAAGTCGGGCGGCGGGGTGAAGGCACGGTCGACGACGATCCGGCCCTCGCTCCCCCACAGCGTGTACGCACAGCGGTAGCCGTGCTCGAAACCGAAGGACACGTGCGCGGTGCGGCCGTCCGGTGCGCACAGCAGCACGTCGCCCGCCACGTCGACGTCCGTTTCGGTCCCCATCCGCAACGTCGCCCCGACCACATCGAGGTCGGGCCCGAGGAACATGCTCGTCGCGGCGAGCGGATACACGCCCGCGTCCAGCAGGCTGCCGCCGGCCAGATCCGCCCGGTACCGGACGTTGTCGTCGGACAGCGGCGGGAATCCGAATTCGCCGGTCATGGACCGCAGTTCACCGATGCCGCCCTCGGCCAGCAGCTTGCGCACGGCGTCGTGCATGGAGTGCTGGGTGAAGGTCAGGTTCTCCATCAGCGTCAGGCCGCGGGAGTTCGCGAGGGCGACCGCGCTCACCGTGTCCGGGTACCGGGCGGTCAGCGGTTTCTCCGCGAGGACGTGCTTTCCCGCGTGCAGGGCCCGCACGATCCAGTCGTGGTGCAGTCCGGTGGGCAGGGAGACATAGACGGCGTCGACGTCCGGGCTCTCCAGCAGCGCCTCGTAGCCGGCGACGGCCTCGCCGCCGAACTCGGCTGCGAACGCACGGGCGTTGTCCTCGCTGCGGGAGGCGACGGCGGTCACCGTCACCTCCGGCAGTTTCAGCGCGGCCGGGAGGGTACGGCGTCGGGCGATGTCGGAGCAGCCGAGAATGCCCAGCCGCAGGGAACGCTCGTTCTTCATGGGGTCACCAACTCTGCAGGCAGGCGAGCAGGCTCCGGGCCTCGACGTTGACGTAGTAGCCGTGCCGCAGGAGCCGGGTGAGCTGGTGGGCGGTCAGCCAGCAATAGTCTTCGGGGACGGCCACGGGGAAGTCGTCGTCGGCTTCGACCAGGAGATAGCTGTTCTGCGAGTGGTAGAAGCGCCCGCCCTCCTCGGCCAGGACGGCACTGTAGAGAAGGCGCTCCCGGGGAGCGGTCAGGACGTAGTCGAGGAACCGCGGCGGCCCTTGCGGATAGTTCTCCGGGACGCACTGCACGGTCGGGCCCATCTCCATGCCGTCCATCAGGCCGGGCTGGAAGCGGGCGTGGACCAGCAGGTGCGCGACCCCTTCGATGACCTTGATCACGAACGCGACGATGCCGCGCCCCTTCGGGGACAGCAGCGGCTGGTCCCATTCGGCCACCTCGCGGTTGCCGACCTGGGCGGTCACTCCGATGATGCTGAAGTGCCGCCCGTCCTCGTGGGTGATCTGCTCCGGGGTGCTGTGCCACCCGGGCAGGGCGTTCAGGGGCGTCCGGTGCGCTGTCAGTTCGTGCCGGCTCTTGGCCCCGGTGAACCAGCGCAGCACGGCCCCGGTGTCGTTCAGGGAGGGGCCCTGGCCCGTCGACGACAGGACGAGTGCCGCCGCGACGTCACCGACGGGCACCGGCCGGGAGGCGGGGAACGCGTCCGCCGGGAGACAGGCCAGCACGGTTCGGGTGTCCATGTTGACCAGGCCGTCGATCCGCAGCAGCCGCCGCAGTTCGGTCAGTTGCAGCCAGTGGTACCCCTCGGCGGCGGGCACGTCCTCGGCCACCTGGACGACCATGTTGCGGTTGCGTTTGCGCAGGAACCACGCGCCCTGCTCGGACTGGAGGACATCCACCAGTGTCCGGCCCGCGCCGGGCTGGGTGAAGAACTCCAGATAGCGGGTGCTCCGGCCCTGGTGGATGCGCGTGTAATTGCTGCGTGTGGCCTGGACGGTGGGCGACAGCTGGATGCGGTTGTGGTTCCCCGGCTCGATCTTGGCCTGCACCAGGCAGTGCGGAACGCCGTCGATCTCCTTGACCAGCATGCCGAGGATGCCGATCTCCGGCTGGTTGATGATGGGCTGGCTCCACTCGCGCACCGGTCCGTAACCGGTGCGCACCCGGAGACCCTCGACGGCGAAGAAGGCTCCGGACTCATGGGCGAGGTTTCCCGTGCCGGCGTCGAACCGCCATTTCCGCAGCTCGGTCAGCGGCGCCCGCGTCACCCGGCACTGCGCGGCGGCGGAGCACCGGGCGAACCAGTCGATGAACTCCGCACCGGCGACGTCCGGCAGGTACGACTCCGGCGGGAGGGATCGTACGAGGCCGCCGGCCTGGTCCGCCGGGAGGCTTACCACAGACCGGCCTGTTCGAGAACGGCCTCGCCGGCGGCGTTCTCGCTGCCGGTGAGCAGCCGCAGGTCGCTGTCGACCATCATGGCGACCAATTCCTCGAACGAGACCTCGGGCTTCCAGCCGAGCTTCTGCCGGGCGCGGCTCAGGTCGGCGCAGAGCAGTTCCACCTCCGCCGGGCGCAGCAGCCGGGGGTCCACCTCCACGTGGTCGCGCCAGTCCAGCCCGACGTGGGCGAAGGCGAACTCCACCAGATCGCGCACCTGGTGGGTGATCCCGGTGCCGAGGACGAGATCCTCCGGATCGTCCTGGGCGAGCATCATCGCCATCCCGCGCACGTAGTCCCCCGCGAAGCCCCAGTCGCGTTCCGCGTCGAGGTTGCCCAGCCGGAGCTTGTCCATCAGGCCCAGTTTCACGGCGGCCGCGGCGAGCGAGACCTTCCGGGTGACGAACTCGGGGCCCCGGATCGGCGACTCGTGGTTGAACAGGATCCCGCTGACCGCGAACATCCCGTAGGACTCGCGGTAGTTCTGCACCATGTAGTGCCCGAAGGTCTTGGCCACCCCGTAAGGGCTGCGGGGGTGAAAGGGCGTGGCCTCGCTCTGCGGGGTCTCCCGCACCTTTCCGAACATCTCCGAGGTGGATGCCTGGTAGAAGCGCGGGACGCCGCTGCTGGTGGTCCGGGAGCTGCTGAGCCCTGCCGCGCTGCGGATGGCCTCCAGCATCCGCAGCACACCCTTGCCGGTCACCTCCGCGGCCACGGTGGGCTGCTTCCAGGAGACCGGGACGAACGACAGGGCGCCGAGGTTGTAGACCTCGGTGGGGCTGGACTGCTCGACAGCAGCGATCAGGCTCGTCTGGTCCAGCAGGTCGCCGCTCACCACGCGAATGTCCGGGTGCAGCGGACTACCGTCGCGGGTATAAGGCCGACCCTGCCCGCGCAC
This sequence comes from Streptomyces sp. NPDC059010, assembly GCF_042740355.1. NCBI lineage: Bacteria > Bacillati > Actinomycetota > Actinomycetes > Kitasatosporales > Streptomycetaceae > Streptomyces > Streptomyces sp. NPDC059010. The sequence goes on from NZ_JBHYJA010000019.1 coordinate 92,691, forward strand.
CATTCCGAATACCTCGTATCCGGATTCCATAAGGTGACGGGCGAGGTAAGTGCCATCCTGGCCAGTGATTCCCGTTATGAGCGCTCGCCTAGACAGAATCGTCTCCCAGCCGTGAGAAAATACTTATCACCAGTCGCCGGAAACGGTACGGGAAGAGCACAGGTAAATCACTATTCCGGCGAGGATCATAGTGAATTCACTAGCGTCGCTGAGCACGGAGAATTTCCCGGAGCGCCGGCTCAGCTCGGCGGGCCCGCCGAAACGGGGACGGCCTCGATCAGCCACAGGTCGGTTCCGTCCAGCGGCGTGACCGCCGCGAGGGTCAGACCCGCCGCCGCGCAGAGCCGCTCGAAGTCGCCACGCGTGCGCTCCAGCCCGTTGCCGTTGACGAGCAGGTTGAGGTCGTTGAGGTACGTCGTCGGCACGGCGTCGGCCGGCACCGTGTCGGGCAGCAGGTGCTCGACCATGACGATCCGGCCGTGCGCCGGCAGTCCCCGGCGGCAGTGCGCCAGAATCGTCGCGGCCCGCTCGTCCTCCCAGCCGTGGACGACGCTCTTGAGCAGATAGACGTCACCGCCCGCGGGTACGTCGGCGAAGAAGTCGCCGACCGCCACCTCGCAGCGGTCCGCGACGCCCGCCGCCGCCAGCACCTCCGCGGCCTGCGCGACCCCGGCCGCCGTGTCGTACAGCACGCCGCGCAGCGACGGGTGCGCGCGCAGCACCGCGGCCAGCAGCGTTCCGTCGCCGCCTCCGATGTCCACCACGGTGCGGACGCCGGAGAAGTCCTGGCGCACCGCGACCAGATCGGCGATCCCACGGGTGCCCTGGCTCATCGCCGAGTTGTAGAGCCACGACAGGTCGGGGTCGTCCGCCAGGTACGCGAAGAAGTCACGGCCGAACACCCGGTCGAAGGCCGGGTCGCCGGTCCGGACGCTGTGGTCCAGGTGCTGCCAGGCCGTCGCGACCGCGGGGTCGGTGAGCATCCGGGTCAGCGCGTGGAAGGACGGTGCGCGGTCGGCGCGCAGCAGCTGCCCGACCGGCGTCAGTGCGAACACCCCCGGCTCGGACTCGTGCAGCACGCCGAGGGCGGCCAGGCCGCGCAACAGCCGGTTCATGGCGGCGGGTTCGCTCTCGAAGTCCTTGGCCAGCCCGTCGGCGGTCCGTTCGCCCTCCCCGATCGCGTCGGGCAGCCGCAATCGTACGGCCAGGCCGACGACCTGGGTGGCCATCCCGCCGAACACCAGCCGGATCAGCTCCGTCCAGGGGGGCGCCGCAGTCCGCTGCTCGTCCATCTCGTCACCGGCCCTCTCGTCGCGGGGTGTCCTTGCCCAGGCCCAGGCGTACGGCTCGTTCGACCGGGGTGTACCGCCCGTCGGGCCGGTCGAGTTCGAGCTGCCCGACGGGCAGCAGGTTCGGCTGGGCCATGAACCGCGGGCTGGTGCCGGTGTTGGCCACCGGCGTGTGCACCAGGAAGGGGTGGCACAGATAGGCGTCGCCGGCCTTCCCGGTGGCCGACTTCAGCGGCCGGGACCGTCCCACCTCCCCGGCCTCCAGGTAGGTGCCCTCGGCGCCGTACGGCTCCAGCAGCGGCGGTACGTCCAGGTGGGAGCCGACCCGGATCAGGGTGGGCGCGTCCTCTTCGCCGGTGTCGGAGAACAGGAACAGCAGCAGCAGCGCCCGGCCGCGGGACCACACGTTGTACCGGAAGATCTTGTCGTAGTCCGGCGGAACCACATCCAGCTCGCCGCTCCAGTCCCGGTCGGCGTCCGCGTCCTCGGCGAGGAAGCTGGCGTCGATGTGCCAGCCGTAGTCCTCGGTCTCCTCCGGCCGCTTCGACACGGGGAACCGCACCGGGAACGTGCCGACCTGGGTCAGCGGCTGCCAGCGGCCCTCCCCGGCGAGCTGGTCGTAGGCGGCGTGCAGCTCGGGGGTGTTGGCGGCGCGCAGGAACACGTCGTCGTCACGCACCCCCAGCCGGACCACTTCCCGCGTCCAGGTGGCCGGGTCGTCGGGGTCCATGGCCAGTTGCCGCCACAGCAGGGCGCGCGCCTCCTCGGCGAGTTCCCCGGGGAACGCTCCCGGCAGGTGGATGAAGCCGTCGGAGACGAAGCTTTCAAGCTGCGCCTCGGTCAGTACGCGGGTTCCCATCACGCTCCTTTACAGGACGGTCGCCGAGCTCGGCACTAATCCCGAAGCGGATGCTACATAGCCGCACGCGAAGAAGAACTAGAGATTCCACTAGAGCATCGCGAATACACTCGGTGGAGTATTTCACAATTACCCATGGCTTACCCATGGCGGATTACTGAATTATCAGTGGGGAGCTCGATGTCCAAAAAAGTGCTCGTGATCGGCGGTGGACCGGCCGGGTCCACGGCAGCCTCCTTGCTCAGCAAGGCCGGCATGTCCGTCAAGCTACTGGAACGGGAGACGTTCCCCCGCTACCACATCGGCGAGTCGATCGCCTCCTCGTGCCGCACCATCATCGACCTCGTCGGCGCGCTGGAGGAGGTCGACTCGCGCGGTTACACGGTCAAGAACGGTGTGCTGCTGCGCTGGGGCAACGAGGACTGGGCGATCGACTGGCCGAAGATCTTCGGGCCGGACGTCCGCTCCTGGCAGGTCGACCGCGACGACTTCGACCATGTGCTCCTGAACAACGCCGTCAAGCAGGGCGCCGACGTCACCCAGGGCGTCACGGTCAAGCGCGTGCTGTTCGACGGCGACCGCGCGGCGGGGGCCGAGTGGCTGGATCCGGACACCGGTGAGCTGGTCAGCGAGGAGTTCGACTACGTCATCGACGCTTCCGGCCGGGCCGGCGTCGTCTCCAAGCACCTGAAGAACCGCCGCCCGCACGAGATCTTCCGCAATGTCGCGATCTGGGGCTACTGGGAGGGCGGCTCCCTGCTGCCCAGCTCGCCCACCGGCGGCATCAACGTCGTCAGCGCCAAGGACGGCTGGTACTGGGTGATTCCGCTGCGCGGAGACCGGTACAGCGTCGGCTTCGTCTGCCACCAGGACCGGTTCCTGGAGCGCCGCCGGGAACACGACGACCTGGAGGGGATGCTGGCCGCGCTGGTCGAGGAGTCCCCGACGGTTCGCGATCTCATGGCGAACGGCGTCTACCAGCCGGGCGTGCGGGTGGAGCAGGACTTCTCCTACGTCGCCGACAGCTTCCACGGCCCCGGCTACTACCTCGCCGGCGACGCCGCCTGCTTCCTCGACCCGCTGCTGTCCACCGGCGTCCACCTGGCGCTCTACAGCGGGATGCTGGCCGCGACGTCCGTGCTCGCCACGGTGAACGAGGACGTCACGGAGGTCGAGGCCGGGGCGTTCTACGAGTCGCTCTACCGCAACGCCTACCAGCGGCTGTTCACCCTGGTGTCCGGCGTCTACCAGCAACAGGCCGGCAAGGCCGCCTACTTCGGCCTGGCCGACGCGATGACCCCGGAGCGCGCCACGACCGAGTACAAGCAGGTCGACGGCGCGGTGGCGTTCGCCGAGCTGGTCGCGGGGCTCGCCGACATCCACGACGCCGTCACCGGCACACACGAGGACCGCGCCCATCAGGCGCACGCCGAGGCCGGTGCCCTGCCGGAGGACAACTCCGTCCGTCAGCTGCTCACCGCGGCCGAGAACGCCCGTCTGATGGCGGCGGCCGGCACGCCGAGCGCACCGGTCAGCGAGGCTCCCGGCAAGATGGACGCCCACGACCTCTTCGACCCCGCCACGGGGCTGTACCTGGTGACCAGCCCGACCCTGGGGATCGGCCGGTCCAGGCCCTGACCGCAGAACTGATTTCGGGCTTCACGCCTCGTGGTTACGAGGCTGAAGCCCGAAGTCATGCCCGGTGCACACGGATCGCCCGCTCGGATCGCCCGCTAACGCGTCGAGGCGGAAGGGGCCCGGCCGGCGTCGTCCAGCACGCGCGCCCAGCACTGCCGGACCCCCTCGGCCAGGGGGATGGCGGCCCGCCAGTCGAGTTCGGTGCGGGCCCTTGCGACATCCAGCCAGTTGCCCCGCCGGTCGAAGGACCGTTCCCGCTCCCAGCGCACCGCGACGGAGCCGCCGGTCACGCCGGACACGATGTCCAGCAGGCCGCTCAGTGAAGTGGGCACACCCGAGCCGACGTTCACCACGTCGGGCAGCGGGCCGCCGCCGACCCGGCCGCGCAGCGCGAGCAGGAACCGGGTGACGTCGTCGACGTGGACATAGTCCCGGACCACATGCGGATCGCCGAACACCCGCACCGGCTCGCCCCGAGCGGCCGCCGTCAGCCAGTGCGGCAGCACGCCGAACCCGCGCACGGCGCGCTGGTCGGGGCCGTACACGTTGCTCAGCCGGGCCACCACGGCACGGACGGCATCCGCGCGTTGGAACAGTTCGCGTTCGAGGCGGAGCTTGGCGTGCCCGTAGACGGAGTCGGGCCGGGTCGGGGTGGTCTCCCGGTAGGGCGGTTCGACCTCGGGCGCGTAGACGGCCCCGCCCGAGCTGGCCAGGACGAACACCGGGCGGCGTCCGCGGCGGGACAGCGCCTCCAACACCTCGACCAGCAGCCTGCGTTCGGCCTCCACCAGGTCGGGGCGCCGTTCGGCGAGGACCGGGCTCAGCCCGGCCGCCAGGAAGTAGACGATGTCGGCCTCCGCCAGTCCCGGCGCGGCGCGGCCGCCGGCCACCGGCGGGAACGCCCGGTTGAAGGCGGCCGGGGCTCGCGTTCCGTCGGCGGTGAGCCTGGCCATCAGCCGGGAACCGATGAAGCCCGTCGCCCCGATCACCGCCGTGCGGTCCCCGGGCAGCTGGTCCGCCGTGGTCACAGCGCACCCGCGCGCGCCAGCGGCGACGCGGCCAGGTCGGCGAGGGAGGCGACCCGCGGCACGTCGGCGTCCTGCGGAGGCACGGTACGGACCGCGCGCAGCGCGCGGTAGGCCCGGGCGATGTCCGCATGGACGCCCTGTGGCGTGCGGTAGCCGTCCTCCGGCAGCACGAACACCGCCGGGCAGCCCAGGGAACGGGCGGGTGCCACGTCGTGGTCGACGCGGTTGCCCACCACCAGCAGCTCGGCGGGCGCCGTCCCCAGCCGCTCCAGGGCGAGGCCCAGCAGCCGTGGATCGGGCTTGGCGACCCCCTCGAAGCAGTCGAGGACCACCGTCCGCAGAACGGCGGTCAGTCCCCAGTCGGCGAGCACGTCGGCGCACTCGGGCGGCTGGTTGGCGACCACCACCGTCGGCATTTCGAGGGCGAGCTCGGTCACCGCCGCAATGGAACCGGGAATCTCCTGGGCCAGTTCCCGCCAGGCCCGTCGAATCCGGACCCAGCTCTCGTCGGCCGCGGCCGAACCGAGAATGTCCGGCCGGTCCGCGGGCGCGTTCTCGCCCAGATAGAAACGCTCGGTGTCCTCAATGAAATCTCGGAGGGTGATACTCGGATCACCGGTGACCGCAAGATCGAAGGTCCCCTGAAGCCAAGCCAGTTCGAAAGGCTCGTCGTAGTAGATGACGCCTCCGACATCCAAGGCAATCGCACTGTGTCCAGTCATAGCAACCCGCTCCCGTATTTCACATACGTCGCGCCGAGAGTATTGCACGCGCATCATTGGGATCGCGGCCCGGCGACCGGAGAATCACAACTACCGGCAAGAGTCTAGTCAATTCACTATTCTCCGACTAAAACTGATGCCTTATTCCGGGAAGGAACGTATCGTACTCCTCGAATATCTGACGAAAGGAGCCACCGTATGGGGTCCGTGGAAACTGTGATAGACGAGGAGTGCCACGCAGTCTTCCGGCGTGACGGGTTCGCATCACTGCCCCGGCTCGCGGACGACACGGAGCTGGAGTGGCTGCGCGGAGTCTACGATCGCCTGTTCTCCGAGCACGCCGACTTCACGACGGGCGACTACTTCGACATCGCCGCCCGCCAGGATTCCGACGCGCCGGCCCGGCTGCCGCAGATCGTGCGCCCGGAGAAATTCGCCCCCGAGCTGGTCGAGAGCGAGCATTTCAAGCGGTGCCGGGCGATCGCCGCGCAGCTCCTCGACATCCCGGAGGACGAGCTCGACTTCTACGGGCACGCCATTCTCAAGCCGCCGAACTACGGCGCGGAAACGCCCTGGCACCAGGACGAGGGCTACATGGACCCGCGCTGGCGCCGGCCCGGGCTGAGCATCTGGACCCCGCTGGACGAGGCCACGGTGGACAGCGGCTGCCTGCACTACCTGCCCGGCGGGCACCTGGGCCCCGTGCTGCCGCACCGGCACATCGACGACGACGACCGCATCCGGGGGCTGGTGACCGACGCGGTGGACCCGGCCGCCGGAGTGCCCTGCCCGCTTGCCCCGGGTGAGGCCGTGGTGCACGACGTGCGCACTCCGCACTACGCGGGCCCCAACCGCACCGACCAGACGCGCCGGGCGTATGTGCTGGTCTTCATGGGGGCGGCCGAAGAGGTCGCCGACCCCGAGCCGCGCCCCTGGCTCGACAAGCCCTGACGACCTGCCGAGGTCCGCGCGCTCCCCCCGCCGCGGACCTCGGCTCCTCACTTCCAGGTCACTCCGGACAGCAGCCGCCGGTACTGCTCCACATACCGTTCGGCGATGGTCACATGGCCCCACAGCCGGACCGCTTCACGCCGGACCTCGCCGGGCGCCGGCAGCTCCTCAAGGGTCCGGCGCGCTTCCTCGGGCGTGAAGTCGGTGCCGTAGGCCACGACCTTGCCGACCGAGGGCACGATCTCCGCCAGACAGCCGTTCTCCGTGCCCACGACGGGCGTGCCGCTCACGGCGGCCTCGGAGACCACCGTCGCGCCGGGCTCGCACCAGATGCCGCCCCACGGTCCGGTGACGGCCTGGGACATGGCCAGCACCGCATGGGCGGAGGCGAGCAGGTCGAGGCGTCGTTCGCCGCCCACCTCACCGATGGGTTCGACGGTCGAGCCGTACCGGCGGATGATCTCGTCGAAGTACTCCGGCTCCCAGGCGGGCCCGCCCAGCACCAGGCGCCGGCCGCAGGCGTGCGCGAACGCGGCCGCTTCCAGCGCCCCCTTGTGCGGCGAGACCCGCCCCATGAAGAGCAGGAAGTCCTCCTTGGCCACGGCGTCCGCGGCGGACCGGTAACGGGCCGGGTCGACCGGGATCGGAATCACCGGCGCCTCGTCGCCGCCCCCGCAGTGCGCGCGCTGCGCGCGGGAACTGTAGGTGCAGCCAACGGGGTTGACCGGCCGGGTGGTGAAGTGGTGCGAGCTGATGAACGCGGTGCCCGGCGGCAGCCCGGCCGGGCCGATCACCCCGCCGCTGTGGTCGTGGACCACGTCGACATCCGCGGTACGCAGCCACTGCTGGATCTCCTCCGGCTCCCCGGCCGGCACCACGGTCAGTCCCGGACGCCCCGCCGGGCTGCCCGGGGCGCCCAGCAGGAAGACCTCGTGGCCGAGGTCCAGCAGTCCGTCCATCAGGTTGGCGACGACCCACTGGATGCCGCCGTACCCCTGTGGAGGTACGGAGATCCAGGCATCGCTGCCGGGGACCCGCAGCGGGATGTTGACCAGCGCGACCTTCAACGGCCTCATCGGGCCCCTCCCTTCGCCCCACCGGTCCTGCCCCGGGCGCGCAGCGCGCGGTGGTCCCGGCGGCGGGAGCGCATGGTCGGCACCCGGTCGGCGAGCCAGCGCAGCGCCTCGACCGTCTCGCGCGCTCCCGTCGCGGCCGGGACCCGGCCGACGACGCTGTGCCCCAGCAGGTCCGCCACGAGCCAGCGTCCGGCGAGCCGGGCGGCCTTCGCCGGGTGCCAGTCGACGTCCGTGAGGAGGTAGTAGTAGCGGTTGCGCCGCATATGGACCCTGCTGTACGTGCTGGGCACGGCGGCCCCGCCACCGCCCCGGTGCTGGATGCCGAGGTCCAGGTGCAGGGCCACCCGCCAGCCCGCCCAGCGGGCCCGGCGGCACAGGTCGGTCTCCTCGTAGTAGGTGTGCAGCACCTCGTCCAGCAGCCCGATCTCGCGCAGCATCGCGGTGCGGGCGAAGAGCGCCGACCCCTGTACGTAGGCGTGCTCCAGCGTCCGCGGGGCCCGTCCCTGCGGAGGGCCCGCGGAGGAGGGGTGGGCGAGCCCGTCGCCGGCGAAGGCGTGCTGCTCGCCCAGCCACAGGGCCGTGTGCGTCCACTCGTTGAACTCGTCCAGCGCCGTGGAGTCCGGGTCGTAGCGGTACTGCAACGGGCCTACGATGCCGTACTCCGGCCATTTCTCGGCCAGTTCGGTGAGCCCGCGCACCAGGCCGGGCGGCGTCCAGGTGTCGGGGTTGACGAGGAACACGTAGTCCGCGCCGGACTCCAGTGCCCGGCGCATGCCGACGTTGTTCGCCCCGGCGAAGCCCAGATTGCGGTCGTTGCGGATGATCGTCGCTGCGGGCCAGGTCTCGCGCACATGGTCGACGCTGCCGTCCGCCGAGTCGTTGTCGACGTAGCAGACCTCCAGGTCGAAGCCGGTGGTGTCGCTGTCCAGCAAGGACCCCAGACACCGGTCCAGCCAGCGCAGCTCGTTGGTCCCGACGGTGATCGTCACGACCCGCGGCCGACGCTCGGAACTCATCTTCTCTCCCGTTCGCATCAGGGCCGCGTCACTTCAGAACGGCGCGGATCGCATCGGTCAGCTGGGTCGCGTTCGGCAGCAACGCCTGGTCGAGCACGAGCGCGTAGGGGATGACCGCGCCGTCCGGCCGGGTCACCCGCTTGGGCGGGGCCACCAGATCGAACTGCTCCGCCGCGGTGGCCAGCACCTCGGCGCCGAACCCGCACATCCGGTTGGCGTCGTCGATCACGACCAGCCGCCCGGTCTTCGCCACCGATCCCCGGATCGTGTCCCAGTCCACCGGGTAGATGGCGCGCGGATCCAGCACCTCGATCGACGCCTCGTCCGCCATCGCCTCCGCGACCGCCAGGGCGACATGGACGAACTGCCCCGTGGCGACGACGGTGACGTCCTCGCCCGGGCGATGGATCCGGGCCTTCCCGAGCGGCACCGGGCCGAGGTCGCCGGACACCTCCTCGACCGTCCCCATCAGCGCGCTCGGCGCGAAGACGGCCACCGGGTCCGGGTCGCGGACGGCCGACAGGAGCAGGCCGTAGGCGTCCGAGGCGGTGGCGGGCAGCACCGTCTTGATGCCGACGTGCGCGAACAGGCTGTAGGGATGGTCGGAGTGCTGGCCGGCCATGCCCGACCGGGAACCCGAGCCCGGCACCAGATAGGTGACCGGGACCTCCACCTGCCCGCCGGTCATCAGCGAGAACTTGTGCGCCTGGTTGGCGATCTGCTCGAACACCAGATACAGCAGCGACGGGATCTGGTACTCCACGACCGGTCGCTGCCCCGCCATCGCCGCGCCGGTGGCCAGGCTGGTGAAGGCCTGCTCCGACAGCGGTGTGTCGACGACGCGGCCGTCGCCGAAGCGGTCGTGCAGGCCGCCCGCGACCTGGGTGAGGCCGATCCGCACGTCCTCGCCGAAGAGGCAGACGCGGTCGTCCCGCGCCATCTCGTCGTGGAGCGCCTGGTTCAGCGCGGTGATGTACGCAAGTGCAGCCATCAGATCATCACTCCGGGCCGTGCTGTCGTGCCGTCGGCGTACAGGTGGTGCAGCGCCTCGTCGGGTTCGGGGGCCCGGCCCGCGCGGGCGAACTCCACGGCCTCGTCGACCAGCGTGGTGATCTCGGCGTCGATGGCGTGTGCCGTCGTACCGTCCACGCGGGTGCTCTGGGTCCGGAGCGGGTCGCGTGTACGCCAGTCGTCGACCTCGGCGGCGTCGCGGTAGTTCAGCCCGAACTGCTCCTCGAAGGAGTGGTGGCCGTTGAACCGGTAGGTCCGGCAGTCCAGGAACGTCGGGCCGCCGCCCTCGCGGCAGCGTTCGACGGCCTCGGCGGCCGCGTCGGCGGTGGCGTCGGCGTCCATTCCGTCCACCGAGCGCGCCGTCAGGCCGAACCCGGCCGCCCGTTCCACCGGGTCGCCGGCCAGCGACCGGTTCAACGGCAGGCTGGTCGCGTAGCCGTTGTTCTCACAGACGAACACCACCGGCAGCTGCCACAGGGCCGCCAGGTTGAAAGCCTCCAGCACCACGCCCTGGCTGAGCGCGCCGTCGCCGAAGAAGGCCACCGCCACCCGGCCGTCGCCGTGCCGCTGGAACGTCCAGGCCGCACCGGCGGCGATGGGCGCACCCGCGCCCACGATGCCGTTCGCGCCGTAGACGCCGAGGCCGACGTCGGCGGCGTGCATCGAGCCGCCCCGGCCCCGGTTCAGGCCGGCGGTCGTGCCGCACAGCTCGGCCAGCATCCGCTTCGGGTCGGCTCCCTTGGCGAGGACGTGGCCATGGCCCCGGTGGGTGCTGGTGACGACGTCATCCTTGGTGAGCGCCGCGCAGACCCCGGCGGCGACCGCCTCCTGGCCGATGTACGGGTGGATGCCGCCGACGATCTCTCCGGAGAGCGACATCGCCAGGCAGCGTTCCTCGAATTCCCTGATCAGGCGCATGGTCCGGTAGAGCCGGACGGCGCGCGACTCGGCGTTCATCGCCGGTTTCACCTCTCCTTTGGTCATCGGCTGAGCGTCCGGTAGCGGCGCACCGACAGGGGGACGAAGAGCAGCAGCAGTACCGCGGGCCAGGCGAAGGCCAGCCCGATCGCGTGCTCGGCGACCCACGAGCCGCCGGTGACGCCCGGATTGCCGAACAGTTCCCGGCAGGCGGACACCGTCGACGACAGCGGGTTCCACTCCGCGATGTGGCCCAGCCAGCCGGGCATCTTCTCCGGCGAGACGAACGTGTTCGCCAGCATCGTCAAGGGCAGCAGCGGCACATACGCCGCGCCTGCGGCCTCCGGGGGCAGCAGCAGCCCCAGGTAGATCCCGACCCAGATCAGCGAGTAGCGCCACAGCAACAGCAGTCCGAGCGCCGCCAGCGCCTTGCCGGGGCCCTCGTGCCAGCGCCAGCCGACCAGCAGTCCGCATCCGAGGAGGATCGTCAGCTCGATCAGCGAGCTGAACATGTCGGCGAAGCTGCGGCCCAGCGCGACGCCCGACTGCGCCATCGGCATCGAGCGGAACCGGTCGGTCACGCCCCTGGAGACCGCGCTGGTGACGGCCAGCATGCTCGTCACGACGCCGAACATCATCGCCTGTCCGAACAGCCCCGGCATCAGGAACTCGCGGTAGTCCCCGCCGCCCGCCACCGACATGGCACTGCCGAACACGTACCCGAAGACCACCGTCATGATCGGGAACATCATGCAGTAGAAGATCAGCCCGGGATTGCGGCGCCAGTTGATCATGTTGGCGCGGCCGACCACCCAGCCGTCGGCGAGGGCCCACCGGGCCCTTCCCAGCAAGGCCGTCATCCGACCGGCTCCTTCCTACGGCTGGAACGGTTGGTCGCGTGCAGGAACACGTCGTCCAGCGTCGGGCGGCGCAGCGACACGTCGGCCACGCCGTGGCCCTGTCCGCGCAGCGTCTGCACGATCTCCACGAGGTCCCCGACCCGGTCCCGTACCGGCGCGTCGATGCGGCGGGCCTCGGTGTCCACCTCGGGCTCGGTCCCCGTGAAGCGGGCGACCTGCGACGCGGCGGCCGACAGGTCCGCGGTGGCCGCCAGGGTCACCACGATCCGGTCGCCGCCGACGAGGGACTTCAGGGTCTCGGGGGTACCCTCGACGACCCCGCGTCCAGCGTCGATCACGGAGATCTGGTCGGCGAGCCGGTCGGCCTCCTCCAGGTACTGCGTGGTGAGCAGCACGGTCGTGCCCTGCTCGACCATCGAACGGACCATCTTCCAGACCTCGTTGCGATTGCGCGGGTCGAGGCCGGTGGTGGGCTCGTCGAGGAAGAGCACCTTGGGAACGGTGAAGAATCCGGCGGCCAGGTCGAGCCTGCGCCGCATACCGCCCGAGTAGTGCTTGAGCCGCTTGTCGGCGGCCTCGGTCAGGTCGAACAGCTCCAGCAGTTCGGCCGTACGGCGCCGCGCCTCCTTGCGGCCCACGTGGTAGAGGCGGCCCCACATCTCCAGGTTCTCGCGGCCGGTCAGGATCTCCTCGACCGCCGGGTACTGGCCGGTGACCCCGATGCTCCGGCGCACCTCGGCGGGTGCGCGGGTCACATCGTGGCCGGCCACCACGGCACGGCCGCCGTCGGGCTTGAGCAGGGTGCTCAGGATGCGTACGGCGGTGGTCTTGCCCGCGCCGTTGGGACCGAGCAGGGCGCACACGGTGCCCTCGGGCACGACGAGGTCGAACCCGTCCAGCGCGGTCTCGGACCCGTAGGTCTTGCGCAGGCCCTCGGCGACCAGGGCGGCGTTCGCCGACCCGCTCATACTCCTCCTTCCGCGACCAGTTCGGACGGGTCGGCGGCGTTCATGAACGCGGTCAGTGCCCGCAGGTGTCCGGCGGGCTTGGTCCAGTCCAGGCCGTCGCACCACTCGGCGAGTTCGGTGAGCTCGACGGTCGCCCGACGCTTCTCCTCGTCCGGGAGATTGGCCACCGACAGGTCGTCGGGCCACTGCACGACATTGGCCAGGTCCGCGTCGAGGCCCTCCTCGCGGGCGAAGTGCAGCAGGTCCCGCAGCCCCCACAGGTTCAGCCGCTGCGGTGCGACCTGGAGCCACAGGTTCACCTCGGTCTTGGCGCGGCGTACGTTCGCGACGAAGACGTCCCACTTCGCGGGCTGGCGAATGAGCTCGAAGACCTCGCCGACCCCGTCGCAGGACGCGCCGATCCCGATGCTCTTGAAGTGCGGGAAGCGATCGAAGATCTTCTCCGGCAGCACCGTGAGGTTGGAGTTGTAGACGATGTCGACGTTGCCCGCGTTGCCGGTCTCGATCAGCAGGTCCAGCATCGCGAAGTGGCCGGGCTGCATGAACGGCTCGCCGCCCGCGAAGTACAGCCGCCTGATGAGGTGGGCGTTCTCGCGCAGCGTCGCCCACAGCTCCTCGTCCTCCCGGTAGGGGTCGATCACCGCGGACGACCACGGCGGCCGCTTCTTCGCACCCCAGCCGGAGCTGACCGGGTAGGCGCACATCACGCAGCGCAGGTTGCAGGTGTTGCCGAACCGGATGTCGAGGAAGAACGGGAACGCGTCGAACGAGCCGTCGGGAGCGGTGCGTTCGGCCAGATCGGCGAAGTCCACGGTGTCGGCGAACCGCTCGTTGATGCTCTGCCGGTAGGAGGTCGCGCCCCGGTCCTCGCGGTGGTAGCAGTAGTCGCACGCGGACACCCGCTCGCCGGCGAGCATCGCCAGCCGGGTCCGACGCATGTTGGGGCTGTTGAACGCCTCGGTCAGCCCCCGCACCTCGTCGGGATTGTCGCGCGCGTAGCGGGAGTGGGGCGCACAGCCGATCGCGTCCTCGTTGAGCTTGAAGACCGGCTCGTCCACGGATTCGTACAGCTCGTTGTGGTACATGGAGTCGTCCACACAGCAGCGGCCGTAGACACCGTCGATGGAGGCGCACTGGTGGATCCACGGCAGCACACACATGGTGGGGCTCGGCGGGTGCTCGGTCATGTCGCGTGCCTCTCCGGCTTCTCCGGTACGCCCGGCTTGGTGGCGGTCAGCAGGATGTCCAGGTAGAACGGCTCGGTCGGGCCCTCGACGCGGCCCCGGTCGGCGAAGACCCTGTCGAGGTAGTCGTCGACGAGGCGCGGGCGCAGCCGGTCGGCCAGGGTCAGGGTCCGCAGCAGCAGGCCCACCGGACCGCCCGCCGGCCAGCCGTGCTGCCGGCCGTGGTAGCGCAGCAGGAGCAGCAGACCACGGGGTCCGCAGGTGAGCTTGACCGCGCGGTCCACGGTGAACCCGGACCGCTCGGCCTGGGCCGCGAGTCCGTCGGCGGTCCAGCGCCACAGGTCCTGGCCGCCGTGCTCCTCCCAGACCCCGTGCGTGGAGAGCACCAGCCGGCCGCCCGGCCGCAGCAGCCGCAGCGCCTCTCGCAGGTGCGTGTCCGGGTCCGTCACATGCTCCAGGACCTGGGTGGAGAGCACACCGTCGAACGAGCCGTCGGGAAGGCCGGACAGCCCGTCCTCGTCGAGTTCGTGATCCGCCGTCAGGTCCTCGCCACCGCGCATCTCGGCGGTCTCCAGCCGGGCGCCGGGGAGCAGATCGCGGTACGGCGAGGTGCCCGCACCGAAGTCGAGCCAGCGACCCGTCGCCCCGGCGAGCTGCTCGGCCAGCGCCAGGCGCAGGTCGAGCAGATGGGCGTAGGCCCAGTCGCCGGGACGCGGATCGGTCCGCTCCCGGTAACGCTCGGCGATGACCTCCTCCGCGGTGGGCGCACCGCCCGAGCGCGTCATCGCCGGGGCCAGCGCACCCACCAGTGGCAGACGGTTCAGCAGGTTCGTCACCGCCAGTACTCCTCGTGCGGGAACCGCAGTCCGGAGATCGCCGGGGACTCGTCCCACAGCCGGTACTGCTCCACCGGGCGGTACTCGAAGGGCTCCTCGTCCTGGTGTGCCCCGGACGCGGCCCGCTGCTCCAGGCAGGAGCGCAGCACCTGCTGCTTGAGCCCCACGTACTCGGGCACGTGCGGGCCGATGTGGCGCTCCACCTCGCCGGGCCGGTACTCGTAGTAGACGACCCTGCGCTGCTTGCCCACCACCGCCGGAGCACCGTGCAGCGTCAGGATGTTGTGCAGCAGGGCGTCGCCCGGGTTCATCACGGCCGGGACGGCCCCGGTCGCGTCCCACTCGGTGGCGTTGAGCCGCTCGGCGGTCTCGGTGATCTGCTCGTCCGGCCAGTAGTTGGACTGCGGGATGGCCCAGACGCAGTTGTCCTCGGGGGCGGGGTCCAGGTAGACGCCGACGTCGATGACACGGCCGCCGCCGGTGACCGCGACCGGGTCGGAGTACATCTGGCCGTCGCGGTGCCAGGCCAGCCGGGGCGCGCCCGCGGTGGTCTTGAACACCATGCTGTCCCAGGTCGGGATCAGGTTCGGTCCGACCAGGGCCTCCATGGCCTGCAGCAGCAGCGGATGGCCCGCCAGCCGGGCCATCACCGGGGACTTGTCCACGACGTACTCGATACGGACCGGGGCCGCGTCGGGGTCGTCGGGCTCCAGCGTCCAGATGGTGTCGTGCAGGGACCGGGTGCGCCAGGCGTCGTCGATCAGGCCGGCCGCCGCCTCCTGCACCGACTCCAGTTCGGCGGGGCTCAGCAGGCCGCGCACGGCCAGCACACCCTGCCGCCGGAACGCGGTGATGTGCTCGGGGAGCAGGCCGGTCTCCCGGATATGGCATTCGGGGACCGCGAGGGAGGTGAGGGAGGGGGCAGTTGTATCGGTCATGACGGATGCTCATCTCCTCGGGGGGAACGGGCGGACAGGGACGCACGGTCGGCGACGAAGTACCACTGCGTGCGCAACTCGGCTGCCAGGGCGGCCCGGTCGAGTCCCGGTTCCGCCGCCAGCCAGCCCGGCAGGGTGTACAGCGTGTAGCCGAGGTCGTCGACCAGCAGTGCCCACAGTTCGTCGCTGGTGGTGCCGTAGTCGCGCATCGCGTGGTCGCCGCCGTGTTCGAAGACCACGACGGGGGACTGCCGGCGCAGCAGCTCCGCGGCCCCGCGCAGGGCGCCCACCTCACCCCCCTCCACATCCACCTTCACCAGATCGACGCGGGTGTCCTCGGGGACGACGTCGTCCAGCCGTACCGTGTCCACCACGATCTCTTCCAGGGTTTCGTCGGCGCGGTCGTACGGACGGCGGCGCAGGCCGCTGTAACCGGGGTTGGAGACCACGTGGACGAAGCTGTCCCGGCCGTTGGCGGCGGCCGCGGCGGCCTGCCAGACCGTGACATCGGGGAAGTCGCGGCGCAGTTGGTCGGCGTAGTACGGCAACGGCTCGAACGCGAGGTGCCGGCCCTGCGGGGCGGCCCGGCGCATGTGCGTGAGGATCTCGCCGCCTCCGGCACCGATGTCCAGACAGCCGGAGTCCGGGGCGCAGACGCGCTCGATGATCTCGACGGTCAACTGGTCGTACCAGTCGTTGAGCTGGGGAACGGGCACCTCGGAAGCCATCTCAGTCCGATTCCCTGCGCAGGGTGAGGAAGCAGACGCCGCCGTGGTCGTCCAGTGACCCGGGGACCGGTGTCAGCCCGGCCTCCGCCGCGAGCTTGTGGATCACGTCGGTGCCGAGCCAGGACATGAATCCCTTCACGGCGACCGGGTGGGCCCCGGGGTAGCTCTTGACGTACTCGTGGAACTGCGGCCGGGTGACGTCGCCGAAGTCGAGGTAGTTGAAGAGGAATCGGCCGCCGGGCCGCAGCACCCGCCGGATCTCGCGCAGATAGAGGTAGACCTCGAAGGCGTTCAGGTGGATGAACACATTGAGCGCGAATCCGGCGTCGAACGAGGCGTCCTCAAGTCCGGCCAGATAGTCGTTCTCGATGTGGTGGAAGGCGACGTTCGGCGCCCCCTCACAGGTGGCGCGGGCCTTGTCCAGGAAGGACCGGCTGACGTCCGCGCACAGCAGGCTGTTGACCCTGGGCGCCAGCTCGCGGGCCATGACGCCCTCGCCGCTGCCGATCTCGAACAGATCGGTGCCCGGGTCCAGGGACAGCGCCCCGGCTATCTGGTCGATCCGCCCGGCACGGTCGCGCAGATACTCGTCACGCGGCTGGTAGCCCGCCAGCCGCACCTGCATTCCCTCGGGGTCGTCCCATTCCCAGACCACGTTGAGGTCCTCGACGCTCCTGGGCATGCGCACCCCCTTGCCCGCCGGTGTCTCGCTTGTCATGCCGCTCCACTCCTGATCTCGCTGGAACCATTCACGCCGTCGCGGGCCGTGTCTTGCGGGTAGGCGCTCTCCCACCAGAGCAGGGTGCGCTTGAGCCCTTCGGCCAGGGGCACCTCGGGCTTCCAGCCCAGCTTCGTCCTGGCGGTCTCGATGTCGGGGCAGCGTCGGCCGGGCTCGTCCTCCGCGGGCGCGCGGAACTCGGTCCGCAGCTCCACCCCCGCGTGTCCGGCGATCGCTTCCGCGATCTCGCGCACGGTCATCTCACCGGTCGCGCCGATGTTGACCGGGCCCGGGAAGGAGGAGTCCATCAGGGCCATCAGGCCCCGCACCGTGTCCTCGACGTAGCACAGCGACCGGGTCTGCTCACCGGTCCCGTTGATGGTGAGCGGCGATCCGGCGAGCGCCTGGTCGATGAAGGTCGGCACCACCCGCCCGTCGTCGCGGCGCATCCGCGGCCCGTAGGAGTTGAACAGGCGGGCGATGCCGGTGTCCGCGCCGAGCGTGCGCGCGTAGGCGGCGGTCAGCGCCTCGGTGAACCGTTTGGCCTCGTCGTACACCGAACGCGGACCGATCGGGTTGACGTTGCCCCAGTAGCTCTCGGACTGCGGGTGCTCCGCGGGATCGCCGTAGATCTCCGAGGTGGAGGCGACCACGAAGCGGGCGCCGTGCTCCAGCGCCAGCCGCAGCGCGTTCTCGGTGCCGGCCGAGCCGACCCGCAGTGTCTCCAGCGGCAGCGCCAGATAGTCCAGGGGGGACGCCGGCGACGCCAGGTGGACGACGTGGTGGACCGGCCCCTCGACGGAGAACGGCTCGGTCACGTCGGCCCGCAGCAGCGTGAACCGCTCCTCGTCCGCCAGCGCCTCGACGTTCGCGGTCCTGCCGGTCGACAGGTTGTCCACGCAGGTCACCGACAGACCCAGCTCGATGAGCCGTTCGCACAGGTGGGAGCCGATGAACCCGGCTCCCCCGGTGACCACGGCCCGCTGTCCCTTCTTCAGACCGACTGTCACGCGACCCTCCGGGCCTCGGTGTTGTTGTCCATGGCCTCGGCGACGTCCTGCGCCGTCAGCCCGCCCTCCGCCGCGAGGCGGGTCAGCAGCCCGGCGACCACGGCGGGCGAAGGCGCCCGCTCGACGCCGTCGCGGAGTTTCTCCGCCGCCTGGCGGTAGCGGTGGTCGAACAGCGTCTTGCGCAGCGCCTCATCGACCTTCTCGGCGGTGGTGTCCAGGCCGGAGAGGGTCAAGGTGGCGCCGGCGGGATCGATACGGCGGCCGCAGATCAGCGTGTCGTAGTTGAGGGCGAGCGCGAGCTGCGGGATCCCCGCCACGATGCCGTTCATGTAGCAGTTGGCGCTGCCGTGATGAACCAGCAGGTCGCAGTGCGGGAGGATGAGTTCCACCGGGCAGTTGCGCAGCACGCGGACGCCGGCCGGCAGGGTTCCCAGCTGCTCCACCTGTTCCGCCGGTGCCGTGAGCACCACCTCCGCGCCCTGCTGCACCGCCGCGTCGACGGCATGGCGCAGCGCCGGTACGTTGGCGCCGAAGACGCCCGATGCCGAATTGCCCCAGACGATGCACACGCGTTTGCCGCGGACCGGTCCCAACTGCCACGGGTCCACGCCCTGTGCGCCGTTGTAGGGCACGTATCGCATGGGCAGCCGCAGCGCGCCGCCCAGCGGCGGCACCGCCACATCCGGCGAGGGGTCCACGGCGTACTCGATCCGGTCGCGGCCCCATTCGACGCCGTACTTCTCGAAGCACGACAGCGGGTCCGCCGAGACCAGGTCGAGGCCCGGCTCGGTCTCCACGGTCCCGATGAACCCGGGAGAGGCGTAGACACTCGGTACGCCCCTCAGCGCGGCGACCAGTGCGCCCTCGACGGCCATGATGTCGTGCACCACCAGGTCGGGCTTCCAGTGTTCGCCGAAGCTCACCGCGTTGTCATAGCTGCGCTGCACCGCTTCGATCGACTTCTTCCAGAAGTCGCGCAGTTCGCCGGCGTCGAAGTCGTTGAGCGACTCCATCGGCCGCCCGGTGAACGGGTGCAGCGGCAGCGGCCGCGGACCCGCCTGCGGCGGTGTGTACATGGCCTGCACATAGAACGCCAGCCGGGCGCTTTCCATCATGTCCGGCCCGTCGAGCACCGGGACCGGCATCAGGCCGGTCGAGGCGACTCCGCGTTCCTGCGACGGCGAGCACGCCACCCGGACCTCGTGCCCCGCACCGCGCAGCGCCCAGGCCAGGGGCACCATGCACATGTAATGTCCCGCCCAGTTCGAGGCGGTGAACATAATCCTCATCCGAAAGACTCCCTGACCTGCCGTTCGATCATTCCCGGCGCTCGGCGGCGCAGCGCTTTCAGGGCGCCGGCGGTGCGGCCGGGTCGGCGTACTCGATGACGACGGTCCGCCGCCATGAGCCGTTGCTGTTGGGGCCCGAACCGTGGACGAGCCGGACGTCGTGCACCATCACATCGCCCTGCTTCGACGGCACCGGAACCACGGGTCCGGCGGCGCGCACCTGCGCCACCTCGGCGTCGTCGGGGAGCAGTTGCGATCCCGGGACCGCCACCAGGCATCCGTTCTCCGGTCCCGCCTCGTCCAGGCAGATGCTCAGATTGCAGACCGTGCGCGGGCCGACGTTGACGCGGTCCCGGTGCCAGGGCACCTCCGCGGCCCGGTACGGCTCCTTGAGGACGAGTGCGTAGGCGGTGGGCACGACCGGCCCGTCCACGAACGCGGCGGCGAGCTCCGCCAGTTCCTCGCGGTGCAACAGGTCCCGTTCCGGGGCCCAGTCCTGCTTCTCCAGGTTGTGCACGCGGTAGAGGACGGGACGCTCGTCGCCCTCGACGGGGAAGTTCCAGTAGTCGTCGGAGCGCAGGCCCTCGTCGGTGAAGCGGGCGATGAGCCGTTCGGCGCCGGCCTTGAGACGAGCGATCGCGTCCGGGGCGAGAACCGGACCCGCGTTCGCGAAGCCGTCCCGTCGGAACTGCTCGATCGCCGCGGTCCGGTCGGGTGTCACCGTGGTCATGGATTCATCCACTCCTTTCGCCTCGTCCTGGCAGCGTCACGAGCGGGGCACGCCGGCCTTGCGGCAGGCCGTGACGATGTTGCAGACCTCCGGCGTGACCCGCTCCTGGAGGACCTCGACGTCGGTGAAGCCCGCCCGCTCCAGGGCGCGCATCAGCGACGGCCGGTCCAGCCAGCGCACATCGACGCTGAGGCCACGGGCCTGGGGCTCGGGGTGGTCTTCGCGGACGGGGTGGAACGCGTAGCCGTCGACCTCGGTCAGCCCTTCCGAGCTGCCCCAGTAGTGGGTGGAGAGGTAGAGGCAGTCGGAGACGGAGCCGATGTCGGCGAGCAGTTCCCAGGGCCGCTGCACGTGGTAGAGGAGGCCGGCGCACAACGTGGCGTCGAAGTGGCCGAGTTCGGCGTACTCCATCGCCTCCACGTCGGCGAGCCGGAGCTCCACGTTGGTGACCCCGTGCACCTCCATGACGAACTCGGCGCGGCGCAGGTTCTCCTCGCGGCCCTCCAGGGCGAGGATGTCGACGCCGGGCTGCCCCGCCAGTGCCAGCGTGTCCGCGCCTTCGAGCGCGCCGAGCTCCAGGACGCGCTTGGCCTTCGGGAACGCCGCGAAGAACGCGTCGGCCCGGTCCTGCGGCGGGTGGCTCAGCAGGTAGTCGCGCGTGGAGGCGGTGGCGTACCGGACCCCGTTGTAGACGAAGTCGCCCACCCACGGTTCGAGCTCACGCACCCGACGCTGAATCTCAAGATCGTTCACTGTGCCTTACCTCCACTGTCACTGCGCTCTGGAACGAGACCGGCCTGGGCCGGGGATCACCGGTCGGCGGCGCTCAGCCGGTCGGCCACGCACTGCGCCCACTCCGGGACGCGCTCTCCGCCGATCTCGATCTCGAAGGAGGAGCGCAGTTCGGCGGGGCCGACGGAAGCGGCCCACGCGGCGGTCCGGGCCAGCCCGTCCGCGAGCGGGGTGTCCGCCCAGTCACCGAAGACCTCGCGGGCCTCGTCGGTGGCGGTGTAGGCGACCATCACCTCGTCCCGGGCGGGCAGGTGCGCGATGGGATGGCCGGGGACACCGGCCGCCTGGCGCACGGCCTGAGCCAGTTCCAGCACCGTGTTGGTGCGGGACGAGCCGACGTTGAAGGCCCGGCCCCAGGCCTGCTTCGTCTCGGGGGCGCGGACGATGACGTCCACGATGTCCTTCACATAACTGAAGGCGCGCACCTGACCGCCGTCGCCGTAGACCGAGATCGGCTCACCGCGCAGGATCTGGTTGAAGAAGATGGCGACCGCGTTGCGATAGGGGTCGCGCATGTTCTGCCATTCGCCGTACACGTTGTGCATACGGAATGCGGTGAAGCGCAGGCCCTGGGTCCGCATCGTCGTTTCCAGCTCGCGCTCGACCGTGAGTTTCGCGTTGCCGTAACTGTCGGCCGGCACCGGGATCGACGACTCCCGCATCGGAGTCTCGCCGTGCCCGTACACCGCGACCGAGGATGCGAAACAGAAGAACGAGACACCGGTCCGCAGCGCCGCGTTGACGAGGTTCACGCTGCCCATCACGTTGGTGCCGTAATTGAGGCTCTTCACGGAGTGGCTGATCGCCTCCGCCGCGAACGCCGCGAAGTGGAAGACCTGGTCGAATCGCTGCTCGGCGAAGAGCTTGTCGACCAGTTCCACATCGGTCACCGACCCGGTGAACAACTCCGCACCGTCGGGAACACGTTCGGCGCTGCCGCCGCTGAGGTCGTCGAGGACCGATACCCGGTGCCCGCGACTGAGCAGAGCCTCCGCCACATGCGAGCCGATGAAGCCGGCTCCGCCGGTCACCAGACAGTGCGCCATCAAGTCTCCTGGAAAATAACGCGAAATGGAATTTCGTCAGCGAAGGGGAATATCGCGGGCAGCGTTTCCCTAGTCATGGGTACGGCCGGCGCCGGCCAGCGCCGCGCCGTCGGAGAGCGCGCGCTTGTTCAGCGGCTCCCACCAGTCCCGGTTCTCGGCGTACCAGCGCACGGTGTCGGCGAGGCCCTGCTCGAACGACACGCGGGGCGCGTAGCCGAGCGCGCCGAGCCGGGCGTCGGAGAGCGAGTAGCGCCGGTCGTGTCCCTTGCGGTCGGGTACGCGCTCGACCCGGTCCCAGTCGGCGCCCAGGGTTTGCAGCAGCCGTTGCGTGAGTTCCAGATTGGTCAGCTCGGCCGAGCCCGCGATGTGGTAGACCTGCCCCGGCTCGCCGCGTTCGGCGACCAGCCGGATGCCCCGCACATGGTCGGACACGTGCACCCAGTCCCGGACGTTGCCGCCATCCCCGTACAGCGGGATGCCGTGTCCGTCCAGCAGCCGGGTGGTGAACAGCGGAACGACCTTCTCCGGGAACTGGTAGGGCCCGTAGTTGTTGCCGCACCGCGTCACGCTCACCGGCAGCCCGTGTGTGCGGGCGTAGGCGAGGGCGACCATGTCGCCGCCCGCCTTGGACGCCGCGTAGGGCGAGTTGGGGGCGATCGGCGCGTCCTCGTCCCACGAGCCCGTCGCGATGCTGCCGTACACCTCGTCGGTGGAGATCTGCACGACCTTGGGTGTGCCGGCCTCCACGCACGCCTGCATGAGGGTCTGCACGCCCTGCACATTGGTGTGGATGAAAGGCGCCGCGTCGGCGATCGACCGGTCGACGTGCGACTCGGCCGCGAAGTTGACCACCAGATCGTGTCCGGGGACCACTTCGGCGAGCAGCCGGGCATCGCAGATGTCGCCGTGGACGAAGGTGTACCGGCCCGCGACCGGCTCCAGGTTCGCCAGGTTCCCGGCGTAGGTCAGCTTGTCCAGCACGGTCACCCGCGCCGGACCGCCGTCGCGGATCAGTTCGCGCACGTAGTGGGAGCCGATGAAGCCCGCTCCACCGATGACCAGGACGTGCAGTCCCTGTTCCGCGCCCGCGCCGCCGCCTCGCACGTCGCCGTACGCCGTCTTCATCGTCGCGTTCCCCGTCTCCGGAAGCCTGCTCACACCGGGACCTGGACGCGGCTGTGGTCTCCCAGCACCAGACGGTGCGCGGTCGACGCCCGGGGGGCGGCGTTCACCTCGGTCTCCCGGCCGATCACCGAGTCCTCGACACGGGCGACCCCCTCGATCGAAGCGCCGCGCAGAACGATCGAGTACTGGATCTCACTGAGTGCGACCCGGCAGTTTCCCTCGATGGACGTGAAGGGGCCGACGTAGGAGTCCTGCACCACCGTGTCCGGGCCGATGACGGCGGGACCGACGATGCGGGAGCCGGAGATCTTCGCTCCCGCCTCCACCACGACTCGGCCCACGAGTTCGCTGGCCTCGTCCACCTCGCCGTCGATGCGGGTCTCCAGAGACTCCAGCAGATGCCGGTTCATCTCCAGGATGTCGGTGACGCTCGCGACGTCCTTCCAGTACCGGTCGATCACCGTGGAGCCGACCTCGTGCCCCTGGTCGACCAGCCACTGCAGCGCGTCGGTGATCTCCAGCTCGTTCCGCCAGGAGGGCCGGATGCCGGCGACGGCCTCGTGCACCTGCGGGCCGAAGGCGTAGACGCCGACGATCGCCAGGTCGCTCCTGGGGTCCTGGGGCTTCTCCACGACCGCGGTCAGCCGGCCGTTCTCGTCCAGCTCGGCCACGCCGAACGCACGCGGGTCGGCGACCCGGGCGAGCATGACCTGCGCGGCGGGCGAGTCACGGCGGAAGTCCGCGACGAAGTCGACGATGCCGTCCACCACGTAGTTGTCGCCCAGGTACATGACGAAGGGGTCGTCGCCGAGGAAGTCACGGGACACGAGCACGGCGTCGGCCAGCCCGCGCGGGGCATCCTGCTGGATATAGGTGACGTCCAGGCCGAACTCCGCACCGTCTCCCACGGAAGCCTGGATCTCCGCCGCGGTCGCCCCGACGACAATCCCGACCTCCGTTATTCCGGCCTCCTTGACGGAATCCAGAACATAGGAGAGGACGGTCCTGTTGGCCACCGGAACCAATTGCTTGGCCGAGGTATGCGTTATAGGCCGCAACCTCGAACCAACCCCACCCACCAATATGAGTGCCTTCATATCCCGCACCTTGCCGTCAACGCCGTCAGATCAGGTCGTTTCAAGGGAACTCCAGATGGCATCGGCTTTCTCCGCCAACAACGATCGTAGTGGCGTGTTCTTCAGGTTTTCCCTAAGCTTCGGAGAGGCTTTCGGTCAGGTGATCGACGATGGCGCTGATGGTGGGCAGCTTCCAGAAGATATTGGCGGGCACGTCCCGGCCCAGGCGCTTGACCAGCCGGCGGCGGACCACCACCGTCATCACCGAGTCGAGCCCCTGCTCCACCAGCGGGCGGCGGACATGAAGGGCCGTGGGTGCCAGTCGCATCTCCTGCGCGATCTGGTCGCGCACCTCTTCGAGCACCCGGGAACGCAGCTCGTCCGGCGACAGACCCTCGAACGACACCGCGTCCGCGTCCGCTTCGCTCCCCGGCTCGTCGGTCTCCGGTGCGGCCGGCTGCTCGACCACCGGGTACCGCAGCCCGCGCAGGCTCGCCACCGGGCGGCCGTCCGGGTCCGTGACCAGGGCGTGCACCGTATCGGCGGCACGGGGATCGGGCACGATCTCGACCGTCGCCTCCCGCGGTGGTGCGCCGTCGACCGTGATCTCGTCGACCTGCACGACCATGCGCAGCAGCGGGAGGCCCACGAAGGCGGCGGGCGCGATCGACATCACCGCGTCCAGCAGCGGGGCCCAGGACCCGGTGTCGGGCGAGACGACCTGGGCGCGCAGCACACCGAGACCGGCGGACAGGCTCTCGACGCTCCAGTCGAAACCGGTCGAGGGCACACCCACCTCGGCGAGGCGCCGGGAGACCAGGCCGGGGTCCGCGGGTTCGAGCCGGTGCTCGGCCGGGTCCAGCAGCGTCCGTGCCGCCAGCGCGGCGCGGTCCGGCGCGGCGGTCCCGGCCTCGGAATGCACGAGCCAGGCGGGGTTCGGGTCGGACGCGTCCGCGACTGTACGCGAGGCCAGGCGCACCGCGTCGCCGTCGCGGACGACCTGGAGCTGCCGCTGACCCGCCGTCAGCACCGGGTGGGTCATCGTCATGTCCGTGAGGGCGCAGCCCTCGTCGCCCTCGGCTCCGGCGGCCAGGAACGTGGCCACCAGCACGGCGGCCGGGACGATCTCCACGCCGTTGAGCGCGTGGCTGCCCGGGTAGGGGCGGCTGTCGTCGTCCAGTGTGCTGTGCCACAGCCGCAGGTCGCTGCCCGCGACACCGCCGGGCGTGCCCAGCAGCGTGTGGGAGTTGACGTCGTGGCCCCGCTCGGCCCCGCGCGAACCGGCGATGGAGCGCCAGAGCGAGCGATGCTGCCAGGGGTAGGGCGGCAGGGTTTCGAGGGTGCCGTTCGCCGGCTGGAGCGCCGACCAGTCCACGGTCACACCGTGGCAGTGGGCCGCACCGACGTTGGTGCGGAAGGTCTGCACCTCGGGTTTGTTCCGGCGCAGCGTCGTGCCGATGAACACGTCCTCCACGTCGCGCTCGGCCAGCGTCTCGTGGATCGAGTGCGCGACGACGGGGTGCGGGGCCAGCTCTATGAACGCCCGGTGGCCGTCCTCGGCCGCGGCGGTGATCGCCGCGGCGAGCCGCACCGGGTTGCGCAGGTTCGCCGCCCAGTACGCGCCGTCGGCGGTCACCGTGGCCCGCGGGTCGGCGAGCGCCGTCGTGTAGAGGGGCGTGTGCGGTGCGCGCGGGCTCAGCTCGGCGGCGGCCGCGCGCAGCCGGTCGAGCAGGGGCTCCATGTGCGGGCTGTGGAAGGCCACGTCGGAGGCGACCCGCCGCACGATCAGTCCCTCGTCGGTCCAGCGGTCGACGACCTTGTCCACCTCCGCGGGATCACCCGAGATCACGGTGGACGTCGTCGAGGACGCGATGGCCGCGACGACCGCCTCGTTGCCCGCGAGCCGCTCGGCGGCCTCGTCGAAGGGCAGGGTGACCATCGCCATCGCGCCCCGCCCCGCGGCCTCGCGCAGCAGCAGCGACCTGCGGCAGATCAGCCGGGCCCCGTCGGTCATGGTCAGCGTCCCGGCGGTGACGGCGGCGGCGATCTCACCGACCGAGTGGCCGATGACGGCGGCGGGCACGACGCCCTGTGACCGCCACAGCGCGGCGAGCCCGAGCTGCATGGCGAAGATCATGGTCTGGGCGCAGTCGACCTCGGTGTGCTCGCCCTCCAGCAGCATCTGCCGGGGCGAGAACCCGATCTCTTCCTTGAACACCGGCTCCAGTGCGTCGATCACCTCGGCGAAGACCGGCTCGGATTCCAGCAGTTCCCGGCCCATCCCGGCCCACTGGGAGCCGTGCCCGGAGAACACCCAGACGGGATGCCCGGCGTCCGGCAGCGCGGCCCCGGTGACCAGACCGGACGCGGGTTCCGCGGCGGCCAACGCGCGCAGTGCGGCGGCCAGTTCGTCGCGGTCGGTCGCCACGACGGCCGCCCGGTGGCCGAGTGAGGACTGCCGGTGGGCCAGGGTGTGACCGACCGAAGCCAGGTCCACGCCCTCCTCGACCAGTTCGGCGAGCGCGCCCGCGCGGTCCCGGAGCGCCTCCGGGGAGGCGGCGGACACCGGGAACAGGGCTCCGGCCGGCTCCGGCTCGGGGCGGGCGGACGCGGTGGGCGCCTGTTCGAGGATCACATGGGCCACGGTGCCGCCGTAGCCGAAGCCGGACACAGCGGCACGGCGAGGGTGCGGACGCTCGGGCCATGCCTCGGCCCCGGTCGCCAGCCGGATGTCGAGGCCGTCCCAGTCGATCTCGGGATTCGGGTCGCCGTCCAGCAGGGTGGCCGGGATCCGGTCCTGGCCGAGGGCGAGGACGGCCTTGATGACCCCGGCGACCCCGGCGGCCCCTTCCAGATGCCCGATGTTGGACTTCACCGACCCGACCACGCACGGCTCCGAGCCGGAGCGGTCACGTCCGTAGACCGCGCCGATCGCGCCGATCTCCATGGGGTCGCCGAGGCGGGTACCGGTGCCGTGGGCCTCTACGAAGTCAACGGTGTCGGCCGCGACGCCCGCGGCCGTCAGGGCGCGCCTCATGACGTGCTCCTGGGCCTGACCGCAGGGAGCCATGATGCCGTTGGTACGCCCGTCCTGGTTGACGGCGCTGCCGCGCAGCACCGCCAGCACCCGGTCGCCGTCGCGTTCGGCGTCCGCCAGCAGTTTGAGGATGAGGACGCCGCAGCCCTCGCCCCGGCCGTAGCCGTCGGCCGACGCGGCGAACGGCTTGCTCCGGCCGTCGGGGGCCAGCGCGCCGGCCGTGCCCAGGGCGAGCGTCTGGCCCGGTGACACCACCAGGTTGACGCCTCCGGCCACCGCCAGGGTGCACTCGCCGAGCCGCAGGCTCTGCGCGGCGGTGTGCAGCGCCACCAGCGAGGCCGAGCACGCGGTGTCGATGGAGAGGCTGGGCCCGCGCAGGTCGAGCGCGTGCGAGATGCGGTTCGACACGGCGCACACCGCCGCGCCGATCCCGGTCCACGCGTCGATGTTCGGCAGGTCTTCCAGCTGGCCGGCGCCGTAGTCGTAGGTGCAGACTCCGGCGAACACACCGGTGTCGGTCCCGGCCAGGGCGTGCGGCGGGATGCCCGCGTGCTCCAGCGCCTGCCAGGCCACCTCCAGCATCAGGCGCTGCTGCGGGTCCATCAGTTCGGCCTCGCGCGGGGAGATGCCGAAGAACTCGGCGTCGAAGCCCGCGATGTCGCCGTCCAGGAAGCTGCCGGAGCGAATCGCTGTCCGCAGCGCCGCGTCGAATCGCGGGCCGAAGTCCCGGTAGCCTTCCCAGCGGTCGGGGGGCAGCTCGCCGACGGTGTTACGTCCGGCCGTCAGCAGGTCCCAGAATTCTCCGGGTGAGTTGACACCACCGGGGAACCGGCATCCGATCCCGACCACGGCCACCGGGGGGAGGGAGTCCGCCGGGCGATCAAGGGATATCACGGGCATATTCCGTTCGTCGTTGCCGGTATTCATCATTCGTCCCAGTCCGGCGATTCGAGAACTTGAAGGACGGCGCTGGACACCACCAGGCCCGGGGCCGTGGCGAGTTGCAGGACATGGTCGCCGGGGGCGAGCTCACCGGTCCGTACGAGGTGTTCCATGGAGAGCAGGTGGTCGCTGGCCCCGCAGTGGCCGATCTCCCGGCCGAATTCCCAGGTCGAGCGGGACAGCGGCAGTTCCCAGGCCGCCATGCAGCGCTGCTCGACGACTTCTCGCGAGTAGTTCATGAAGGAGACGCGGGCGACGTCCGACATTCCGATGCCGGCCCCCGCGAGGGCGCGCTCGGCCACGTCCGTCATATGGTCCTGGATATCGGCCATCGCGATGGAGGCAGGGCTGCGGGTGGCGAACTGCTGGCCGATACGGGCGCTGAAGTCGGTGGGCCGGCCCCGGGTGATGCTCGGCGGGAACAGCGGCTCGTCCCCCCGGTGCAGCGACTCGATCTCCGGCAGCCCCTTGGAGGACAGCGAGCAGAGCCGGGCGAAGCCGGGCCGCTTGGTCAGCACCAGTGCCGAGGCGGCATCACCGCCGATGAAGCCGGGACCCATCCGCCACCGGTCGATCAGCGGCGTTCCGTAGTTGTCGGCGGCGACGATCAGCGCGCTCGTGCGGTTCGGATCGGCCTGGAGGTAGGCGGCGGCGAGTTCCAGCGCGCTGAACACGCCGTTGCAGCCCTGTCTGATCTCCAGGGCGAGCATGTCCCCGCCCACCAGGTGCCGCTGCAGATATGCCTGCGGCGGCCAGCCGTCCGGGCCCTGGTGCCAGGTGCTCGCATAAAGCAGCAGATCGAATTCGGTCGGCGATCCGCCCCACCTCTTCACCGCCTGCTGCGCCGCCCGCAAGGCCATTTCCGGAGGGGGGATGTCGCCTGCGATGGCGACTCCGCCGAGCTCGTGTGCCTCGGCCTCTTCGACCGGATAGAGGCCGCGTTCCACGGCCCATTCGACGCTCACCACGGGCGGTACGAAGACGCCGAGAGCACCGATGTACAGGTCGGCTATTTGCACCAACCCACCTCCCTGTTTTCAGGCTTACTGGACCCGGCGTGCACAAATCCGCATTCCGTGACGATCATAGTCAGTGAGTTGTCGGCATTCTTGAGGGAATCACCTAGACCCGACCCGGCATTTCGTGGTCGGAATTCGCCGCGCTTTCGTCAGCCGACGGCGGACGTCGCCTTTGTGCGCGCGGGCGCGGTGCGCCGCTCGGCGCGGTCGAGCAGGTCGAGCAGGGGCGCGGTCATGACGGTGGCGCACAGGGTGACCATGACCAGCATGGTGAACAACGCCGGTGACAGAACGCCGAGTTCGAGCCCGATGGTGAGGATCACCAGCTCGGTCAGTCCGCGGCAGTTCATGAGCACGCCGATGCGCAGGGCGTCGATGCGTTCCACCGACATCAGTGCCGCTGCCGCCGCGCTGCCCGCCAGCTTGCCGGCGACGGCCACCAGCAGAGCGACGCCGGCCCACGCCCACAGGGCTCCGCCGCTCTGGCCGAGCCGCAGCAGGTCTGTCTTGAGGCCGACCGAGGCGAAGAACGGCGGCAACAGCACGGCGGTGACGAGTTCCTGCAGTTTGCCTCGGGCGCCGACCAGGGCCGGCTCGTTCTTCGGGCAGATGGCGCCGAAGAGGAAGGCGCCGAAGATGAGGTGGATGCCTATGAGTTCGGTGGCGACCCCCGACAGCAGTGCGCAGGGGATGATCAGCGCGAGCACGCCGCCGTCGGGGAGCCAGCGCTCGGGCCGCTGCAGGACGCGCCGCAGAGCGGGGCGGACGAGCGTCACCATGACGCCGAAGAAGACCGCGGTGAGTGCGAGGGTGCGCAGCACCCCCAGGAGCGAGTCGCTGCGCAACAGCGCGACGACCCCCGCGAGCAGCAGCCAGCAGGCGAGATCGGCGGTGGCGGCGCCCACGATGGCGTACGTGCCCGCCCGGGACTGGAGCATGCCGCGTTCCATCAGCAGCCGGGCCAGCACGGGGAAGGCCGTCACGCTCATGGCGATGCCCAGGAAGAGGGTGAACGGCAGAAATCCGATGCCGTCCGGAGCGTAGCCGGAGTACAGCGCGTACCCCAGGCCGCAGCCGAGGGCGAGCGACAGGCAGACGCCGACGACACCTACGGCGACGCCTGTGCGGCCCGCGCGTTCGTGCCGGGTGTCACCGAACTCCATGCCGATCAGGAACATGAACAGCGCCAGCCCGATCTGGGCGACGAGATTGAGATAGGAGTGGAGGGCTGCGGGGAAGAGGGCGTCGTAGACCCCGGGGGCGACGATGCCGAGCGCCGACGGGCCGAGGACGATCCCGGAGATCATCTCGCCCACCACGCGTGGCTGGCCCAGGTGCCGGCTGACCAGCGCTCCGACGGCCCGCGCGGTGGCCACCACCACGGCGAGGGCCAGCAGCAACTGCCACCCCTCGACATGCGACGCACCCGGCGTGCCGCTCGCGGACCCGGGCCGCTGCGCGGCGTCCTCGCCCGTGGCGCCGTGCCACAGCAGCAGCGCCGCGGCCAGCAGCGGCAGCACGGCCAGCAGCACCACGGCGAGCACCCGCCTGGTGCCGCGTGCTTTCACGTTCGGCACCTGATCACACCACTTCCAGGGCGGGCAGCGGGAACACCAGGTTGCCGCCCGAGGCGAGGAAGTCGCGTTCGCGGGCGACCATCGCGTCCCGGTAGATCCACGGCAGGACCAGGAACTGGTCGGGCCGCAGCGCCCGGGCCTCCTCCTCGGAGACGATCGGGATCCCCGTGCCGGGCGTGTAGCAGCCGAACTTGTCCTCGTTCACCTCGGCGATGCAGGGCAGGAGGGTGTCATCCAGACCGCAGTACTGAAGGATGACGTTGCCCTTCGTCGAGGCGCCGTAGCCAAGCGTGCAGAGCCCCTTGTCCCGCGAGGCGGTGAGGAATTCCAGGAGCCGGTCGCGGGACTCCTCGGTCCGCCGGGCGAACTCCGTGAAGGGCAGGTCCGTCTCACCGGCGCGGATGCGGGCCAGGGCCGGCTCGTTGACCTTGCGGGTGGAGCCGCGCCGGGCCAGCACGATCGAGAGGCTGCCGCCGTAGACGGGGGTCAGCTCGGCGTCCACCACCTTCAGGCCGGTGCGCTCGGCCATCCACTCGATCTGGCGGAGTCCGTAGTAGTCCAGGTGCTCATGGCAGACGACGTCGTAGGCGGAGGCCTGGAGCATCGCGGGCAGGTAGCTCTGCTCGGTCACCCAGATGCCGTCGTCCGTCAGGAGACGGCCGACCTCCCGCATGAACTCCATCGGACGCGGCAGGTCGTAGAACATCGCGATCGAGGTGACGACCTTGGCGCGGCGCCCGCCGAGCAGGTCGTAGGCGAAGAAGTCGGGGATCAGCTCGACCCCCGGCGGATAGGACCCGGCGAAGACGGTGGCGGCGGGGTCCACGCCGACCAGGGAAGGCCCGTCGGCGGGGTAGGCCGCGAGCAGGGTGCCGTCGTTGCTGCCGATGTCCACGACGAGGTCACCGGGGCCGAGGTCGACCAGGTTCCTGATGGCGGCGACCTTCCCGCGCAGGTGGTCCGCCATGGAGCGGTTGAGGCTGGACCGGTAGCCGTAGCCCTCGCCGTACATGAGGCCGAAGTCGGCGGTGTGGCGCAGCTGCACCAGCCCGCACCCGCCGGGCGAGCAGCGCACCAGCTCCAGCGGAACGTACGGCACGTCCTCGTCGCGGGTCCGCGGGAACACGCCGGTGAGGGCCTGCGCACCGAGGTCGAGTACGGGCAGCAACTCGGTGTTGTCGCAGATCCGGCAACGGTCGATAACTGTCGAGTGACCGATCGTGGTCATGATTCTCCAGTCAGTGCTCGGCTTCGGGCCCTGAGCCAGCCGATGACATCCGCGGCATCCGGCCAGTCGGGTTCGGTGGCCAGGGGGAACTGGTCGTCGTTGCGGTCGCCGGCGAAGACGGAACGCGAGCCGACCGCGTCTCTGATCTCCCGCAGGCTGACCGTGGTCCGCGCGCCCACCTCCCGAACACCCTCGGCGCCGAGGTGGGAGGCCACCCATTCGCCGCACCACTCGACGGGCGCGAAGCTCTGGCGCGACTCGCCGTGCGTGTAGACCGGCTGCTCCTTGAGGATGTCCATGAGGACGCCCTTGGTGTTGCTGTCGCCGTACATGGGGCCGAGGCGGACGACCAGGTGGCCCTCGCAGAGCTTCTCGGCCTCGGCCCGGTTCCTGCCGTAGGGGGTGTCCAGCTGGGTGCGCGCGGAGATGGTGCTGATCTGGACGAAGCGGTCCCACTCCCAGTCGCGAAGGAGTGCCCGGGTCGTGTCGAGCGTCTCGCGGCGGTCGTCGTCGGGGTGCTGCCGGGCCCAGTAGCGCCGGGACGAGCAGGCCGCGTTGACCAGAACGTCGAAGGGGCCGCTACGGCGCGCCTCCTCGTAGTTCGCACGGGTCACGGGAACGGCCGCGGACCCCAGCGCCCGGGTGACGGCCGTGCCGACGAACCCGCCGGCGCCGACCACCGCGACCCTCACCCGCGCTCCAGGGTGTGCGGCAGCGGCTCGACCTGGACCAGCGGGGGATCGCATTCGTCCCAGGGCTTGGTGAGCATGGCGATGAACGTCAGGGGCGTGATGGCGTGGACGGCGTGCATGACCCCGGCCGGCGTCCTGGTGCAGATCCCTCGCGAGACGTGGATGAATTCCTCTTTGCAGTTGGGGTCTTCGGCGTCGTCCTTGGTGGTCAGCACGCCCGAGCCCTCGACGAAGAGCAGGTATTCGACAAAGTGCGGATGGTAGTGCAGGCCGCGCACCTTTCCCGGATACAAGTGCAGCATATTGAATTCCAGGATGGGCTCCGGGGGCACCCAGGTAAAAATTCCGCCGCGCCCGTCCCGGACCGTGTCCAGGTTGCAGGTCGGCTGGAGCACATCGATTTTCATGGCCGTCTCCACTCGTTCCGCGCCACGTATTCGCAGACGTCGAGGATACGGCGTACTCATATAAGGAAATTGCTAGTCCTGTCGGCGGTTCCCTTGATTCGGGACGTGTCCGGTACGTCCCGGCACGCCGCCAAATCGGCAGCCCCACGACGGTTGCGGGCCAGCCTGGTCACAGGCTCCGACAGCCGCCCCACCTGCCCAAACATTCAATGCGCAACTACTGTCGTCCCCGCTTGAACAAAAGTCCACTACTTTTCCCGTGGGGGTGTTGGGTAGAAATGAAGTCAGCTGCCGGCGCTCGGTCCCGCTGCGGCTCTCTCGACCTCTCAGCACTCTTCCCCCAGGGAGTCCTAGGTGAAAACCGCCCCCACAACCCTATCCAGCCTGGACGCCAAGATCATGGAGCGCATCGCCGCAGGTGAGCGCACTACCTGCATCGCGAACAAGCTCTACCTCAGCCGCCAGGGGGTCGAGTATCACGTGAGCAAGATGATGGAGCGCTTCCGGGTGCCCAACCGCACCGCCCTGGTCGCCAAGGCCTACGCGTCGGGAATACTGAGCTCCGAGGTATGGCCCCCCAAGGTTCTGCAGGATCGCGTCAATTAACACGCATATCACCGACGCGTAGGCTCATCGAAACAGTCTTTATATCGACCGAAAAAGGTCCACAGAATTACGGAGTGAGCAGGTCGGCTGCTCGAAGCGTGCAGCGTGCACACTGCGGCGGGCGACCACTGCAGCGTCAAACGGAACTCACAGTTCCCCTTCTGCGCAGCGCCATTTACCGCGCCCATACACCAGGCACTGGACGCTTTATCCACCTTTCCCGCCACCTCGGCCGGAGCCTCAGGGTCCACAACCCGGCCGCCGATGCGCTAAGATCACCGAGATGAGTGATGTCTTGGGACGGTGCCTCGATACTCAAATGCGTCGAATGACTCCCCAGGGCATGCAAGGACCACACGCTCATACGGGGGCCATACCATGCCGTGTTTCGGCTTCGATACCTACGACCAAATTCTCCACGAGACTCAGTTCCCCTGGTTGGAGGGGCTGAGCCAGGTTCATTTACTGTCCGAGCGCGAACTCCAGGTCTTCTCCCTGCTGAGCCATGGCTACTCCAACCGCGAACTCGCCGCGCTGCTCGGGGTCACCGAGCGCACGGTCAAGGCCCACATGGCCCAGATACTCGCAAAGCTCGGAGTCGAGTCCCGCCTGCAGGCCGGACTCGTTTCGTTCGCCCACAAACTCCCGGCGCACATCAGCGATTCAGAAGGATCGGACCCCGGGAGTTAACACCGCACCAGGTCCGGCACCAGTTCCACCAGCTTCCGCTGGAAGGCGGCCGCCAGCAGGTCGTGTCCCTCTTGGTTGAAATGCAGCGGATCAAGAGGCCACGGCTCGATGTACAGGTGGGCGGTGTCGGGGCCGGCGAGGCTCGGACCGTGGACGTAGTGGACGTTCTCATCGCCGTCCGCGCGCAGCAGCTCGACCACCTCGCGGGTCTGTTCCCGGACCTCCGTCAAGGACAGGTATCCGTCTCCTTCCAGCGGGTCGTGCCAGGGCGAGTAGTGGTGGGACGCGATGACCAGCGGGGTCGAGGGGTGTCGCTCCCGGATGATCCGGATCATCCCGACCAGGTTCGGCCGGTAGGTGAACTGGTTCAGGGCACGCGTGCCATAGACGTTCATGCCGACGATGCAGGTGATCAGATCGGCCGGCAGGTCGCGGAGCAGGGTCGCGAAGAGCGGCTGGAGGTAGCAGCCTGCCCCGATGGCCAACGACGTGAGATCCAGGCCGAGTTCGGTGGCGACGGTCGCGGTCCAGTTGCGGGTCGGCGACAGCGCGCCCCGGCCCTGCGACTCGGAGGACCCGTAGTGGAGCCAGCGGGGCGCGGTATGCGTGTCCCGGTCCACCTCGGCGCCCGTCGGCATCTCCACACCGTGCAGGACGAACTGGTTCAGGCCGGGCAGCCACAGCTCCGCAAGACGGCTGCCGCCGCCCGGCAGCGCCCCGACCCGGCACGTGTGGATCTCCCCGTCGGTCACCAGGGGGAGACTGATGACCGGCTTGCCGTCCACGCGTACGTCGACATGCGCCGTCTCGGGCGGGCCCGGCATCTCGGGGGCAGGACGGGCGGTGTACTTGAATGCGAACCCATCGGCGTCGGTGCGGAAAGTGACCCGCACCCCCGATGGCATCGCAGCGCGCCCCACGCCGCCCTCGGGAAAGAACAGGTGCCGTTCCTGAAAAGGTATTCGCCAGGGCGCTATTCCACCGTCGACCTCCTGGAGGGAGACCGCACCGCGATACGTCAGCACCGGGTCGTTCGCCCGGATGAGGCGCCCTGCTTCTGACATCTTTCACCCGTCCAGTCGTTCTGATCGGCCGACGCATCGAGACTAACAGCAGGTAATACAGGGGAAGTCACTGATTCTTTAGCATATTTCTTAGACCGCAGTTCCTACGATGAATGACCACTGGCACTCGCAAGTGCCCCCACGGAACGCAGCCATACGGGAGTGACTGTGGACAAGAAAGAGACTCCGGATCGGAACTCCCCCAGCCGGCGTCCGATGGTGGTGGCGGTCTGTGCCTTCCGTCTGGAGAACGTCCGCCGCCATCTGCGGCACAACCTCGACCAGTTGAACGGCGACGAATACGTCGTGCTGCTGGACCGGCCCGTGACACCCGAGGCCGAGAAGGTCGCGACCCAGGTGAACGAGGCCGGGGGGACGATGCGCGTCCTGGGCGCCACACGAGGGCTGTCGGCGTCCCGCAACACGGTGCTGCGGGAGTGGGCAGGGCGCCATGTGCTGTTCGTGGACGACGACGTACGGCTCGACGCCGCCGCCGTGGACGCCATCCGCGCCGCGTTCCGCGCCGGGGCACATGTGGTCGGTGCGCGGCTGCGACCGCCGCCGGAGTTCGGCCGGCTGCCCTGGTTCCTGTCCTCGGGGCAGTACCACCTCGTCGGCTGGCACCGCGACCGCGGGGACATCAAGATCTGGGGCGCCTGCATGGGCGTCGACGGCGACTTCGCGCACCGCCGAGGCCTGACCTTCGACCTGGAGTTGAGCCGAACCGGCGGCAACCTGCAGTCCGGTGAGGACACTTCCTTCATCGCGTTGATGAAGCAGGCGGGTGCCCGGGAGATCCTGCTTCCCGAACACGCGGTCGTCCACGATGTCGACCCCGGTCGGCTCACCCTCCGCTACCTGTTGCGCCGGGCCTACTGGCAGGGGCGTTCGGAGGCACGACGCCACCAGTCGGCGGCGGGGCTCCGCAAGGAGCTGACACGGCACCGCACCGCACCGGAGTCCCGCTGCACACCCCTGCTGTTCTGCCTGTACGGGACCGCCACCGCGGTCGGCGTCGGCCACGGACTCCTGCTGCGCCTGCGCAAGTGAGTCCGCGGCCACGCGCGCGAGATGCCGGGTCCTGCTGCTCTGTCCGCCGTCCGCCGGGTCAGGCCCGCTGCCGGACGGGCGAGCCGGAATGCACCCAGCCGTAGGTGGCGGCGACGCCCTTCTCCAGCGGGACCGACGCGGTCCAGCCCAGGTCGGCTTCCGCGCGGGTGACGTCCAGTGTGCTGTGCTGGATCTCGCCCGGCCGGCGCGGCGCGAAATGGGGACGCAGATCGCGCCCGGAGGCGGCGGCGATGTGGTCGAGGACCTCCACGACCGTGCTCCCCCTGCCCGTACCGATGTTCCAGACGCCGGGCCGGCGGTGCCGTACGGCGGCGACGAACGCGGCGGCGACATCGCCGACGTACACGTAGTCGCGGGTCTGCGAACCATCGCCGAACACCGTGGGCACTCCCCCTTCGGAGGCCAGCCCGCAGTAGATGGCGATGACGCCCGCCTCACCGCCCGGGCTCTGCCGGGGCCCGTACACGTTGCCGAGCCGCAGCACGCTGTGCTCGGTTCCGTGCAGCCGGTTGAACAGGCCGATGTACTGCTCCGCGCAGTACTTGGCCGTGCCATAGGGCGCCCCCGGCCTGGGCAGCGTGTCCTCGTTCGTCGGGACCGGAACGCCTTCCCCGTAGAGGGCCCCGCCGGTGGAGGCGAACACGACCCGCGCGCCCACGGCCCGCGCCGCTTCCAGAACGTTGATCGTGCCCTCCACGTTGACCCGCGCGTCGACGGCCGGCGTGGCCACCGAGACCCGGACGTCGATCTGGGCGGCGAGATGGCAGATG
This sequence comes from Streptomyces sp. NPDC059010, assembly GCF_042740355.1. Classification (NCBI taxonomy): domain Bacteria; kingdom Bacillati; phylum Actinomycetota; class Actinomycetes; order Kitasatosporales; family Streptomycetaceae; genus Streptomyces; species Streptomyces sp. NPDC059010. The sequence goes on from NZ_JBHYJA010000019.1 coordinate 129,602, forward strand.
ACGTCGGGGCGTGCCGACCGCACGGCCTCGTTGAGGGCGGCGGCGTCGGTCACGTCGACGCGGCGGCTGATCGCACGCGGGTCCAGACGTTCCGGGTCACCGGTGGTCAGGTCGTCCAGCACGGTGACCTCGGCCCCTGCCTCCAGGAAGGCGTCGGCAACGTGCGAGCCGATGAAGCCCGCCCCTCCGGTCACCAGCAGACGTGTTCCGTCTGAGAACCCCGGGAACATGGACATGGCCCGCCTTCCTCGCAACTACGGCATCGAAGCGCGGCAATCCTAGGTCGGGACAGACTCGGGAAATCCTCAGAGTTTCCGCGGGCAGGCTCCGCCGGTGACGCGAACCTCACCGGGACGCGGCACTATGATCGCTTCAGGGCTGCGATGGAGGCGGTTCCGAATTGCTGGGGAGTGGACAGGTGAGTTCGTACCGCCACGCCGTGGAGCGGATCGACAGTTCCGATTTCGCCTGCGGTGTCGTGCTCCACTCCGCGCCCGGTTACCCCGCCTTCCCCGTCCGGCTGGCCACGGAGATCTTCCTGCGGGCCCGGGCCCTGCTCCCGGGCGACGGTCCGGTGACGCTGTGGGACCCGTGCTGCGGCAGCGGTTACCTCCTGACGGTGCTGGGGATGCTGCACCGCAGCTCGCTGCGCCGGGTGATCGCCTCCGATGTGGATCCCGCCCCGCTGGAACTCGCCGCCAAGAATCTCGCCCTGCTCTCACCGGACGGGCTGACCGCCCGCGAGCTGCAGCGGCGCGAGCAGAGCGAGCGTTTCGCGAAGCCCTCCTACCTGGAGGCCGCGGATGCCGCCCGCCGCCTGCGGGGGCGCCTGACGGCGGATGGCGGTGCACTGCCGTTCGCCATCGGGACCGCGGACGTCTTCGATCCCCGTTCACTGTCCGCCGTCGTCGCCGGGTCCGCCCCCGATGTCGTACTCACCGACCTGCCGTACGGCGAGCGGACGCACTGGGAAGGGCAGGTGCCCGGGCAGCCGGTGGCGGGCATGCTGCGTTCACTCGCGTCCGCGCTGCCCGCGCATGCGGTGATCGCCGTCACCGACCGCAGCCGCAAGATCCCGGTGGCTCCGGTACGGACCCTGGAGCGGCTGAAGATCGGGACGCGGTCGGCCGTGCTGGTCCGGGCCGCCGATGTACTGGACGCCTGCTCCTGAGCGGCGGGCCGGGCTGAAGTTTTCCCCAGTTCCTTTTCTCTAGACTCACAGCGCCGGTAGTGGCTTCAAGTGTGTTCTTTGGAGGGCGGGATGGCGGGAGCCCGGGTGCTCGTGGCCGGGAATTTTCATTGGCAGGCGGGATTCAGCCAGACCGTCGCCGCCTATGTGGAGGCGGCGGGTGAGGCGGGCTGTGAGGTCCGGGTCAGCGGCCCGCTTTCGCGGATGGACGAGCAGATCCCGCGGCATCTGCCGGTGGAGTCCGACGTGCGCTGGGCAACCCATCTGGTGTTCATGTTCGAGGCCCGGCAGTACCTGTCGGACGAGCAGATCGAGCTGGCCTGCTCGGTGCCCAGGGACCGGCGCCTGATCATTGATTTCGACGGCCACTGGGGCGGCGTCGCCTCCGCCGACGACAGCTCCGTCGGCACCTACTCGATCGAGAGCTGGCGACGGCTCTACTCCACGCTCAGCGACCTCGTACTGCAGCCCAAGCTGGGCCCCTTGCCGGACGGGGCGGAGTTCTTCCCGTGCTTCGGAATGCCCCGACTGGTACGGCATCCACTGGAGCTCGGCCGTGAGCGGGACTACGAGCTTCAGTACATCGGCAGCAACTGGGGGCGGTGGAAACCGTTCATCGAGGTCGTGGAGGCCGCCAGGACGGCCGGGCTGCGGCGTATGCGGGTCTGCGGGCGGTGGTGGGACGGGGAGACCTGCCCCGGGTTCGAGGACATCACCTCCGGTGAGCCGGAGCGGTTGACCGGCGTCGAGGTCCAGCCGCCGGTGCCGTTCGGACATGTCGTCACGGAGATGGGGCGGGCCATGATCACGCCGGTGCTGGTCAGTCCGCTCGTGGCCGACACGAAGCTGCTCACGGCCCGGATGCTCGAAACGCTCGCGTCGGGCTCGCTGCCGGTGCTGCCGGCCGAAGCGGAATTTATGTCCCCCATGTACGAGGGCGACGTCGAGTCCCTGACGCTGGGCTCGGACCCCGCCGCGACAATGAGCCGTCTGGCGGGCGACTTCGAGCTGCACGCGCAGACCGTGGGACGGCTCCAGGACCGGGCCCGCGCCAGGTACGGCTATCCCCGGCTGCTCACGGAGCTGTTGGCGTTCTTCCGCTGATCCGCTGGCGAACGGCTTCGTAGAGGATCGCGGTCGCGGCGTTCGCCGCGTTCAGCGAGCTCGCGGAGCCGGTCATCGGGATGCTGACCGTGTAGTCGCACAAGGTGCGCCAGGTGTTGCTGAGCCCGGCCGTCTCATTGCCGATCAGCAGCAGCGTCGGCTGGGTGAAGTCGAAGTCGAACACGTCGCAGTCGCCATGCTCGTCCGTACCGACCAGGACGATCGGCGTTCCGGCGGCCCGGCGAGCCTCCACCCACTCCATCACCTCGGCCGGTGACGGCACCCGGACCGCGGGCAGGGAGAACATCGAGCCGGTGCTCGACCGGACCGACTTCGGGTCATAGACGTCGGCGGCGTGGCCGGCCACGATCAGACCATGGGCGCCCAGGGCGTCCGCGGAGCGAATGATGCTGCCGATGTTCCCCGGACTGGTCGGCCGGTCGAAAAGTACGCCCAGGAAGTCATCCCCGACCGTGATCCGGCCCAGGTCGTCGGCCGGCATCTCCACGACGGCGACGATCTCGGGCGGGGCCTCGGTCTTCTCCCCCAGCTCCATCAGCAAGTCCGGGGCCATCGCGATCTGCTCCGTGCTCACCGTACGAAGGATCTCCCGCGCCCACTTCGACAGCTCCCGCTGTCCGTCGTAGAGGAGCGTTCGTACCGGCCAGCCGTGCTCCACCGCGAGCGAGATCGGGCGGACTCCCAGGACCAGGAACTCACCGGCGCGCGTGCGCTTGTTGCGGTTGCCGAGCAATGCCTGCCACTGCTGGAAGCGAGCGTTGCGTGAGGTGATCCGCCGGGCCGACGGGCTTCGCTCTCCACGTGATCTTGCCATTCTCAGGACCCTATCTTCCGGTCCAGGCACTTACAAAATGACTGAAGTCCGGGTGCTCGCGCCGCTGTCGCCGCCGCGTTTCGCCGCTCACAGCGGCCATGCCGTCAGCAGATCGGCGGGGCCGTAGGCGGCTTCGAGTCCCGGGCAGTCGATGCCGCTGCGGGAGACCGCCACGACCGGGACGGGTTCGGCGGTGAGCGCGGCCCGGTGGCGGTGGAGGGCTGCCAGGTCGTGCCGGTCGAAGGGGGACTGCTCCTGCCACTTGACGGAGCCGACGAACAGCAGCTCCTTGGCGACGGGGGCGCGGTCCGCCCCGACGATGTCGATCTCGATGTCGTTGGTGCGCGTCCAGTAGCCGCCCACCGCGGGGGCAGCGGGCAGCGGGCCGTCGGGCAGCATCCGGGCGAGCGCCTCGCGGACGAGCGGCTCGACGGCCCGGCCGCGCCAGCTGGTCCAGTTCTCCCGGATCCGGGCCAACGCCAGATCACCCCGTCCCCGCTCGATCTCCTGCATGGAAGGGCCGAGAAGGTGCAGCCAGAACCGCAGGTACGGATCCGTCACCCGGTAGCGGCGGTCCTTCGACGGGCGCAGGGACACGGGCAACTCCCCGGCGACGATCCGCTTGTGCGTGAGCAGCTCCAGCGCTCGCTGCAGCGGCGTGGCGCCGATACCGCCGGCCGCACGGGCGATGTTGGTGAAGGTCCGCTCGCCACTGCCGATCGCCGCCAGCACCGCACGGGCCTGGGCCTGCGGCGGGAACTCCGCGGCCAGCGAGCGTTCGGCGGACACCAGCAGTGCCGAGACCGGATCGTTGAGCGCCTCGCCGAGGAAGTCCCACAGTCCCGCGCCGTGCGGCCACTCCGCGCAGATCAGCGGCAGCCCTCCGGTGACCAGCGCTGCGTCGAAGGCTTCGGCCGGATCCAGTCCCAGCATCCGCCCGACCTCGGCGGGGTTCAGTGGGCCCAGCACCATCTCCCGACCACGCTGGTGGAAGGGGCGTCCGTAGCTGTTCAGCGCCTCCATCATCGACAGATCCGAGCCGATGAGGACCAGCAGCACCGGTTTGGTCTCCAGCGCCCGGTCCCAGGCCCGCTGGAGCATCCCCTCGAACGCGCCATCGGCATCCATCAGGTACGGCACCTCGTCGACGACCAGCACACTGGCCCGGTCGGCGGGCAGCGCGGCGGCCAGTACGTCGAACGCCGCATCCCAGCTCTCCGGTCGCGCGGCGGACACCAGCTGTGCCAGTGGCAGCGTCGACACCTGGGCGTCCCGGGCCAGCCGCGCCAGATCATCCCCCGGTGACGCACCGGTGGCCGCGTAGAACAAGAAGGGCGCCCCGGCACCCTCCACGAACCGCTCGACCAGCCGCGACTTCCCCACCCGGCGCCGCCCGCGCAGCATCACACACCGACCGGGCCGCTCACCGCCGACCCCTGCCGCCACCTTCTGAAGCTCCCGCTCCAGCGTCGCCAGCTCCTGCCGACGGCCTACGAAATCCACCATGTCCGCCGACCTCCACCCATGACACTAACGGCAATGTTAGTAACATTGAAGTTATCAGAGTCGGGTGAATGGACCAGGGGCCCGACTCCGAAGAGCCGAGCCCCTATGACCTGTATGTCTGCCAGGTCAGTGACGTGGTGGTGAGGCACCCGCTACACGTTGAAGCGGAACTCCACGACGTCCCCGTCCTGCATCACATAGTCCTTGCCCTCCATACGCGCCTTCCCCTTCGCGCGGGCCTCCGCCACCGAGCCGGTCTCCACCAGGTCGGCGAAGGAGATGACCTCGGCCTTGATGAAGCCCTTCTGGAAGTCGGTGTGGATGACGCCGGCGGCCTCGGGGGCGGTGGCGCCCTTCTTGATGGTCCAGGCGCGGGATTCCTTGGGGCCGGCCGTGAGGTAGGTCTGCAGGCCGAGGGTGTTGAAGCCGACGCGGGCGAGGGTGGCGAGGCCGGGCTCCTCGGTGCCGACGGACTCCAGCAGCTCCATCGCGTCCTCCTCGTCGAGCTCGGCGAGGTCGGCCTCCAGCTTGGCGTTCAGGAAGATCGCCTCGGCGGGGGCGACCAGGGCACGCTGCTCGGCCTTGAAGTCCTCGTCGACCAGCTCGTCCTCGTCGACGTTGAAGACGTAGAGGAAGGGCTTGGTGGTGAGGAGGTGCAGGTCGTGCAGGAGCTCCTCGTTGCCCGAGCCCTGGACGATGCCCGCGGAGAACAGCGTGTCGCCCTTCTCCAGGATCGCCTGGGCCTCCTCGACGGCCTTGACCTTCGGCGCGATGTCCTTCTTGATCCGCGACTCCTTCTGGAGCCGGGGCAGGACCTTCTCGATGGTCTGGAGGTCGGCGAGGATGAGCTCGGTGTTGATCGTCTCGATGTCGTCCTTGGGCGAGACCTTGCCGTCGACGTGGACGACGTTCTCGTCCTTGAAGGCGCGGATGACCTGGCAGATCGCGTCGGACTCACGGATGTTCGCCAGGAACTTGTTGCCCAGGCCCTCGCCCTCGGAGGCGCCGCGCACGATGCCCGCGATGTCCACGAAGTCGACGGTCGCGGGGAGGACCCGCTGGGAGGAGAAGATCTCGGCCAACTTGGTCAGCCGCGCGTCCGGGACGCCCACGACACCGACGTTCGGCTCGATCGTGGCGAACGGGTAGTTGGCCGCCAGCACGTCGTTCTTGGTCAGGGCGTTGAACAGGGTCGACTTGCCGACATTCGGCAGACCGACGATTCCGATCGTGAGCGACACGTTGCGACTTCCCGTACGTGAGAGGACTTCAGGGGCTGGGCTGGGGCCCGGTCCTTCTTCGATCTTCGATGCCGATCGATCTTCGACGCAGATGCACGGGCCGATCCACCAGTCTACGGCGTGCCGGGCCCGGCCCCGGCGTCCCGTCGAACAGGTGGCCAAGGTCCGCCCCAAGGCGTGTCTGAGGGCCGATTCACCACATAAACCGACCTAGGTTGGTGCAGTGGAGCAAGACAGGGCGCGACCTGCCGAGTACGAGTCACGACGGGGTCCGTCACCGCCATCGCCGGCACGGGCCGATGTCGATGAGGGGTGACGGTGGCTTTGCACGGGGTGGGTACGGACCGATGAGGGGTGAGTGGGTTTTGGCACGGGGTGGGGACGAACCGGTCCGGGGTGAGGGGCGTTTCGCCGGAGAGGGGTTCGGCCCGCCCCGGCCGGCCGGGGCCACCCGGCCGGCTCGCCCCTCCCGACCCGCCCGGCCTGCGCGCCCCGCCCCGCCCGCCCGCTCGCCCCGGCCCGTCGCCCAGCGCCGTCCGGGCACGGCCCCGGCGGCGGAGGCGGTACGACGCCCGGGGCCGCCCCCACCGCCGCAGCCGGTACGCCGGTTCCCCAACCCCCGGCTCACCGGGCTGGGCAGCGGCCTGTTCGGCGCCGCCGTGATGCTCGTGCTCGGCTATGTCGACGCGCTGCTGTTCGGGTCGTCGCTCACGGCGTACAGCGTGCTCTTCCTGCCGGTGTGCGTGCTGACCGCGGTCTGGGTGCGCAAGGGCGACCTGATGACCGCGCCGGTGGTCCTGCCGATCGCGTTCACGGTGGGGCTGATCCCGGTGGCCGACACCGGCGGGGGACTCGGCGATCACCTGATGGGGCTGTTCACCGCCCTCGCCACCCAGGCCGGGTGGCTGTACGGGGGGACGCTGATCGCCGGCCTCATCGTGACCGTACGCAAGGCCGCCCTGCTGGCACGCAGGGCAGCGGCCCGCCGCCGGCCACAGTGACCGTCGGCCGGCCGTCCTGCTAGTAGCCGTCCTTCTCGGCCGCCCGCATCGCCGCCCCCACGATCCCCGCGTTGTTCTGCAGCTGGGCCGGGACGATCTCCGCCTTGATGCCCTCGATGTAGTGCAGGAACTTGTGGGACTTGCGGCTCACCCCGCCGCCGATGATGAACAGCTCCGGGGAGAACAGCATCTCGACATGGGCGAGGTACTTGTGGACGCGGTGGGCCCAGTGCTCCCAGCTCATCTCCTCGTCCTCCTTGGCCTTGCTGGAGGCGCGCTTCTCGGCGTCGTGGCCGTGGAGTTCGAGGTGGCCCAGCTCGGTGTTGGGGACGAGGGTGCCGTCGACGAACAGCGCGCTGCCGATGCCCGTGCCGAAGGTGAGGAGGATCACCGTGCCCCGGCGGTCGCGGCCCGCACCGAAGTGCATCTCGGCGACGCCGGCCGCGTCCGCGTCGTTGACCACCGTCACCGGGTGGCTGCCGAGACGCTCGCTGAACAACGCGCGCGCGTCGGTGTCGATCCAGCTCTTGTCGACGTTCGCCGCCGTACGGATCGTGGCGCCGTCGGTGACCACGCCGGGGAACGTGAGCCCGACGGGCCCCGTCCAGCCGTAGTGCTCGACGACCTGCTTCACCCCGTCGGCCACGCCGTCGGGTGTGGCCGGGTGCGGAGTGAGCACCTTGAAGCGCTCCTCCGCGAGGTCGCCCCTGTCCAGATCCACCGGGGCACCCTTGATCCCGGATCCACCGATGTCCAAGCCGAAGATCTGCATGGCTCTACGTTACGACGCAGGACTGACGGTCACTCCACGGAGTCGCTGGAGTCACCGGACCCCGTGCGCTCGGCGATCAGCGCCGCCGCCTCCTCACGCAGGTCACGGCGCAGTTCCTTGGGGAGCGAGAAGGTGATGGACTCCTCGGCGGCCTTGACGAGCTCGACGTCGCCGTAGCCGCGCTCGGCGAGCCATTCCAGGACCTCCTCGACCAGCACCTCCGGTACGGAGGCGCCGGAGGTGACGCCCACCGTGGTCACGCCCTCCAGCCAGGCGTCGTCGATCTCGCTGGCGAAGTCCACGAGGTAGGCCTCGCGGGAGCCGGCCAGCTTGGCGACCTCGACCAGCCGCTTGGAGTTGGAGGAGTTGCGGGAGCCGACCACGATGACCAGCTCGGCCTCGGCGCCCATCTGCTTCACGGCGAGCTGGCGGTTCTGCGTGGCGTAGCAGATGTCGTCGCTGGGCGGGGAGATCAGCTGCGGGAACTTCTCCTTCAGCGCGTCGACGGTCTCCATGGTCTCGTCGACGGAGAGGGTGGTCTGGGAGAGCCAGACGATCTTCGACGGGTCGCGGACCTCGACCTTGGCTACGTCCTCGGGTCCGTCGACGAGCTGGATGTGGTCGGGGGCCTCGCCGGACGTGCCGATGACCTCTTCGTGGCCTTCGTGCCCGATCAGGAGGATGTCGTAGTCCTCATTGGCGAAGCGGACGGCTTCCTTGTGGACCTTGGTGACCAGCGGGCAGGTCGCGTCGATGGTGGCGAGCTGTCCCCGCGCGGCCTCTTCGTGCACGACGGGAGCGACACCGTGCGCCGAGAACATGACGATGTTCCCCGGCGGAACCTCCTCCGTCCGCTCGACGAAGACGGCGCCCTTCTTCTCCAGGGTCTGCACGACGTACTTGTTGTGGACGATCTCGTGTCGGACGTACACCGGAGCGCCGTACTGCTCCAGGGCTTTCTCGACGGCGATCACGGCGCGGTCCACGCCCGCGCAGTAGCCACGGGGGGCGGCGAGCAGGACACGGCGGCCAGGCGAAGCAGTCATGCACCCCATCGTAAGGGTGCGCCCGGGGCACCGAAGATCGCGCAGGTGACGGCTTGGTGCCGGGATTGGCGACGGGGTGTGAGGGGAGGGGGCTCTGAGGACGGGCGAGGCTGAGGAGGGGCCGTGACGACCGGGTGGGGCGCGGCGGGAGTACGCCGATCGAGGGACCCGAGGCAGGCGGAGCCGCGGCTTCCACCGCTCGTCCGCCACTGCCCCGTCGTCCCGTGCCCGTCCTCCCGCTTCCCGTGCCCGTCCTCCCGTGCTCGGCACCCACGCGCCACGGCCTCCGCCGCTCGCCCGTCCCTGTCAGTGCCGCCCGTTACGCTCGGCGCATGGCTGTGAACACGTCCCCCGAATCCGCCCTGCCCGTCGGCGAGGTGTCACGCCTCATCGGCGGCTGGATCGACCGCCTCGGAGCGGTGTGGGTCGAGGGCCAGATCACCCAGCTGTCGAGACGCCCCGGCGCCGGCGTCGTGTTCCTCACCCTGCGCGACCCGTCGTACGACATCTCCGTCAGCGTGACGGCCTACCGCCAGGTCTTCGACGCCGTCGCCGACGTGGTGAGCGAGGGCGCCCGCGTCGTCGTACTCGCCAAACCCGAGTGGTACGCCCCCCGCGGCCAGCTCTCCCTGCGGGCCACCGAGATAAGGCCGGTCGGCGTCGGCGAGCTCCTCGCCCGTCTGGAGATGCTGAAGAAGGCACTCACCGCCGAGGGACTCTTCGCCCCGGAGCGCAAGAAGCCGCTCCCCTTCCTGCCCCAGCTCATCGGCCTCGTCTGCGGGCGGGCCTCCGCCGCCGAGCGGGACGTCCTGGAGAACGCCCGGCACCGCTGGCCCGCCGTCCGCTTCGAAGTGCGCAACGTCCCCGTGCAGGGCGTGCACGCCGTACCGCAGGTCGTCCAGGCGGTGAAGGAACTCGACGAGATCGACGCGGTGGACGTGATCATCGTCGCCCGCGGCGGCGGCAGCGTCGAGGACCTGCTGCCCTTCTCCGACGAGCAGTTGGTGCGAGCCGTGGCGTCCTGCCGTACCCCGGTGGTCTCCGCCATCGGGCACGAGCCCGACAACCCCCTCCTGGACCACGTCGCCGACCTGCGCGCCTCCACCCCCACCGACGCCGCCAAGAAGGTCGTACCGGACGTGGGCGAGGAGTACGAGCGCGTACGGCTGCTGCGCGACCGGGCCCGGCGCTGTGTCGAGGCGTTCATCGAGCGGGAGGAGCGCGGGCTCGCGCACGCCCTCGCGCGGCCCTCGATAGAGGACCCGCACCGGATGATCGACGAGCGTGCCGATCATGTGGCGTCCCTGCTCGACCGCGGCCGCCGCTGCCTCGGCCACCACCTCGACCGCGCCGACTCCGAGCTGACGCACACGCACGCACGCGTGGTGGCCCTCTCCCCCGCCGCGACCCTGAAGCGGGGGTATGCGGTGCTGCAGAGGGCCGACGGGCACGTGGTCCGTGACCCGGACGAGGTGACCGCGGACGAGGCGCTGCGGGCGCGGGTCGCCGAGGGTGAGTTCTCCGTACGAGTCGACGCACGAGCCGATGCATAGGGTGGGCGCATGACCAGCAAGGTGGAAGAGGCACTGGGCTACGAGCAGGCCCGGGACGAGCTGATCGAGGTCGTACGGCGACTGGAGGCGGGCGGTACGACGCTGGAGGAGTCCCTCGCGCTGTGGGAGCGGGGCGAGGAGCTGGCCAAGGTGTGCCGACGCTGGCTGGAGGGGGCACGGGCGCGCCTGGACGCCGCGCTCGCCGAGGAAGCCGAGGCCGAGGCGGGAGCCGGGGAGGAAGACGGCGCGGGCGAGTCGTAGCCGTCGGAGCAGCAGGGCGGGACTGTGAAGCGGATCACCACGCCCTGCTTTTTGTTGAACCTTGAACTTGTGTCGCGTACCGTCGAAGACGAAACCGGTCCCCGGTCCGTTTACCCGCACGCCGCACACCCCGAGAAGGTTCACGCATGTCTCTCGCCCTTGACCCCGCCGCCCAGGACCTGCTGTTCCGCGAGGCCCGCACCGCGAACGCCTTCACCGACGAGCCGGTGACCGAGGAGCAGGTCCAGGCGATCTACGACCTGGTCAAGTACGGCCCCACCGCCTTCAACCAGACGCCGCTGCGCATCACCCTGGTCCGCTCGGCCGAGGCCCGTGAGCGTCTGGTGCAGCACATGGCCGAGGGCAACCAGGCCAAGACCGCCGCCGCCCCGCTGGTCGCGATCCTCTCCGCGGACAACGAGTTCCACGAGGAGCTGCCGACCCTGTTCCCGGCGTTCCCGCAGGCCAAGGACCTCTTCTTCAGTGAGCGCGCGGCCCGTGAGAACGCCGCCGGGATGAACGCCGCCCTGCAGGCCGCGTACTTCATCGTCGGCATCCGCGCCGCGGGGCTCGCCGCCGGCCCGATGACCGGCTTCGACTTCGAGGGCGTCCGCAAGGAGTTCCTGGACGACGACCACACCCCGCTGATGGTCGTCAACATCGGCAAGCCGGGCCCGGACGCCTGGTACCCGCGCTCCCCGCGGCTGGAGTTCGACCAGGTCGTCACCACGGTCTGAACCGACCGCGCATGAGGAAGGCCCCCGGCACCGACGCCGGGGGCCTTCGTCATGCGTGGGAGGTCACGACCGTCATGCCCGGGAGGTCACGCCCGATCGCTCACGCCGTCTTCAGCGCCGCCGCCATCTGCTTCAGCTGCTCGAACGAGCCCGTGCCCGCCACCACGGTCGTCGCGCCGTTCTCCTGGTGGACGAGCGCGTCGTAGCGGCCGCCCGTGTACCGCGTCCACGTCCGGTCGCCGATCTTCTGGGTGCCCTTGGTCTGCCGGCCGCCCTGGCTGGCCTCTTCGATGAACTCCGCCGGCTTCTGAGTGGACTGCTCGATCTGCACGTACTGCCCGTCGGGGGTGTGGAAACCGAGATGCCAGGCGTCGGCCTTGTCGCCCCGGAACCGGACGGAGGTCGGCTTCCAGGTGTCGGGCAGACCCTGGGGCGCGGCCACCGGGTAGGACGCCGCCCGGCGGGCCGTCAGCAGTTCGACGCGGTAGTCGACCCGCGGGAGGTCGGGGGTGCCGCCCTCACGGGGAACGAAGAGATAGATGACTCCCGCCGCGAGCACGGTCACTCCCAGGGAGAGCACCATGTTCCGGACCGACTTCTGCTTGCCGTTCGAACCTGCCACGCCCCCTATCGTCGCAGGTGCCCCGGTCTGCTCATCCGTGGGGCCCCCTGCTCATCCTGCAGGCCCGAGGATAGAGTCAGGGCGTCACCCTCATCCGGCCGTCGTCGTATCAGAAAGGTGCGTTCCGATGACCGAGAATCATCATCATCTGCCGTCCGAGCTCGAAGTACCGAGCGAAGCCCCCGACCGCAACCTGGCCCTGGAACTGGTCCGTGTGACCGAAGCCGCGGCGATGGCCGCGGGCCGCTGGGTCGGGCGCGGCGACAAGAACGGCGCCGACGGTGCCGCGGTGCGCGCCATGCGGACCCTCGTCTCCACCGTGTCGATGAACGGCGTCGTCGTCATCGGTGAGGGCGAGAAGGACGAGGCACCGATGCTCTTCAACGGGGAGCAGGTCGGCGACGGAACCGGACCGGAGTGCGACATCGCCGTCGACCCGATCGACGGGACCACGCTGACCGCCAAGGGCATGCCGAACGCGATCGCCGTCCTCGCGGCCGCGGACCGGGGATCGATGTTCGACCCGTCCGCCGTGTTCTACATGGACAAGCTGGTCACCGGCCCCGAGGCCGCCGACTTCGTCGACATCAACGCGCCCGTGGCGGTGAACATCCGCCGGGTCGCCAAGGCGAAGCGGTCGACGCCGGAGGACGTCACCGTCGTCATCCTCGACCGGCCCCGGCACGAGGGCATCATCAAGGAGATCCGGGACGCCGGCGCGCGCATCAAGCTGATCTCCGACGGTGATGTCGCGGGGTCGATCTACGCGCTGCGCGAGGGCACCGGCGTCGACATGCTGCTCGGTATCGGCGGTACGCCGGAGGGCATCATCTCGGCGTGTGCCGTGAAGTGCCTCGGCGGAACCATCCAGGGCAAGCTGTGGCCGAAGGACGACGAGGAGCGGCAGCGGGCGATCGACGCCGGGCACGACCTGGACCGCGTGCTGATGACCGACGACCTGGTCGCCGGGGAGAACGTGTTCTTCGTCGCCACCGGGATCACGGACGGTGAGTTGCTGCGCGGTGTGCGGTATCGGTCGGAGACCGCGACCACCGACTCGATTGTGATGCGGTCGAAGTCGGGGACGGTGCGGCGGATTGATTCCGAGCACCGGCTGAAGAAGCTGCGGGCCTACAGCGCGATTGACTTCGACAGGGCGAAGTGAATTAGCGCCGCGCGGCTGCGCGGCCCTTAAGACGTTGGGCGCCCCCGGTGCGGAGGGGGCGCCCAATTTCTTTACTTCTCAGCCTGCCTGCGCTATCCGGTTCGCCGCCCGCGCCGCCTTCGTCAGTTCCATTTCGCGGCGGCGGCGCCTGGCCAGGACCACCCGGCGCTCGGCCGCCGTGAGGCCGCCCCAGACGCCGTACGGTTCGGGCTGGAGGAGGGCGTGTTCGCGGCACTCGACCATGACCGGGCAGCGGGCGCAGACCCGCTTGGCGGCCTCCTCACGGGAGAGCCGGGCCGCGGTGGGCTCCTTCGAGGGGGCGAAGAACAGGCCGGCCTCGTCGCGGCGGCACACCGCCTCCGTATGCCACGGGGCGTCTTGATCCCTGTCTCGCGCTGGCACCCGCTGGGCCGGAACGGCAGCTACCTGCAGGGACGAATGCGGCGGTTGCAGCACGGTCTACTCCTGACGACGGCTTCGCGAGCGAGAGACGATGCAGCAAGGTCTACCCGCTGTACGCGCGCCTATGCAGTCAGTTTCGAACCGCTGGATTTCGGGGGGTCCTGAGCGCCGTTGTGGGGTGTCCGGGGGGCCTTGGAGGGCCGTGGGAATCGGTTCGATTCACAACCGTCAACGGTCGAAATGCTTGCGCAAACTCCGGTCCAGCTTGCGTTCCACACGATCGAGAATGTCGGCGACGAGTTTCCCCCGCTTCGGCCTGCCCTCGATGCTGCCGAGCACGGCCCAGCCGTCGACATGGACGACCGGCGCCGCCGGGTCCTCCGCGTCGAGGGGGTTCACCTCGAAGTGGCCGAGCACTCCGCCGCCCGCGCCACGCAGCGAGACGTTCTCCGGGACGCGGACGTCGACGCTGCCGAAGACCGATATCGCCCGGATCACGACCTGCTGGTACTCGAAGAGGGCCTCGCTGAGGTCTATCTCGACGCTGCCGAAGATCGCGTACGCGTGGATACGGCGGCCCGCGCGCCAGCGGCCCTTGCGGACGGCGCTGCTGAAGACCGCGACCACGTGGTCGTCGGGGTCGGCCGGGACGGCGCCGGGGGCCGGACGGTCGTAGGCGGGGGCGCGGGGTGCGCGAGGCTGGTGGGCGGCGGGCAGGTCCCGTATGAACACGTCCAGTTCACCGACCGTCTTGGCCGCCAGCACGCCCTCGACGCGCTCGGCGTGCTCGTCGGCGGTGAGGCGGCCCTCGGCCAGGGCGTCGCGCAGGATGTCGGCGATCCGGTCGCGATCGGCGTCGGAGGCGCGAAGCTCGGCGGTGGCAGCGGGCGCGGTCTGCTTCTGAAGGTCCACGGCAGCAGCGTACCCAAACACGATAGATCGCGATACCCCCTGTGGACGAAGCCCATGAAGCCCCCGCGAACCCTGTGTGCGACGAACTGAGCCTTACCTCACAAGCTTCCGGCCTTGGACAGGTTCTACGCTGATGAGGCCGCCAATGGAGGCGGCAGTCGTCTGCCGAGTGAGGAATGGGCTGAGATGCCTGAGTTCGCGTACACCGATCTGCTCCCCATGGGAGAGGACACCACCCCGTACCGGCTGGTGACCTCCGAGGGTGTCTCCACCTTCGAGGCCGACGGGCGGACGTTCCTCAAGGTCGAGCCCGAGGCGCTGCGCAAGCTCGCCGAAGAGGCCATCCACGACATCCAGCACTACCTGCGCCCGGCCCACCTGGCCCAGCTGCGCCGGATCATCGACGACCCCGAGGCGTCGAGCAACGACAAGTTCGTGGCGCTGGACCTGCTGAAGAACGCGAACATCGCGGCGGCGGGCGTCCTGCCGATGTGCCAGGACACCGGTACGGCGATCGTGATGGGCAAGCGCGGGCAGAACGTGCTGACCGAGGGCGGTGACGAGGCGGCCCTGTCGCGCGGCATCTACGACGCGTACCTGAACCTCAACCTGCGCTACTCGCAGATGGCCCCGCTCACCATGTGGGACGAGAAGAACACCGGGTCGAACCTGCCGGCGCAGATCGAGCTCTACGCCACCGACGGCGGCGCCTACAAGTTCCTCTTCATGGCGAAGGGCGGCGGCTCGGCCAACAAGTCCTTCCTCTACCAGGAGACGAAGGCCGTCCTGAACGAGGCCTCCATGATGAAGTTCCTGGAGGAGAAGATCCGCTCGCTGGGTACGGCCGCCTGTCCGCCGTACCACCTGGCGATCGTGGTCGGCGGTACGAGCGCCGAGTACGCCCTCAAGACCGCGAAGTACGCCTCCGCGCACTACCTGGACGAGATCCCGGCCGAGGGGTCGGAGCTGGGCCACGGCTTCCGGGACAAGGAGCTGGAGGAGAAGGTCTTCGAGCTGACGCAGAAGATCGGGATCGGGGCGCAGTTCGGCGGCAAGTACTTCTGCCACGACGTGCGCGTGGTGCGCCTTCCGCGGCACGGGGCCTCCTGCCCGGTCGCCATCGCCGTGTCCTGCTCGGCCGACCGGCAGGCCGTAGCGAAGATCACCGCCGAGGGCGTCTTCCTGGAGCAGCTGGAGACGGACCCGGCACGGTTCCTGCCGGAGACGACCGACGAGCATCTGGACGAGTCGTCCGACGTCGTCAGGATCGACCTCAACCAGCCGATGGACACCATCCTCGCCGAGCTGACCAAGTACCCGGTCAAGACCCGGCTTTCGCTCTCCGGCCCGCTGGTCGTGGCCCGTGACATCGCGCACGCCAAGATCAAGGAACGCCTTGACGCGGGCGAGGAGATGCCGCAGTACCTGAAGGACCACCCGGTGTACTACGCGGGTCCGGCGAAGACGCCCGAGGGCTATGCGTCGGGTTCCTTCGGTCCGACGACGGCCGGCCGTATGGACTCCTACGTCGAGCAGTTCCAGGCGGCCGGCGGCTCCAAGGTCATGCTCGCCAAGGGCAACCGCAGCAAGCAGGTCACCGACGCGTGCGACGCGCACGGCGGCTTCTACCTCGGCTCCATCGGCGGCCCGGCCGCCCGTCTCGCCCAGGACTGCATCAAGAAGGTCGAGGTCGTCGAGTACGAGGAGCTCGGCATGGAGGCCGTCTGGAAGATCGAGGTCGAGGACTTCCCGGCGTTCATCGTGGTCGACGACAAGGGCAACGACTTCTTCCAGGACCCGGCGCCGGCGCCGACGTTCACGTCGATTCCGGTGCGGGGCCCGGGACTGGCGTAGCGCCTCGGGTGCGGCGGGGACGGATTTCACCCCGCCGCCCCACCGCCCCACCACCAAGGTCGGTCCGGTTGATCGAGACGGCTGCCCCGCGCGCGGTGCACAACACCCGTTCGCCCGAAAAGAAGGGCAACCGGAGCGATCTCCGGAACATCCGCCCCGCCTCGATCGCTATACGGGCATGAGCGACTACCGCATCGAGCACGACTCCATGGGCGAGGTCCGAGTCCCCGCCGACGCCAAGTGGCGGGCCCAGACGCAGCGTGCCGTCGAGAACTTCCCGATCTCCGGCCAGCGCATCGAGCGCGCCCACATCGAGGCGCTCGCCCGGATCAAGGGCGCCGCCGCGAAGGTGAACGCGCGGCTCGGGGTGCTCGACAAGGACATCGCCGACGCCATCCAGGAGGCCGCCGAAGAGGTCGCCGAGGGGCGGTGGGACGAGCACTTCCCGATCGACGTGTTCCAGACCGGGTCCGGCACCTCGTCCAACATGAACGCCAACGAGGTCATCGCCACCCTCGCGACCGAGCGGCTCGGGCGGGACGTCCACCCCAACGACCATGTGAACGCCTCCCAGTCGTCCAACGACGTCTTCCCCTCCTCCATCCACATCGCCGCCACCGCCGCCGTCACCCGCGACCTCGTCCCGGCACTTGAGCACCTCGCCGCCGCCCTGGAGCGCAAGGCCGCCGAGTTCGCCGACGTGGTGAAGTCGGGGCGTACGCATCTCATGGACGCCACGCCCGTGACACTGGGCCAGGAGTTCGGCGGGTACGCCGCCCAGGTCCGGTACGGCGTCGAGCGGCTGCACGCCTCCCTCCCCCGCCTCGCCGAGCTCCCCCTCGGCGGCACGGCGGTGGGCACCGGCATCAACACACCCCCCGGCTTCTCCGCCGCCGTCATCGAGGAGGTGGCCCGCGCCACCGGGCTGCCGCTCACCGAGGCCCGCGACCACTTCGAGGCACAGGGCGCCCGGGACGGCATCGTCGAGACCAGCGGGCAGCTCAGGACGATCGCGGTCGGGCTGACCAAGATCGCCAATGATCTGCGGTGGATGTCGTCCGGGCCGCGCACCGGGCTCGCCGAGATCAGCCTCCCCGACCTCCAGCCCGGCTCCTCGATCATGCCCGGCAAGGTCAACCCGGTCATCCCGGAGGCCGTGCTCATGGTCGCCGCGCAGGTCGTCGGCAACGACGCCACCGTGGCCACCGCCGGGGCCGCCGGCAACTTCGAGCTCAATGTGATGCTCCCGGTCATCGCCAAGAACGTCCTGGAATCCGTCCGGCTGCTCGCCAACGCCTCCCGGCTGCTCGCCGACCGGACCGTCGACGGCATCGTCGCCCACCGCGAACGAGCCCTCGAATACGCCGAGTCGTCGCCCTCCGTGGTCACCCCGCTCAACAAGTACATCGGGTACGAGGAGGCCGCCAAGGTCGCCAAGAAGGCGCTCGCGGAGCGCAGGACGATCCGCCAAGTCGTCCTGGAGGGCGGCTATGTGGAGCGCGGCGACCTCACGCTCCAGCAGTTGGACGAGGCTCTGGACGTCCTGCGGATGACGCGGCCGTAACCGATGATCACCGTTGCGTGAACCGTGACCGGCGCCGCAGCGTCGTATGCCTGTGGCACCTAATATCTGTTCATGGCAGACGGTGGAGCGGTGACGAGGGACGTGGAAGCGGGCGGGTCGACGGGCTTCTGGGCGCCCGGGACACAGATCCTGTGGCGGTACCGGGAGAACGCCGGCCGTCGCTTCCACATCGCGCGTCCCGTCACCGTGGTCCGGGACGACGACGAGATCCTCGCCGTATGGCTGGCTCCGGGGACGGAGTGCGTGAAGCCGGTGCTCGCCGACGGAACGTCCGTGCACCTGGAACCCCTTGAGACGCGGTACACCAAGCCGCGTTCCGTCCAGCGCGACCACTGGTTCGGGACCGGGGTGCTCAAGCTCGCGCGGCCCGGTGAGCCGTGGTCGGTGTGGCTGTTCTGGGAGCCCGGATGGCAGTTCAAGAACTGGTACGTGAACCTGGAGGAACCGCTGGCCCGTTGGGCGGGCGGAGTGGACTCCGAGGACCACTTCCTCGACATCTCCGTGCACCCGGACCGCAGTTGGCACTGGCGGGACGAGGACGAGTTCGCGCAGGCCCAGCGGGACGGGCTGATCGACGAGCGGCTGGCCGCACGGGTGCGGAAGGCGGGGCGCGACGCGGTGGAGGTGATCCGCGCCTGGGGGCCGCCGTTCTCGGACGGCTGGCCGCACTGGCGCCCGGATCCCTCCTGGGCTGTACCTTCTTTGCCGGAGGACTGGGATCGCACACCCGCGCACCAGTCGTCGTGAGACCCTTGATGCGCCCCAGGGCAACAAACGTAGGATCGTCCTCCGCAAGGGCGCGCACGGGCAACTACCGCAGGGCGCGCCGGGCTTGACCGATCGTCACCGAGGGGCGGCAGGACGTGAGCGAGGGTTACCAGGGCGATGCCGGTACGGCCAGACGGCCGGCCGGCGGCACAGGAACTGCCGCTGGCCCCGCGGGAATTCCGTTCCTGGGGCACGCATTCCGGGTATCGGAGTTTCGGCGGGACGAACTGCACGCGTGGCGCGCAGCCCCGGACGGATGGATTCGAAAGGCGTGACGGAGCAGCCGACCTCCTTCGAACGCCCCGAGACGGGCGTCGACCCCGCGGAGCCCCGCGGGGCGCTTGTGCGTACCTCGACACCGTCGACGACGCACTCCACGCCACCTCAGACCACCGGCGGTGACACGCGCGGGGGCACCGCCTTACCCGCGCAGGCACGCGCCGGAGAGACCCCTTCCACGCCGGGCACCACCACGCCGTCCGGCCCGAGCAAGGAGCCCCCAGACATCGTCGGCAACGGCCCCGAGCACTCACAGCCCTCCGTCGCCGAGCCCGACGCACACCGGCCGCGGCCCGTTCCGGAGGCCATCCCGCCGCAGCCCGGCGCCGAGCAGCCGGCGGGCTCGGGCGAGCGGCGCACCGGACAGGGCGTGCAGTCCGGCCGGCCCACGCCCATGCGGCGGGACGGCGACCGGCTGCGCTTCGTGGGCGCCGCCACCCGGCGGATCGCCCGCGGCATAGACCTGGACGAGATCGTGATGGGGCTGTGCCGGGCGACCGTGCCGACCTTCTCCGACGCGATCCTCGTCTATCTCCGCGACCCGCTGCCGGTCGGCGACGAACGGCCCACCGGCCCCGTCGTGCTGCGGCTGCGCCGCACCGACCGCATCCCGGAGGAGCGCGACACCGAGGGCGGCGGCTTCCTGCCCGCGCAGGCCCAGCCGGAGCCGAGCGAGCTGTCCGAACTGTCCGCCCTCACCTCCGAGCTGTGCGAGGTACGGCCCGGCGGCGCGCTCGCCGAGGTACTGCGCGGCGTACGTCCGGTCTTCGCCGACGCACCCGCCGCCCGTGCCGCCCTGCCCGAACTCCTCGGGGACGACGGCGAGTTGATCATCCCCGACGGCCAGCGCGCGATCCTCGCCCCGCTGCGCGGCCGACGCCGGGTGATCGGCGCCGCCGTCTTCCTGCGCCGCCCCGACCGCATCGCCTTCGAGCCCGACGACCTCCTGGTCGCCGCCCAACTGGCCACACACAGCGCGCTGGGCATCGACAAGGCGGTGCTGTACGGCCGTGAGGCGTACATCGCCGACGAGTTGCAGCGCACCATGCTGCCCGAGACCCTCCCCCGCCCGACCGGCGTACGGCTGGCCTCCCGCTACCTCCCGGCGGCCGAGACGGCCCGGGTGGGCGGCGACTGGTACGACGCGATCCCGCTGCCCGGCAGCCGGGTCGCCCTGGTCGTCGGCGACGTGATGGGCCACTCCATGACGTCGGCCGCGATCATGGGCCAGCTGCGGACGACGGCCCAGACCCTCGCCGGGCTCGACCTGCCCCCGCAGGAGGTCCTGCATCACCTCGACGAACAGGCCCAGCGGCTCGGCACCGACCGCATGGCGACCTGCCTCTACGCCGTCTACGACCCGGTATCGCACCGCATCACCATCGCCAACGCCGGTCATCCGCCGCCCGTCCTGCTCCACCTGGGCGGCCGCGCGGAGGTACTGCGGGTCCCCGCCGGTGCCCCGATCGGCGTCGGCGGCGTCGACTTCGAGGCCGTGGAACTGGACGCACCGGCAGGCGCCACCCTCCTCCTCTACACCGACGGCCTGGTCGAGTCCCGGCTGCGCGACGTGTGGACCGGCATAGAGCAGCTCCGCGAGAAGCTCGCCGCCACCGCACAGCTCACGGGCCCGGACCACCCGCCGCCGCTGGAGGCCCTGTGCGACGAGGTGCTCGACATGCTCGGGCCGGGCGACCGGGACGACGACATCGCGCTGCTCGCCGCGCGCTTCGACGGGATCGCGCCCAGCGACGTGGCGTACTGGTTCCTGGAGCCCGAGGACGCGGCACCCGGCCGCGCCCGCCGGCTGGCCCGCCGTGCCCTGTCCCGCTGGGGCATGGAGGAGCTCACCGACTCGGTCGAGCTGCTGGTCAGCGAGGTCGTGACGAACGCGGTGCGGTATGCCTCACGGCCGGTGACCCTGCGGTTGTTGCGGACCGATGTGCTGCGGTGCGAGGTCGGTGACGACGTGCCGCAGTTGCCGCGGTTGCGGCAGGCCCGGGCGACCGATGAGGGTGGGCGGGGGCTTTACCTCGTCAATCGGCTTGCTCGGCGGTGGGGGGCCACTCGGTTGAGCACCGGGAAAGTCGTCTGGTTCGAGTTGAACCGGGGCTGATCGCCGTAGGGGGAACTGCGCGATCCCGGCCGCGGGTTCGTCGTGGCTCGTCGCGCCCACGTGGCAGAGCCGCACATCGATACAGCCCCGCGCCCCCAAGGGCGCTGCACTACTGGTCGTTGTCCGGTCTGGCCGGGTCCAGCGTGATGTCGCCCGTCGGTGGTTCCGTCGTGGGCTCGTCCGTCGGTGGTTCGGTGGTCGGCTCGTCCGTCGGCTCCTGAGTCGTCGGCGTCTCCGTCGGCTCCTCGGTCGTCGGCGTCTCCGTCGGCTTCTGGGTGGTCGGTTCCTCCGTCGGCTCCTGGGTCGTCGGCTCCTGGGTCGGAGTCGGCGTCCAGGTCGGCTGGACCGCCGCGCCCTGGTCGGTGTCGAGGTCGAACTCGGCGTCCGTCTTCGTCACGCCGAACATGTAAGCCGCCCATATCTCCGCCGGGTAGCCACCGCCGTTGACCCGGTCGTGGCCGCCCGCGCCGTACATCTTGACCTGCGCGTGCGGAGCCTTGTCGTCCTCGCCGAACAGCCCCACCGATGTCACCAGGTCGGGGGTGTAACCCGTGAACCAGGCCGACTTGTTGTCGTCCGAGGTACCGGTCTTGCCGGCGACGACCCGGCCGTCGCGCGCCGGGTTGCCGCGCACCGACTCGCGGGCCGTACCGTCGTCGACCACGCCGGTCAGCACCGAGGTCACCGTGTCGGCGGACTCGGGGCTGATGACCTGCTCGCCGATCGGGTTCGGCATCTCGACCGCCTGGCTGTTGTGCTCGGCTGCCTTGACGATGCTCGGCGTGACCTTCTTGCCGTGGTTGTCGAGGGTGGCGTAGACCCCGGCCATCTGCAGCGGGCTCGCGCCCATGGAGCCCAGGGTCTGGGCGGGTACGGCCTGCTCGTGGCTGGTGTCCATGCCGAGCTTGTCGGCCATCTCCATGACGTTCTTCATGCCGACGTCGACGCCCATCTGGGCGAAGACCGAGTTGACCGACGCGTTCATCGCCCGCTGGACGGTGATGTCGCCGTAGTTCGTGTCGTCCTCGTTCTCGGGGGCGAACCCGACCTTCCTGCCGTCGTCCACGGCCGGCCGCTTGCTGGTGCCGTCGTAGATCGTGTTCGCGGTGATCGGCTTGCCGGACTGCGTCTTGGCGTTCTCCTCCAGGGCGGCGGCCAGGATCACCGGCTTGAACGTGGAGGCGGGCTGGTAGTCCGGGCGGGTCGCGTTGCTCAAGTAGTGCTTGAAGTAGTCCACGCCGCCGTACAGCGCGACGACCTTGCCCGTCTTGGGGTCGACCGAGGCCGCGCCGGCCTGGACGTCCGCGTCGACCGGCCGCTTCTTCTTGTCCAGCTTGCTGGTGAGCTGGGCCTTGACCGACTTCTCCAGCGCGGCCTGCTTCTTCTTGTCGATGTTCAGGGTGATGGTCCAGCCCTGGTCGACGACGGCGGCCTCGGCCTGGGTGCGTGTGAGGCCCTGCTGCTTCATCAGCTGGTCCTCCAGCTGACGGTTGGCCAGCTCGATCAGATAGCCCTTCTGGCCTTCCTTGCCGGCGGTGGGCTTCGGCTCCCTCGGCGTCGGGAACTTCATGCCCTGGCGTTCGGACTTGGCCAGCCAGCCCTCCTCGACCATGTTGTCCAGGACGTAGTTCCAGCGGGCCGTGACCAGCTTCCTGCCGGTGTCGGACGCGGCCTGCCAGTCGTACTGGCTCGGCGCCTGGAGCAGCGCGGCGAGATACGCGCCCTGTGCGACGCTGAGCTTCTCGGCGTCGACGCGGTAGTAGGCCTGGGCCGCGGCCTGGATGCCGTAGGCGTTGCGGCCGTAGTAGCTGGTGTTGATGTAGCCCGCGAGGATCTCGTCCTTGGACATCTGGCGGTCGACCTTCAGGGAGATGACCATCTCCCTGAGCTTGCGGCTGACCGTCTGTTCCTGGCTGAGGTAGTAGTTCTTGACGTACTGCTGGGTGATCGTCGAACCACCCTGCGCGCCCTTGCCCATCACGGTGTTGAGCAGACCGCGGGCCGTGCCCTTCAGGTCGATGCCGTTGTCGTGGTAGAAGCTCTTGTTCTCCGCCGCGACAAAGGTGTCCTGCACCGGCTTCGGCACCTTGGACAGGTCCACGATCTCGCGGTTGACCTCGCCGTCACGGGCCAGGACCGAGCCGTCGCTGAACTTGTAGACGTTGCTCTGGCGTTGGGCGGCCTGGGCGGCGGCGTTGTCCTTCGGGATGTCCACGTAGAGATACAGCGCGATGAAGGAGCCGATGCCGAGCAGGCACACGCCGAGGAACGTGCCGAGGATCTTCTTCCAGGTGAAGAGCCGGCGTATTCGGCCCTTGCCGTCACCGACCTTGCCGCCGCCCCTGTTCCCGGCCTTGGCCGCCCGGCGGGCCGCGGCCCGGCCGCCGACGGCCTCCGACGGCGCGCCGATGACGGTGGTCGACTCGGCTGCCCCGGTGTTCGACGGAGACCCGGAGGAACGCCGGGGCGCCGCGCGGCGGCCACCACGCTGCCGCGCTCGTCTTTCTTCCGCTCGTCCCATGGGTCCGTTCCGCTCCGCTTCGCTCTCTCAGGTCAGCTCCGAAAGCTAACACCGGAAGTTGTGACAAAGACTGGTCGATCCGGTCTTTTACGGACGTGACAATCAGCACCTGTCCCAACGGAACCGACGGCTCAGGCATGCGTAGGGTTGCTCTGGCAGGGTAAAGTGATATCACTTGGATAGGCTGACGCTAGTCGAAGCCAACCAGCGGCTCCACAGGAAACGGGGGAACCACCTATGCCGAACGACAAGAACGACGCCAGGAACGACGGCACATCCGTCACCGCCGACGTACCCGACATGCCCGCCCCGCGTGTGCGCGAGTTCACGGCGCACAGCATCGGCGGCGGGTTCGCCCTGCTCCTCGGACTGCTCGGGCTGCTGCTCGGCAGCGGACTCGTCGTCGGCGCCACCGCCATATCCGGCACCGGCGCCAAGGCGGCGCTGATCATCACCGGCGTCCTGGTCGCCGTCGCCGCACTGCTGGCGATGTCCGGGCTGAACATGGTCGCGCCGGGCGAGGCGCGGGTCGTGCAGCTCTTCGGGCGGTACCGGGGGACGATCCGGCAGGACGGGCTGCGCTGGGTGAACCCCTTCACCTCCCGTACGAAGATCTCGACCCGGGTCCGCAACCACGAGACCGCCGTCCTCAAGGTCAACGACGCGTACGGCAACCCGATCGAGCTCGCCGCGGTCGTCGTATGGAGGGTCGAGGACACCGCGCAGGCCAGCTTCGAGGTGGACGACTTCCTGGAGTTCGTCTCCACCCAGACCGAGGCGGCCGTGCGGCACATCGCCATCGAGTACCCCTACGACGCCCATGACGAGGGCGGCCTCTCCCTGCGCGGCAACGCCGAGGAGATCACCGAGAAGCTCGCCGTCGAACTGCACGCGCGCGTGGAGGCGGCCGGGGTGCAGATCATCGAGTCGCGCTTCACGCATCTCGCGTACGCTCCCGAGATCGCCTCCGCGATGCTCCAGCGGCAGCAGGCCGGGGCGGTCGTCGCGGCCCGGCGGCAGATCGTCGACGGAGCGGTGGGCATGGTCGAGGCGGCGCTCGCGCGGATCTCCGAGCAGGACATCGTGGAGCTGGACGAGGAACGGAAGGCGGCGATGGTGTCGAACCTGATGGTGGTGCTGTGCGGCGACAGGTCCCCGCAGCCGGTCCTCAACACCGGGACGCTCTACCAGTGACGGTTCCGTCCGGGGGCTCGGCCCCGCAGGGTCGGCCGCAGCGCAAGCAGGTGCTGCTGCGGCTCGACCCGTCCGTGTACGAGGCGCTCGCGCGCTGGGCCGGGGACGAACTGCGGTCCGCCAACGCCCAGATCGAGTTCCTGCTGCGCCGCGCCCTCGCGGAGGCGGGGCGGCTGCCGGGTGAGGCCAAGCCGATTCCGCGCCGAGGGCGCCCTCCCGTGAATCCGCCCGAATCCCAGTAGCAGAACCGTGACAATCGGCCCCCACCTGGGCCGATACCCGGTATCCGCACCGGCTGCCTTGGTCTACACACTCTGCGTATACAGGGGGCGTATACACCCCGTGTAGAGTCATGGCCATGTCCATCGGTCACACCCTTCTAGGGCTCCTGGAGTCGGGCCCCCGCCACGGTTACGACCTCAAGCGGGCCTTCGACGAGAAGTTCGGTCACGACCGGCCGCTGCACTACGGCCAGGTCTACTCGACGATGTCCCGCCTGCTGAAGAACGGCCTCGTCGAGGTCGACGGGATAGAGCCCGGCGGCGGGCCCGAGCGCAAGCGGTACGCGATCACCGACGCCGGGATCACCGACGTGCAGCGGTGGCTCGCGACGCCCGAGAAGCCGGAGCCGTATCTCCAGTCGACCCTGTACACCAAGGTCGTCCTGGCCCTGCTCACCCGGCGCGACGCGGCCGACATCCTCGACACCCAGCGTGCCGAGCATCTGCGGATGATGCGGATCCTCACCGACCGCAAGCGCAAGGGGGACCTCGCCGATCAGCTGATCTGCGACCACGCCCTGTTCCATCTGGAGGCCGACCTGCGCTGGCTGGAACTCACCGCCGCGCGTCTCGACAAGCTGGCCGAGGTGGTGGTCAAGTGACTCCGCCTCCGGGTTCCCTGCTCGCGGCCGAAGAGCTGCGCAAGGCCTACGGTCCGACCGTCGCCCTCGACGGCGCCGAGTTCTCCATCCACCCCGGCGAGGTCGTCGCCGTGATGGGGCCGTCCGGCTCCGGCAAGTCGACGCTGCTGCACTGCCTCGCCGGCATCGTGCCGCCCGACTCGGGGTCCATCACGTACAACGGGCGTGAGCTGGCCACCATGAGCGACGCCCAGCGCAGTGCGCTGAGACGATCCGAGTTCGGGTTCGTCTTCCAGTTCGGGCAGCTCGTGCCGGAGCTGACCTGCGTCGAGAACGTCGCCCTTCCGCTGCGGCTGAACGGGACCTCCCGCAAGGACGCCGAGAAGGCCGCCCTGACCTGGATGGAGCGGCTGGAGGTCGACGACCTCAGGAAGAAGCGCCCCGGCGAGGTCTCCGGCGGTCAGGGGCAGCGCGTCGCCGTCGCCCGCGCGCTGGTCACCAACCCGCGCGTGCTGTTCGCCGACGAGCCGACCGGCGCGCTCGACTCCCTCAACGGCGAGCGCGTGATGGAGCTGCTGACGGACGCCGCGCGCTCCACCAACGCCGCCGTCGTGCTGGTCACGCACGAGGCCCGGGTCGCCGCCTACTCCGACCGCGAGATCGTCGTACGGGACGGCAAGTCCCGGGACATGGAGCGGGCCGTATGAGCATGGGTCAGTGGGCCAAGGATCTGGGCATGGGGGTCCGGTTCGCCTTCGCCGGCGGACGTGAGGGATGGGTCCGGGCCCTGCTGACGGCCGTCGGAGTCGGGCTCGGCGTCGCGCTGCTGCTGCTGACGACCGCGTTCCCGAGCATGCAGTCCGTCCGGCACGAACGGGAGGAGGCCCGCACCGACTTCACCTACAACGGCGAGGTCGTCAAGCAGTCGGATGCCAGCCTGCTCGTGGCCAACGTCGACACCGAATTCCGCGACAAGGACATCCGGGGCCGGGCGCTGGAGCCCGAGGGCCCCCGGGCACCGCTGCCGCCGGGTGTCGAGAAGTTCCCGGCGGAGGGAGAGATGGTCGCCTCCCCCGCGCTGAAGCGGCTGCTGGAGTCGGACGGCGCGAAGCTGCTGCGGGAGCGGCTGCCCGAGCGGGTCGTCGGGACCATCGGCGAGAGCGGGCTGATCGGCTCGCAGGAACTCGCCTTCTTCCGGGGCGGCGACGACCTCGCGTCGCGCATCGACGGCGGCCGGGTGACCCGTATCGACAAGTTCGGGGACCCGGAGCCGAGCGAGCAGCAGACCGACCCCGTGCTGCTCCTGCTGGTCCTCGTCGTCTTCGTGGTGCTGCTGATGCCCGTCGCCGTCTTCATCGCCGCGGCCGTGCGGTTCGGCGGCGAGCGGCGTGACCGGCGGCTCGCGGCGCTGCGGCTGGTCGGCTCCGACGGCTGGATGACCCGGCGGATCGCGGCCGGCGAGGCCCTGGCCGGAGCGGTGCTCGGGCTGGGCTTCGGTACGGTCTTCTTCCTGATCGGCCGCCAGATCGCGGGCACGGTCGAGGTGTTCGACGTCAGCGTGTTCCCGAGCTACCTCAACCCCTCCCCCGTACTGGCCCTGCTGGTCGGCCTCGCTGTCCCGGCCGCGGCCGTGCTGGTGACACTGTTCGCGATGCGCGGCGTGGTGATCGAGCCGCTCGGCGTGGTGCGTACGGCGAAGCCCTCGCGGCGCCGGCTGTGGTGGCGGCTGCTGCTGCCGATCGGCGGCCTCGCGATGCTCTACCCGATGATCGGCCAGGGCCGCGACAACGGCACCTTCAACGAGTACCTGGTCATCGGCGGTGTGCTCCTGCTGCTGATCGGCGTGACCACTCTGCTGCCCTGGGTCGTCGAGGCGGTTGTCGCCCGGCTCGGCTCGGGTGGTGTCGCCTGGCAACTGGCCGTCCGCAGACTGCAGTTGAGCAGCGGCACGGCGGCCCGCATGGTCAACGGCGTCGCCGTGGCGGTCGCCGGGGCGATCGCCCTGCAGATGCTGTTCGCCGGAGTGGAGAGCCAGTACACCGAGGACAGCGCGTTCGACACCGAGCGGGCCCAGATGCAGGTGTCGATGTCCAGCGACGTGCAGCTCGACCAGGCGGTGGCCAGGTTCCGGGAGACCAAGGGGGTGCAGAAGGTCTACGCGTACGGCGAGGGGTACCTGGGTGATCGGCCCGTGGAACCCGAGTTGTCCGCCGAGATGACCGTCGGCGACTGCGCCGCGCTGCGCGAGGCGGCGAAGCTGCCCTCGTGCCAGGACGGCGACATCTTCTACGTGACGAAGCCCGGAGACGACGAGTACACCCAGAAGCTGCGAAAGCAGCCCGGCCTGAAGCTGTACCTCGACCCGGTGTACGACGGCGAGGTGAAGCGGAAGGAGATCCTCTGGACCGTGCCGCGGAACATGAAGGAGGCCAAGTCACGCGAGGACATGAGCGGGCGGGAGCGCAGCGGCTTCCTCATCACGCCGAAGGCGCTGCCCGCCGCGGACGCACCGGCGCTGACCGGGCAGGCGTACTTCAAGCTCGACGGCACCGTGCCGGACGTGTACGACCGGGTACGGACCACGGCGGCGGCCGTGGACCCGCTGGCGTACCCCATGACCTGGTACTCCACCAGTACGTCCAACCGCTACGGCACCATCCGTACCGGCCTGTTCGTCGGAGCCGTCTGTGTCATGGCACTGATCGGCGCGAGCCTGCTTGTCTCCCAGCTGGAGCAGCTGCGCGACCGCAAGAAGCTGCTGTCGTCGCTGGTCGCCTTCGGCACCCGGCGCCGCACGCTGAGCCTGTCGGTGCTGTGGCAGACGGCGATCCCGATCGCCCTGGGCCTGGTGCTGGCCTCGGCGGTGGGCATGACGCTGGGCGCGGTCCTGCTGAAGATGACGAGCACGCCGATCGTCGTGGACTGGACGAGCGTGCTGTCGATGACCGGCGTCGCCGCCGGCATCGTCCTCGCGGTGACGCTGTTCAGCCTGCCGCCGCTGATGCGGCTGATGCGGCCCGACGGGCTGCGGACGGAGTAGTACGGCAGGCGCGGCAGTGCGGCGGTGGGGTTCCGACGGGGGAGGTCGGGGAACCCCACCGCCACTCGCGCTCAGCTCAGAGGTTGTACTCCCGGATCACCCGCCGGACCTGGGCGAACAGCATGCCCACGTTGACCGACTTGCGGCAGACGACGACGGCCACTATGTCCTGCTGCTCGCTCAGCCGCACGAACAGGTGCGTGAGGTTCTCGCTGTTGACCAGGATCTCCTGGAAGAAGTGGGTGTCGCTGGTGATCCCGCGGCGCTCCTTGAAGACGTCCTCGATCATCACGACCGTACGCCCCTGGAACAGATCGAGCGTCGCACCCGCCAGCAGGTCCAGGACCTCCGGCGGATGGTTCTCCACGGTCTCGTACGACAGCAGCATTCCGGTGGCCATGTCGACCACCCCGGAGGCCACGCAGTCGGGGGCGTCGGTCCGAAGGTGCTTGACCAGGCCCATCACCTGGTCCGAGAAACCTGAGGTCATACGCTTCGTCGCCATCCCTTCAAACTCCTTCTGGTGCCTTGTCGGTTGCTTTGTCGGTGAGGATGAGGTCGATGCGCCGCAGGGCCGACTGGGTCGCCCGGTGCAGATGGTCCACGTCCATGCCCTCGTCGCCGAGCACGACCATGAGGGCGGTGTCGCCGACGGCGTAGAAGGCGGCACAGCCGTGGCTGCCGTACGTCACCGTGCGC
The DNA here is from genome assembly GCF_042740355.1 of Streptomyces sp. NPDC059010. NCBI lineage: Bacteria > Bacillati > Actinomycetota > Actinomycetes > Kitasatosporales > Streptomycetaceae > Streptomyces > Streptomyces sp. NPDC059010. The sequence goes on from NZ_JBHYJA010000019.1 coordinate 158,866, forward strand.
CGCAGGGTGCCGCGGGAGGTGGCCTCGGCGGTGCGCCTGGCGAGACCGAGGCCGGCCGCGGCGAGGGCGGCGAGGCCCTCCGGGTCGATCGAGTCGGCGGTGTCCGCGGCGATGAGCAGCCCGTCGGAGGCGGCGACCGCGGTGTCGGTGATGCCGGTGACCTGTTCGCGCAGACCGCGCATTTCCAGGGTCAGGGCTTTGTGATCCATGTACTCGGCTCTCCTGTTTCCTTTTTTCTCTTCACATCTGATCGGCCGGCTCAATGCGGCTGGCACGATATGGCTGGCTCAATATGGCGGCTCATTTCGGAATTCCGTTCCACAGCCGGAAGAAGCTGCCGGGTTTACGGCGGGGCAGCGCGGTCTGTGGCGCGGGCGGGTGCGGTGGGCGGTCCGGGATCTCGGCGGGAGCCGCTCTCCGGGGCCGCAGTGCCCGGCCGTCCGGGAGCGGGCGGACCGGGATCGGCGTGGGCGACTCGACGCAGACCAGGAGCCCGTCGCCGAGCATCCGCGCCACCTCGACCGTCACGGTGTAGACACCGCGCCCGACCCGGAAGGCGAGGTCCCGGGCCGTACGCCGGCCGTCGGCGTTGGCGAGCAGCTCGCGCCGCAGGACGGTGAGTTCGGCATCCGGGACGGCGGGCGCGGGTGCGGGCACGGGCCGTTCCCGGTCGGGGTGGACGGGGTGGGGCAGCGCCACGAGGGCGGCGAGCCTGCGGGCCGAGCCCTGCATCAGGCTGAGCGGCGGTTCACCCACGGGGACCTGCGCGAACGGCTGGACGGTGGGGACGCGTTCACAGTCGTCCACCCGTCCGGCGGCGATCGCGAACGCGGCGTCGTGCAACGCCATCGCGCAGACGACCCGGAGCTGGGCGGCCCCCGCGTACCCGCGCGCGATGAGCGCCGTCACCGGCCAGCGCGCGCCCCCGGACTCCCGCACCAGCTCGGCCCACTGCTCGCCGCTGACCCGCCCGGAGCGCAGCAGCAGCGCCTCGGGGCCCGGAGCGCCGGGGGACTCGGCCGCGACCACCCGTCCGCCGCCGAGGTGGAAGGTGCCGCCCGGTGTCCCGCTGACCCTCAGCTCCCCGGTGAAGCCGTCACGCCCGCATGCGGACAGGGCCCGTGTCAGGTGTTCGTAGCCCGACATCACACCCCTCGCCGTTTCGCACACACGCCTGACGCATAGCGCTGTGGGGGGAATGTGTATCAGCCGTGGCGCATATTCCGGAGGGGGATGTCCCAGCTGTCGCTAGTTGACGGAAGTTGAGTTTCCGGGCGGCGCAAAGAACTGTGTTCGGCGCTCATTTGACCGATTGGCACACGGATACGGGCAACGGCCGCAGGGCCTCGCGCAGGGCTTCCGCCAACTCCTCGTACTCCCCACCGCGTGCGGCCCCCGTGCGCATGGCGAGGGCGATGCGGCGGGTGGGCGCCGGGTCGGCGAAGTAGCCGGTCAGCAGCTGGTTGCTGCGGGTGGCCTCGACCTTGACGGCGGTGCGCGGCAGCAGGGTGACACCGAGGCCCCCGGCGACGAGCTGCACCAGGGTGGACAGCCCGGCGGCCGTGGTGGTGACCGGGGCGTCCGCCCGGCCGGCCTCCCGGCAGATGTCGAGGGCCTGGTCGCGCAGACAGTGCCCCTCGTCGAGAAGCAGCAGGTTGAGCTCCTTGAGGACCTCGCGCGAGATGCCCTCCCGGCCGCCGAGGGCGTGGTCCAGCGGGGTCACCAGCACGAAGTCCTCGTCGAAGAGCGGCAGTTCGGCGACCCCGGGCACGCCCAGCGGCACGGCGAGCAGCAGCAGGTCCAGGCGGCCGGAGGTGAGCCCCTCGACGAGGCTGGCGGTCTGCTCCTCGTGCACCTGGAGGTCGAGGTGCGGATACCGGCCGTGGACCAGCCGCAGCACCGTCGGCAGCAGATACGGTGCCACCGTCGGGATGACGCCGAGCCGCAGCGCCCCGGTGAACGGTGCCCGGACCGCCTCCGCCTCCTCCATCAGCGCCCCGACCTCCGCCAGCACCGCCTTCGCCCGTACGGCCAGCCGCTCACCGGCGGGCGACAGCAGCACCCTGCGAGTGGTCCGCTCCAGCAGTGTCACTCCGAGTGACTCCTCCAGGGCGGAGACGGCACCGGACAGGGCGGGCTGGCTCATGCCGATCGCGGCTGCCGCGTCCCGGAAATGAAGGTGCTCGGCGACGGCCGCGAAGGCCCGCAGCTGGGCGAGGCTGGGCTGCCTCCTCTTACTCACGGTCACTGATAGCACTCTCCGATCAACCGGCCAGAGTGTAGCTATTTCTCGTATCAATGCAGCCTGTGCCAGGATCGGTAAGGTCCAACCCATGGGAGACACCTGTACCGATCGGGTGTCTCCTCGCTGCAAGGAGAGCGTGTGCTCACTGTCGGTGACAAGTTCCCCGAGTTCGAACTGACCGCCTGCGTCTCGCTGGAGAAGGGCAAGGAGTTCGAGACGATCCACCACAAGACCTACGAGGGTCAGTGGAAGATCGTCTTCGCCTGGCCGAAGGACTTCACCTTCGTCTGCCCGACCGAGATCGCGGCCTTCGGCAAGCTGAACGAGGAGTTCGCCGACCGTGACGCGCAGGTGCTCGGCTTCTCCGGTGACTCGGAGTTCGTGCACCACGCCTGGCGCAAGGACCACGACGACCTGCGCGACCTGCCGTTCCCGATGATGGCCGACTCCAAGCACGAGCTGATGCGCGACCTCGGCATCGAGGGCGAGGACGGCTTCGCCAAGCGTGCCGTGTTCATCGTCGACCAGAACAACGAGATCCAGTTCTCCATGGTGACCGCCGGCTCCGTCGGCCGTAACCCCAAGGAGGTCCTGCGGGTCCTGGACGCCCTGCAGACGGACGAGCTGTGCCCGTGCAACTGGAGCAAGGGCGAGGACACCCTGGACCCGGTCAAGCTGCTCGCGGGAGAGTGACCCCCATGGCCCTCGACTCCCTCAAGTCCCGTATACCGGACTACGCCAAGGACCTGAAGCTCAACCTGGGCTCGGTCATCGGCAACTCGGACCTCCCGGCGCAGCAGCTGTGGGGCACGGTGCTCGCCACCGCGATCGCCGCGCGCTCCCCGATCGTGCTGCGCGAGCTGGCGCCGGAGGCGAAGGCGAACCTCTCGCCCGAGGCGTACACCGCGGCGAAGTCCGCGGCCGCCGTGATGGCGATGAACAACGTCTTCTACCGGACCCGGCATCTGCTGTCCGACCACGAGTACGGCAACCTGCGCGCCGGTCTGCGGATGAACGTCATCGGCAACCCCGGTGTCGACAAGGTCGACTTCGAGCTGTGGTCCTTCGCGGTGTCCGCCATCAACGGCTGCGGGCTGTGCCTCGACTCGCACGAGCAGGTGCTGCGCAAGGCGGGCGTGGACCGTGAGGTCGTACAGGAGGCGTTCAAGATCGCGTCCGTGATTCAGGCGGTCGGCGTCACCCTCGACGCGGAGGCGGTGCTGGCCCAGCCGGCCGAGTAACCCGCCACGACAGGACAACGGCCCCTGCCCACCCATCGGTGGACAGGGGCCGTTGTCCTGTCCCATGACATTCACCACTCGACCCAGCCCGGATCGGGACCAAGAGTGACCGGACGGTCGAAGATTGCCCGGTTCTTCCCGTTGTTGAAGGAAGGTCCGCACGCAAGGAGTCACAACGGAACGATATGTTCCGTTTGCGTGCAGAATCCCACTTGGACAGTGGGAGAGGGGATCTGATTGGGTCCCGGTGACTACCGTTACATCCAGCCACCCCTGCCACTTGACCAGGGTTCCCGGGGGGCGGATGAATGCTTTTTCTGGGGGATCTCATGTCCGTGCGCAGCCGCATTTCCGCGAGAACCGCACTTGCCGCAGCCGGGGCCACCGTGGCCATACTCGGTCTGACCACTCCGCAGGTCGCCGCAGCCGACCAGCCCGTTGCCGGCGTTTCGGCCAAGGCCGACAAGAACACGAAGGCGATCGCGGCGGCCAAGCCCCGCTCCGTCGCCCGTGCCGGGAACGTCTGCGGCACCGGATACAAGCTCTACAAGGCAGAGCAACTGCCCGACTCAAGGCGCTTCGCGACTCTCTTCGTCTACGTCAAGGGAGACAACCCCGGGAGCAACAACGCACCCACGTGCGCCATCCTCGACAACAATCTGGGCAGCGCGAAGTGGATGAAGATCAAGCTCTGCTCGAACTGGACCGCGGACGGCTGTGACAGTGACTCGGGCGTCTTCAGCCAGTACGCGGGGCCCGTCTACCGCGCCCGCGGCGGTTGCGGCACGGTCACCGCGTTGATGAAGAACTCCACGAGCGACAGCGTGTACATCGTCGACCGCAAGACGGACTCGACGAACTGCAACTAGGCAGCGCCGAAAGAGCCGTAATCCCAGGACTCCATGTCATCTCACGGCGTGGAGTCCTGCCAATTCCGCGTGCCCGCACACTCCAGTTCCGCGTGCCCGCACACTCCAGTTCCGCGTGCCCGCACACCCAACCGAACACGGGGAAGACTTCCTTGAGTCTCAAAAGACGAACGCGCGCGCCGCTTGTGGCAGTAGTGGCCTGCGCCGCTCTGACCGGCGGTCTGCTCCAGGCCGCGCCCGCCGTCGCCGCACCGAACCCTCACCCCTCCACCCGCCCCGCCACACCGCCGGCGCCTTCCGGCCAGGTGAAGGATCCGGACAAGAAGCTCGGCAAGGGCTGGAAGACCAGTCCCGACCGTGCGGTCACCGCCGCCGCTGATGCGAACGGTCTGCGCATCCTCGTCGCCGACAGCGGCAAGGCGTACACGTGGAGGACCGCCGCCGTCCTGTCGGAGCCGGGCATGCCCGCGGATTCGTGGATCGGCAACCAGTGCCTGATGGACCACGATCACGCGGCCGTCGTCTACGCACCGCGCAGTTTCACGAACAAGCCCGACCTGATGCAGGGCGGCGCCTTCACCGCCATCGTCGATCTGACGACCGGCCATGTGAAGAAGCTGCCGTTCAACGGGTCGTTGGCCTACTTCGACCCGTCCTGCAACACCACCACGCACACAGCTGCGTTCACCGCCTTCCGGGACATGAACGATCCCACGGCGACGCGGACTCGCGTCATCACCGTGGGCGTGGACGGCAGGACCTCGGGTACGGCCGCCGCGAAGGGCGAGATCACCAGCGCGGTTCCGGTCAAGGACGGCACGGTGGCCGCGCTCGGCAGCCGCCTCGTCCACCTCGACCGCTCCGGCAAGGTGGAGAACCTCGCGGACGCGGACGGTGCCCCGTTCGACATCCGGCCCGCCGCCGACGGCACGATCGGCTTCGTCGTCCGCAAGGGCGACTCCGCGGCGCACGCCAAGCTGTTCACCGGCAGCGGCAAGCCGAAGACCCTCGCCTCGGCCAAGCTCGGCGACCTCGCCCTCGTGCAGGGCGAGGCGGGCAGGGTCTTCCTCACCGGCCACCCCAAGGGCTCCCTCGCCACCGCGGGAACCGGCGTCACGCGCCTCAACGCCCCGGCCGGCACCGATGTGTCCTCGCACGGCCGTCTCGCGATCGAGCCGGTCCTCACGCCTGGTGTGCACGCCGGCCTGGCGCACATCAAGGGCGCGGGCAAGGGCTTCACGAAGTCCGGGGAACCCGCCTCGCAGACGGCGACGCCCGCCGACGACGGCGACAAGCCGGTGACGGTCACCAGCATCGCCACCACCACCGGGACCAAGCTGGCGCAGAGCGTGCAGCAGGCGGCCGGCGACAGCTCGGGGAACAATTCCTCCCCGGTCCTCCCCAAGGCCGCCGGGACGCACCGGTCGAAGGGCGCCTCCTCGAAGGCGGGCCTGACCGTGAGCCCCCCGACCGACGACGACCGCTGGTGCGCCGTGTCCCGCAACGACGTCAAGGTGCAGGCGCTGCAGCCGACCTCGAATCAGGTCGAATGGGCCGTCGACATGGCCGTGCGGGGCAACCTGCGCTCCAACTACATCCGGCAGGGCGGATACCGCTCCCAGGCCGGCCTGGGCACCATCGACCCGCAGGGCCTGTTCCCGCCGCCGACGCTGACGGGCGACGCCAAGGCCAGGATCCCCGCCAACGTGCTCCTCGGCATCATGGCCCAGGAGTCCAACCTGTGGCAGGCCGAGGGCGGGTCGGTCCCCGGCCAGATGGGCAACCCGCTGGCCGCCGTGGACGGCTACTACGGCCACAAGGCCGACCCCAACGACCCGGCCGCCTACTGGCAGATCAACTGGGACAAGTCCGACTGCGGCTACGGCGTCGGCCAGGTGACCGACGGCATGCGGCTGGCCGGTCACGAGAAGGTGGACGCCAGCGGGCACAAGGAGAAGTTGCTCGACCCGGCCCTGCAGAAGCTGGTCGCGGTCGACTACGCGTCGAACATCGCCGCCTCCATGAAGATCCTCGCCGACAAGTGGAACGAGGTCCACAAGGCCGGCCAGAAGATCACCGTCAACAACGACGATCCGTCCAAGGTCGAGAACTGGTTCACCGCCGTGTGGAACTACAACCTCGGCTTCAACCCTCCGTCGGAGGCCTCGAAGCACGACGGGCACTGGGGTCTGGGCTGGTACAACAACCCGGCCAACCCCATCTACGCCAAGGGCTGGGGCCATCCGTTCATGAACACCGACGTCGACCCGTTCGCCGTCAAGGACGCCGCGCATCCGCAGGACTGGCCGTACGAGTTGAAGGTGATGGGCTGGGCCGCCTGGTCCATCGACACCGGCTTCTCCTACGCCACCTCCGGCAGGCAGGACTGGCCCGGCGAGTCCGGCTTCTCCTCGGCCGGCTTCCGTCCCGCCTACTGGAACGGGACGGACCAGCCCTACATGTACGAAGGCAGCGCGCGATACAACCGGGTGCACGTCGCCCCGCCGCTCGACGCGTTCTGCAACTCCAAGAACAACTGCAATCCGAACACCCCGCCGGACTGCCCGGACGCCGAGTGCTACGCGAAGTACTGGTGGAACCAGCCCAACGTGACCTGGAAGGACGACTGCGCCAGCACCTGCGGCTTCGAGAACATCAAGTACCAGTCGCTGGTGTCGGAGCCGGGACGCGGCACCCGCCTGCAGAACGGTACGCCGGTGTGCTCCGGCGCTCCGGCCGGTTCCAAGGTCGTCGCCTCCCTCCCGAACGGAACGCCGACCTGGAGTGACCAGAGCGGCTGCGCGACGACCTCGTCCGCAGGAAGTTTCCAGTTCTCGTTCAACCCCGGCACGGAAGGCCGTTACCAAGCGAAGGCCGACCTGCACTCGGTGGGCGGCGGCTACGGCGGCCACTACTGGTGGACCCACACCCGCGACGCCGACCACTACGGTGGCGACAACGGCTACATGACCATCAAGGGCACCTGGACCCTCGGCCAGAGCCTCAACTGGGCGCGCGTTCTGGTGCACCTTCCCGACACCGGCGCCCAGACCCGGCAGGCCAGGTACAACGTGCTGGGCTCGGACAGCCTCCACTCCCAGCGGGTCGTGCTCCAGCGCGCGGGCGGATGGGTCAGCCTGGGCGCGTTCCACTTCACCGGCACCCCGAAGGTCGAGCTGTCGAACACGACCAAGGTCGGAACCGCGGACGAGGACATCGCCTGGGACGCGGTCGCCTTCCAGCCTCTTTCGGGCAAGCCGGCCAACTCCGTCGTCGCGATGGGGGATTCCTACTCCTCGGGTGAAGGGGCGACCGGGGAGAACGGCAAGGACCTGTACGAGGAGACCGACCACAACGACAAGCAGAACAAGAACGCAATCGACAAGTGCCACCGCTCCAAGCTCGCCTGGTCGAGGCAGGCGACGCTTCCGGGGTACTCCAGCTCCATCGGGGCCATGGCCGACAGCCTTGACCCGCAGATGGACTACCACTTCGTGGCCTGCTCCGGAGCGCGCACCTTCGATATGCTGAAGGACGGCCAGTCCGGCGAGGTGGCACAGCTCGACACCGGGTACCTGGACCAGAACACCACCCTGGTGACGCTCAGCATCGGCGGCAACGACGCCCGCTTCAGCGACATCATGAAGAAGTGCGTCGACCTGGCCGACCCGCAGCTGTCCACGTGCCCGTACACGGAGCTGGACAACCGCGATCCCGCAACCGGAGACACGAAGCCCGGCACGACCGGTGACCTGAAGGACTGGGCGCCGAAGTGGCTGCACGACGCCGTGCGCCCGCAGATCGTCAAGACGCTCAACGCCATTCACGGCCTGGCCCCGAAGGCGAAGGTCGTCCTCATGGGCTACCCGCGCCTGATCGAGAAGGACCACAGCTGTCTTCCCGGTGCGTACGAAACCGTCGAGAACGACTGGGTACGCTCGCTGGCCGACAATCTCGCGACCGAGATGAAGGGTGCCACCCAGGACGCCGGATCGTGGGTGGTCTTCTCCGACCCACGGGACCGGTTCGACGGCAAGGCGGCCTGCGGCAGTCCGGAGACCATCAACGCCATCGTGGAGAACGGGCGGGAGAAGGCGGACGAGGAGTTCCCGAATGCGTCCATGCAGTCCTTCCACCCCAAGATCGCGGGGGCTCGCCTCTACGCCGACAACCTGGAGCAGACGCTTCGGGGCATGTGACACATAGCTGATCCCGGGGGCCTGAGTATCCGTACTCAGGCCCCCGGCCATCGTTCAGGGAAGGCTGCAGGCATGAACACCCCCCGCACGGAACCACGGCCCGTGCTGCCCCGCGTGTCGGGCGCGGCCGCCACGGGCGCGGTTCTGGCCACCGGCGCCGGAACCTACCTGTCGTGGGTCAGGCAGTACGACGACCGGGCATGCGCGACCACCGCCAGCATCTGCGTCACCTGGAGGGGTGTGTCAGCCATCCCCCTCACCATGACGATCGCCGTGATCGTCCTGACCGTCGTCTACAAGCGGCTGGGCATCAGGCCACGGCTCGCCGTCATCCCCCCGACCTTCCTGCTCGCGCCGCTCCCTCTGGCCGCCGCGCAGTCGGCGGCAGGCTGGTGGGCCGTCCCCCTCGCGGGCGCGGCCTGGGCCGGCTCCCTCGCGCTCGCCGCTTGGAGCCGCTACCGGATCCCGGGAGTCACGGCTTCAGGCGTTCTGCTACTCGCCTCTCTCATCGTCCTCTACCACTGAGGACGCGCCGGCCGCGGCGCTGTGCACGGTGGCTTCGGCCTGCGGCGCGGCCTTGTCCTCGGCCGTTTCCTGCGCCGCTTCCTGGGAGTACTGGCGCAGATACCCCACCACCGTGTTCGTCACCGCGACCAGTGGTACGGCCACCACCGCGCCGCCGATTCCGGCCACCATGGCGCCGGCCGCCACCGTGAGGACCACCGCGAGCGGGTGCACGCGCACCGCGCGGCCCAGGATGAACGGCTGCAGGACATGGCCCTCGATCTGCTGGACCGCGAGGACGACCACGAGGGTCATGACCGCCGTGAAGATGCCCTGCGTCACCAGCGCCACGACCACGGCGAGGGCGCCGGAGGCCACCGCTCCGACGAGCGGGATGAAGGAGAACAGGAAGATGAAGACGGCCAGCGGGACGGCCATCGGGACGTCGAGGAAGTAGATGCCGATGCCGATGAAGACGGCGTCGATCAGGGCGACGAGGACCGTGCCGCGCACATACGCCGTGAGGGTCGCCCACGCGCGCGGGCCGGCGCCGGCGACGCCCGGGCGGGCCGCGGCCGGCACGAGCTTCAGCGTCCACTCCCAGATCCGCTTGCCGTCGTAGAGCAGGAACAGCGTCGAGAAGACCGCCAGCAGGATGCCGGTGAGCGCCTCGACGACGACCGTGACGCCTTCCAGGCCGGCCGAGGTGATCTCGTCGGTGTTGGCGCCGATCGCCTCCCGGAGGTTCTCGGCGATCTCGTTGATCTGCTTGTCGGTGACGTGGAACGGGCTGTTGAGCAGCCAGTTGCGCAGCTCGTCGATGCCGTCCTGGATCTGGTCGGAGAGGTTGTCGATGTTCTCCATGACCTGCCAGGTCACGAACCAGCCCATCAGCCCGATGACGACGAACCCGAGGATCGCGGTCAGGGCGGTGGCGAGCCCGCGCGGCACCCGTCGCCGCATCAGCCACGCCACCGACGGCTGCATCAGCGCGGTGAGGAGCAGGGCGATGACGAACGCCAGCACGACGAGTTGTACGGCGCTGATGACCCGCATCAGCACCCAGACCGTGCCGGCCAGTACCAGCAGCCGCCAGCCGGCCTCCGCCGCGACCCGTACGCCCCACGGGACGACCTGCGCGGGGTCGGGGCGGGGAGGCGGAGCCGCGGGGGCGTAGTCGGGGGGACGTGGGACGTGGTCGGCGGGCGGCGGTGGGGTGTCGGCGGCCGGCGGCTCGGGCGCGACGGCGGTGGCGGGCCGCCGTTCCGGCCGGAACTCGGCGCTCTCCCGCTCCACCTCGGCGCGACGCTCGTCCAACCGCTCACTCATCTCGGTCAGTCCGGCGCCGAGCCGACCGAGCCACCCTGGCACTCGCGACATGATCCGTCCTCTTCCCCCGTCTCTCCTCACCACTCCCCCCTGGAGTCGCCACGTCCGACCGTACATGGCACGGCACGAAGCAGAGCGAAAGCCCCTCACCAAAGGACGGTGAGGGGCAATGCAGGGTTGAGAAGCACCCTAAGGGGCGCGGGGAACTGCGCGACCAGCCACAACGGCGCGGCAGACAAGCAGCGACGTACCGCGGCTGTACCAGCGGGGCGTCTAGTACCAGTGGTTGGCCTGCCAGAACGACCAGGCCCCGCAGGGGCTGTGGTACCGGTCGTTCATGTAGTTGAGGCCCCACTTGATCTGGGTGGCCGGGTTCGTCTGCCAGTCGGAGCCGGCGGACGAGTACTTACCGGCGGGCAGGGCCTGGAAGAGACCGTAGGCACCCGACGAGGCGTTGACGGCCTGGTAGTTCCAGCTGGACTCGTGGTCCACGATGTTGCTGAAGCACTGGAACTGGTCCGCCGGCACCATCTGGCGTGCCATCGCCTGGATCTGCGCGACGGTGTACGAGCTCTGGATCGGGAAGTCGGCGGAGGAGGACCGGGAGGCCTTCGTCTCGGCCTCTTCGCGCTCCTTGGCTTCCTTCGCCGCCTTCTCGGCGGCCTTCTGCTTGTCGATCGCCGTCTGGGCGGCTGCCTTACGGGCCGCTTCCTCGGCGTCCTTCTTGGCGCTCGCGTCCGCGGCGATGGCCTGGACATTGGCCTGTGCCGTCAGGGACTCGGTCTGCACCTGGGCCTGCTGGCCCGCGGGTATGTCCGCGAGAAGCGTCGAATCGGCAGCCGTCGCCTCGGCGTCGTTGTTCTGCGCGGTGCTGCCCGAGGCAACGCCGACGACGCTTCCGACAGCGGTGACCGCGGTGGCAGAGGCCACTGCGAATCCCCTGACCGAAATCGGACTCACACGGTTTCCTTCCAGCATCGTCCGCTTCGGTGACCCTGGCGGACGCAATCGTGCCCCTGGCTCTGGCCTCCCAACTGCGGGGTCACGGGAGGCACGGACCCGGTGGGCAACTCCTGTGAAGGGAGCGCCGCGTGGTGACTCGGGCGGCATACGACGGCGCTATGCAGTTGGTTGTGGTGCTGCTGTGGTTCCGTACCGCTGGGGGTACAGGTGTGTCGTATGCGGGGCCTGACAGGAGTGAGACTCTGCCGCACCCGGACGCCGCAAGGCAATTCCGTGTTGCGTGTGAAAGCTCACACCTCGTTTGTCCCAGAGGTTTTCCGGAAAGTCGCACACGCCGAGGCGCCGCCCGGATAGGCTCTCAGCCTTTCCGAACGGCGCCAACCAACCAGTAGCTACCGCAAGTTGAGCACTTGGGTCAGATCTGCCCGTCCTCCAGCATTTCGGTCACAAGCGCCGCGATCTGGGACCTCTCGGACCTCGTCAGCGTGACGTGGGCGAAGAGCGGATGTCCCTTCAGTTTCTCCACGACGGCGACGACACCGTCGTAGCGCCCGACCCGCAGATTGTCCCGCTGGGCCACGTCATGAGTGAGGATCACCCGTGAATTGGCACCGATTCGGGACAGAACGGTAAGAAGCACATTCCGTTCCAGCGACTGCGCCTCGTCCACGATCACGAACGCGTCGTGCAGCGAGCGTCCGCGGATATGGGTGAGGGGCAGTACCTCCAGCATTCCGCGCGCGGTGACCTCTTCGATGACCTCGCGGCTGGTGACCGCGGACAGGGTGTCGAAGACGGCCTGCGCCCAGGGGCTCATCTTCTCGGCCTCGCTGCCGGGCAGATAGCCGAGCTCCTGCCCGCCCACCGCGTACAGCGGCCGGAAGACCATCACCTTCTGGTGCTGACGGCGCTCAAGCACCGCCTCCAGACCCGCGCACAGCGCCAGCGCCGACTTGCCGGTGCCGGCCCGGCCGCCCATGGACACGATCCCGACGTCCGGGTCGAGCAGCAGGTCGAGCGCGATCCGCTGCTCGGCGCTGCGTCCCTTGATGCCGAACGCCTCCCGATCGCCGCGCACCACCCGGACATTGCCCTCGGGCGTGACCCGGCCCAGCGCGTTGCCGCGCTCGGAGTGGATCGTCAGTCCGGTGTGCACGGGCAGGTCGGCGACCTCGGGGACGTAGACATGGCCTTCCTCGAAGAGGATGTCCACCTGTTCACCCGCCAGGGTCAGTTCGGACATTCCGGTCCAGCCGGAGGAGTCCGTGATGGCGAGCTCGGCGCGGTACTCCTCGGCGAGGAGGCCGACGGACGAGGCCTTGATCCTGAGCGGGAGGTCCTTCGACACGACGGTGACGTCGAGTCCCTCGGCCTGCAGATTGCGGGCGACCGCGAGGATGCGGGAGTCGTTGTCCCCCAGGCGGTAGCCGCTGGGCAGCACGCTGGGGTCCGAGTGGTTGAGCTCGACACGGACGGTCCCGCCGAGTTCCCCGATCGGAATGGGGGCATCGAGACGGCCATGCCGCACCCGGAACTCGTCGAGCAGACGCAGCGCCTGCCGGGCGAAGTAGCCGAGTTCGGGATGGTGCCGTTTGGCCTCCAGTTCCGTCACCACGACGATGGGGAGCACGACCTCGTGCTCGTCGAAGCGGTTCAGGGCGTTCGGGTCGGCCAGCAGGACGCTGGTGTCGAGAACGTAGGTGCGCCGGTCTGGCTTGTGGCGCTTTGTGCTGGTCACCACGGAAGGACGTACCCCCTCGGATGAGGTCGGGGAGCGACGGAGTGGAGCTGGACCGGTCGTCGGCCGCCCTGCACGCCTGGCACGGGCCGAAAACCGGCCCTCCACTGCTTCTTCCGTGCCGTGACCGCACGGTCGAGCTGGTGCAAAGGGCCTCCCGGGCGGACGGCTCCGGCGCCGCCCACTGAGATACGACACCCGTGGTTCGGGTGTCGACCTGCTTGGCTTATGCCCTCGAACATGCGCTGCCATGCCAGCGCATATGACGGCGCCCCGGTGAACTCCTTGTTACTTCTGTCCCAATGAGGGTGACTTTTGCCTCGCCGAAATACGGCGGTCAGCTGGCCGAAAGAAGGCTCAGCCGCCGTAACGCCGGTGCCGGGCCGCGTAGTCGCGCAGGGCCCTGAGGAAGTCGACCTTGCGGAAGGCCGGCCAGAAGACCTCGCAGAAGTAGTACTCGGAGTGGGCCGTCTGCCAGAGCATGAATCCGGACAGCCGCTGCTCGCCGCTGGTGCGGATCACGAGGTCGGGATCGGGCTGGTCACCGGTGTAGAGGTGGCGGCCGATCAGGTCGACACTGACGGACTCGGCGAGGTCCTCCATCGAGGTGCCCTTGTCATGGGCGTCGACGATCATCGAGCGCACGGCGTCGGCGATCTCCTGGCGGCCGCCGTAGCCGATCGCGACGTTGACCAGTATCCCGTCGACGTGCGCGGTGGTCTCCTCGGCCTCCTTGAGGGTGGTCTGCATCCCGGGGGGCAGCAGGTCGGGCGTGCCGACGTGGTGCACCCGCCAGCGGCCGTCGGCGGCCAGGGAGCGGACGACGTCCTCGATGATCCCGAGCAGCGGACCGAGTTCGTCCTGCGGCCGGTCGAAGTTGTCCGTCGACAGCAGCCAGAGGGTGACCACCTCGACGTCCGTCTCGGTGCACCAGCCGAGGAACTCCTCGATCTTCTCGGCGCCGGCCCGGTGCCCGTGCACGGTGGTGGAACCCGAGGCCTTCGCCCAGCGCCGGTTGCCGTCCATGATGACGCCGATGTGCTTGGGCACCTGAGCGTGGTCCAGGTGGCCCTCCACCCGGCGTGCGTACAGCCTGACCAGCAGGCCACGCAGCTTGTCGCGCAGGTTCACGAGATTGTCAGCCCCTCCGTACGGATCGGACAGGCGCGGCCCCGGCGCGGTCGCGGTGGTCGCGATGAACGGTGCGCGGCGATGGTCGCGGCGCGGTCGAGGGCGGTCCCTGTCCGTATGGCGGTCCCCGGAGGCGAAGCCTACCCCTGTCGCGCCCTGGCCCCGCCAACGGGTGTCGGGCATGCGGCTGCGGCGGCGCCGGGGCGCGGGGGTGGGGCGGGCATACGGGGGTGGGTGGCCGTAGGGGGTGGCGGGACGGCGGGCCCTGATGCGGAGGGGCTCCGATCCGTGGGCGAAGACCGGCCGCGGATCGGGGCACAAAAAAACGGGCCGGTCCGTGGGGGGGAGACGGACCGGCCCGAGGGGGGGTTTCCACCATAACCCTTCGTAAGTGATGCTGCGCGCATCGGCGTGCCACAACTACTCTCCGAAATCACTCGGCGACGGGCCGGTGGCCATGAGCGGGCCCCCGCGTGGCGCAATCATGGCCCCGCCGACGTGGATTCCCTGGGGAAACGGGTGGGATGCGGCGGGATCCGGAGGATTTGGCGCGCCTTGAGCCCTGCGCGGCGACTTGTCCGCGCTTCCCTCCCCCGGGTGACCCCGACCGCGAACGCCCGCTTGACGCCGCACATGACTTCGCGGGTCGGACGCGGGTTCGACGTGATGCGCGTCCAGCAGGGGCGCAAACAGGCGCACGGCACCGCGCAGCCCCCTCCGCGGGGGGGGGGGGGCCCCCCCCCCGTGTTTAGACGCAATTATTTCGGGCGCAATTATAGTGGTGGGGGTGGGGGGAGCGTGGCGCCGCGCACACAATAGGATAAAATTGGGT